>PBRN01000146.1 GCA_002725955.1 Pseudobdellovibrionaceae bacterium
TCGTAGGTCTGCCAATTTATTTTGATTAGACCACCCTGCTAGTAGTTTGTTTGCCTCGCGTATCAATAATATGAAACTTTTGTTCGCAATTTCCTTNTTAGATACTGTTAAATTCATCTTNCTNAATATCTTTANTATGTTCTTGTTCATGTNTTTCATTTGTTTTATGAATTCTCGCCATTGNGTCTGCAATATGAAGANGCCGATAAAAACNAGAACGGANATGATAGATAATGATAGNAGGATCCATGACCTTGCATTGATGTACCANGGAGTNANNATGGCCTCTAGAATGATGTCTCCNATATGAATGCCNTTTATATCTTCGAGACTAATAACNTGGAAATAGCTNTTATTTGTTTCACTGCNAGNNTTTGATTTTNGNTCAGAATCCTTGAAAAGGTATATTTCAGGATTATTGATTCCTTGATCTAACCACCATTGTAACTTTTGATCCTNTTTTGAAGNTGATAATGTNGATGTNACTAAANTTTCATTGATGATTATTGANATATGTACGTTATGATGGTTTCTAAAATTATCGACAAAATCTTGATCAAAATATGTNCCTATTACAATGANCCTATTAGGTTTTCCTTTGGGTTTTATTTTNACACTNCCCAGNAGAGCTAATTTACCTGATCTATTTAAAAATGTTGTATTNAGTTCTTCACGAAGGGCACTGTTCAAAAGNGTGATTTTCTGAGATTTNAACTGTTTTNTCGACAANGGCTCNCCAATGTTTAANAACTGCTGGCCCTTGTNTGAATATATCTCGAAAATAGGNAATTCCGATCTTTGTTGGATTTTTTNAGCGACCTTTATGATTANGTTTTTATTATCNACTTCATNNGCCCTTTTNAGGTCANNGCTNTCATAAGTAGTGTGNAGNGCTTGGATGAGCATTCTGGTATTCTGTCGAATAAGAGAAGAAAAATTCTGAGTGGCTGTGATCAGTTCCTGTTGTTTGCTGCTCTTATGNTTTACCTGCAGCAGATAGATACCAAGACNAGTTTGTATAACTCCTAGGCTAAGAATAAACANTAGAAAAGATTTGGTTANTTGATTTAANGGCTTCACAGGATCCACCGTTGTTGATCAGNAGGTCTCAAGTATTGTTCTTTTCGCAATTGTCGAAGCATTGTTCTGCTTCAATCCTAGTGAAAAAACTTTGCTCGCAATTTGCACAAAGGTACTTTGCGCCATCCCTTTTAGACTTGTTNACTTCTTCCGTTTCCCNAGTCATCTCAAATTTNCCTTCAAAAATTAACAGCTTACTCTTATGGGTATCGGGGGTTTNCTGATNGGCTTTAGGNTTNAGGNCTAAGTATCTGAAAATAAAGGTTGTTTTTTTTATGGCTTGAGCTAATCTCTTTCTTTTCANCAGTTATGTTAAGCTTTTGTGTTTGGNGGGGGTTCAGGTCTCATTTTTTNGNTTGGGATATNGATCGATATATGACAATTTATTTTTCGNNATTGGNAACCAATTAGAAAAATTATGGCATACAACTAGAGGTAGAAATAGGCTCATGCTTGATCCCATTACAAAAGATAGTGNTCTAACTTGGTTTGTTTCCGCAGGAGAGCCTTCGGGNGATTTGCTTGGAGCTGANTTGGTNAAGGAGATGGGTGACCAAATGCCACACCTAAAACCTGTTGGTATCTGTGGTCCAGAAATGAGAGCTGCAGGTGTTGCTGAGTTAGTTGGNATTGAGGATCTTTCTGTGATGGGTTTTGTGGAAGTGATCAAGCACTTTCCTGCGATTAAAAGAGTTGAAGTGAANTTAATTAGTNATTTGGAAAGGCATCGNCCTGAGTTTGCTGTGTTAGTCGATTATCCNGGGTTTCATATGCGANTCGCAGAAGCTCTNAAGGCTCTTGGTATCCCTGTTTTTCAATTTGTGGCGCCTCAACTATGGGCATGGGGGGAGAAGAGNACTCCTAAATTGAANAAAGTGACAGATCATGTATTTGGCATAGTCCCTTTTGAGGAGAAATTTTTTAGAGATCGTTTGGTTGATTATACATATGTTGGCACCCCNCAGGTTGATAGAGCTGAGGCGGCGGTAGATGACAGGACTAAGTTTAAATTACAGGGCGACAAGACTTTATTTGGCTTCTTTCCTGGCTCTAGAGTGGGTGAGGTTAAACGAGTCCTGCCAGCTATGTTAAATATGTGGCCGACAATTATGTCCGCCTTGGAATGTGAAATCGTAGTATCTGTGGCACCCAGTATTAAAGTGGGAGTTTTTTCAGAAATTCTTGCCTCTTGGGAAGGCGCTGATGATATTGGCAGTGCACTGGAATCAGATGGTTTCTGGCAGTCACCAGATCGGCCAATTCGATTGATAAAAGGGAATAGTTTGGACTTGATGGCATCTGTTGATGTTGCTTTGGTCACCTCAGGTACTGCAACCCTTGAATGTGGTCTAACCGGTACGCCTTTGGCGGTGATTTATGTAGCAAATAAAGTAAGTTATGCCATTGCTAGTCGCATGGTAAAGTTAGACTTTGTGAGTCTGGTTAACCTTGTTGCCGAGGAAGAGGTTGTTAAAGAGTATGTTCAATACTTCGATTGTGATGAAGTTGCGAGTCACCTTTTGGCTTTGGCTAACGATTCTGAGCTCCGTAAAGAAAAAATAACCAAGTTAAAAAATCTCAAGAACCGTCTCAAAGGTCAGCCGGGAAGACGCACTGCAAAGGAAATATTCAGGTTTTTAAGTCATTCCCCAAATGTCCAAATAAGTTGATCAAAATTAGTTGTAAAACCTTGTTGCGCCTTTTGCCTGACTATGTAAAATGCCGCGGTTGTCTGTTGGGTAACCCTGAAAAGCCTATCTTGGTTGGGGGCTTGGCAGGTCGAACAAATCTTTATGAGGCCTTTAGCTAGAGTTGTCGTGGTGACCTTTTTATTTTCGGTTCATCATGGATGGATCAGAGTCTAGTATGATACTCCGATAGATAAGGTTCATGGGTGTGGTAGCTGTTTTGGTTAGTAGAGAGATCCAAATTAATTTAAAGTGGAGATAGTTAATGAGTAAGTTTTTTTCTTTCCTATTGATTCTCGGTCTTGCTGGTGAAGCCCTAGCTGCAGATAAATTAGTCATTATTTCCCCTCATAGAAAAACAATTCAAAGAGAATTTATTCCGCTTTTTAAAACTTGGTACAAAGATACTTATAAAACCGAAGTAGAAGTTGATTGGTTGGATCAAGGGGGTACATCGGATGATGTTCGTTTTATCCGAGCTCGTTATGCTAAGAAGCCAGCGTCATCAGGGGTTGATATCTTTTGGGGNGGNGGCTCCGCAANATTTACTGATCTNGCAGNTAGTGATNTTTTGGTTCCAGTAAAGTTACCTGCGGCTCTTGAAAAGCAGNTGCCAGCNAAGCTTGGTAGCGTTGAACTTCGAGATGCAAAAAACCGTTGGTTTGCTAGTGCTATGTCATCCTTTGGTATGTTNTACAATAAGAANGTTTTGAAGTTNGATGGGGTTAAAGCTCCTGTTACTTGGGGTGATCTTGGTAAGCCAGAGTATTTTGGTATGCTCTCTTTGACTGATCCTAGAAGATCTGGAACAGCNAATACAATGAATTCTATTATCGTTCAAAACTTGGGTTGGNATAAAGGTTGGGAGTTATTAACTGCTATTGGTGGTAATACNCGATCTTATACTCACTCCTCTTCTGATCCGATAAAAGCCGTTGTTTCTGGTGATGCATCNGTTGCGATGGCTATCGATTTTTANGCTATGTCGAAGGTTGGAGATCTTGGGGCAAAGAACCTCGGGTTTGCCTTACCCCAAGGAAGTGTAGTTATTGATCCTGATCCAGTTGGANTTTTGAAAGGTGCCCCAAATAAGAAAGTTGCTANACGTTTCGTAGAGTTTGNTTTAAGTGCAAGGGCTCANCAGCTNTTGATTCTTCCTAAAGGAACGAAGAATGGNCCNAAGGTAGCTACTCTNGGTAGGATGTCTGTCAACAAGCAAGCCTATGCTGAGACTGAAGGTAAGAGGATTCANGAATTTAATCCNTTTGGCAAAGAAGCTTTTGCGAGTAACTTAGATGTGGCAAAGGCTGCTAAATTAAAACGAGTTTTTAATGATATGTTTGGNGCGCTTATTGTTGATAAGCATAAATCNTTAAAGAAAGCTTGGAAGGGAGCNATTAAAGGTGGTGTNACAGCTGCTGAGTTAGCCAACCTCGGTAAGGTTCCTGTCACTGAAGCTGAAGCATTGAAATTGATCGAACGTTGGGACGATAATGTNTTCAGAAATAAAAAGATTAATGAGTGGATTAATTTTGCTAGTAAGAAATACGAAGGTATTTCTCATTAGGAATAATATTAGAATNTAAAGGGGNCAACAANGCCNCCTTTTTTATAACCTTGGATCTCGGAAGGGTTGATGGAAGTAGTTTTTGAAAAAATCGTAAAGAAGTATGGTGACTTTACTGCAGTGCAGGAAATGTCTTTGACGATTAAAGATGGTAGTTTGCACTTTTTANTGGGTCCTTCNGGNTGTGGGAAAACCACGAGNTTAAGGATGCTGGCTGGTTTAGAAACTCCTACTTCAGGTAAAATTNTATTTGATGGNAAGGATGTGACTAAGTTGCCNTCTGCTGATCGCGGTATTGGTATGGTTTTTCAAAACTATGCTCTNTGGCCACATATGACTGTTCGAAAGAATATTGAGTATGGCTTAAAGCTGAGAAAGCTNTCGAAGCAAGAGATCNATGAAAGAGTNCAAGANGTATTAAAAATTACTCAGTTGGATCGCTTTGCNGAACGTTCTCCTGGACAACTATCGGGNGGTCAGCAGCAAAGAGTGGCCTTAGCAAGAGCCTTGGCTATTAGGCCTAACGTTTTACTACTCGATGAACCGCTTTCAAANCTGGATGCTAAGCTAAGATTAGAAATGCGGGATAATATTACGCGTATTCATAAAAAAACAGGGATCACTACAGTCTATGTAACTCATGATCAGAAGGAAGCGCTGTCGATGGGTACTGCTGTCTCTGTTATGCATGGGGGCCAGCTTATTCAGACTGATTCGCCNAGGGATCTGTATCTTACACCCAATAACCCTTTCATAGCAGGNTTTATTGGAGAAGCCAATCTTGTGGATGGCGAAGTGAAAGGTCGTGATGGAGATTCTTGGGTCGTAGGCACGACTATGGGTGATTGGGTTGCCGGTAGGCACTGTGGTNAATTTAAGGTTGGTGATTCTGTTGCGCTTTCCATTCGTCCGGAAGCTATACGCTTGGCGAATGATGGCAATTCAATGAATGAAAANTCAGCGAAAGTACTAGANTCGATGTATTTAGGGGAAACNGAACAGTTGACACTTGATATTTCGGGTCAAACACTGCGAACTAGNCTGTTTCATGCATCTTGGAACCTTGTTAATGCTGGTGATTCAATTCAAATAATGGCAGATTCCAGAGATGTTCTCATGCTGGCTTCNGATTCACGTTTGGGCCAGGGGACCTAAGATGGCAGATACTATTAGTGAACCAACCGCTAACAATAATAAAAAAGAAGAATCTTCATCGTGGAAAAGGAAGTTATCTAATTTCTTAGGCTTTGGGACCGTTGGTCTCACGGTTTTAATTATGATTTTCTTTCTTGTGATTCCCGTTGCTATTATGGTGGGGAAAGCCTTTTATAATGGAGATACTCTTACCCTAGAGTACTTCAATCTTCTTTTTGCCAATGACATTCAGACTTCAGCGATTATTAATAGTCTCTTGATAGGTGTCGCTGTCACTGTCCTGTGTACCNTTGTAAGTTTGCCTTTAGCTTTATTTAANGCTCGATATGATTTTCCTGGCAAAGGTATTTTAAGTGGATTGTTACTGGTCCCTATGGTTATGCCCCCTTTCGTGGGAGCNATTGGTGTCCAGAGATTCTTTTCCCGCCGTGGNTCGGTGAATCAGTTTTTGATGGATATGGGTTGGATAGATATGCCCATTGATTGGCTTGGNGGTGACAATACATTTTGGGCAGTTGTTATACTTGAGGT
Organism: Pseudobdellovibrionaceae bacterium; assembly: GCA_002725955.1. Taxonomy (GTDB): domain Bacteria; phylum Bdellovibrionota_B; class Oligoflexia; order Oligoflexales; family Oligoflexaceae. Next base: position 6,022 of record PBRN01000146.1, read on the forward strand.
ATTACATTTGTATCCAATCATGTATTTAAATCTTACCGCAGCTATTGCCAATATTGATCCTAGTCTAGAAGAGATGGCGACAACTCTGGGAGTTCCGCGTTGGAGGCAATTGGTNGATTTAGTTTGGCCTTTGGCCAGGCCGGGTTATTTTGCTGGTGCTATTATTGTCTTTATCTGGGGGCTGACTGATTTAGGTACTCCTTTGTTGGTTGGTTTTCACGAGACCATGCCGGTTAGTATCTTTAGNATGATTACNGATGTGAATGAAAATCCNGTTGGCTATGCNATGGTTTTTCTCGTGATTGCAATGACTGTCGGTTTCTTCGTGATTTCCCGTAAGTTTCTCGGTGACAATAAGTATGAGATGATGTCCGAAGGTCATGTTACGGACCCCACCCAAAAAGCTGGTTGGATGACTTTACTGATTTATCCATTGATCATTGGTACAGTTTTTNTTGCGCTGATTCCTCATTTTTCTGTGATCATAACNAGTATTTCGGATAAATGGTTTATGACTATTTTGCCGGAACACTATACTCTAGAGCATTATCAAGCTGTTTTTGCAACTGACCTTTCGATGATTGGTATTAAGAATAGCTTCATGTTCGCTGCTGCTGCCACCTTGTTGGATGTATTCATAGGAATTCTAGTAGCGTATGTCGCTACGCGTAAATTAGTACCGGGTGCGGCCTTTTTGGATAGCTTATGTATGATTCCTCTGGCTTTGCCGGGCATTGTGTTGGCTTTTGGTTATGTGGTTGCTTATAGCGATACGATTTTAGATCCCGTTGAGAATCCGATTCCTTTGCTGATCATTGCATATGGCATTAGAAGGTTACCATTTATGGTGAGGTCGGCTTCGGCCGGTTTACAACAGATGAGTCCTTCTTTGGAGGAGGCATCCGAAATTATGGGAGCTTCAAGGTTTCATACGATTCGCAAGATTACGATGCCTTTAGTAACGGCTAATTTAGTTGCAGGTGGATTGATGTGCTTTGCATATGCAATGCTTGATGTAAGTGATAGTTTGATTCTGGCGATGAAAGACAAGTACTATCCTTTGACTAAAGCAATATATGCGTTATTCCTCGAACCAGGTGGAGATTTGGTTTCTAGTGCATTGGGAATGATTGGTATGCTGATCTTGACACTGTGTATATTAGGTGCATCTATGATTCTCGGTAAAAAAATGGGAGAGCTATTTAGATCATAAATGGCTTCTATTAAAATTTTAAGCTTGATTATACTCATTACCACCCACAATGAGATATTAATCAGGCTTTTTTTATATAAGATTTAAAAAGCTATAATAATAGCAAAGTGATGATGGAAGTCAAATCAACTGATTTCAAATGCAACCTCTTTTCAAAACATAACTCAACAGCTATAAAAAATGCTTCCAACCAACGGAAATAGGGGGCAATAATGGCCAGACAAATGGAAAGAGTTTGTAGCTTATGTGAGGCTATGTGTGGATTAATTATTGAAAAATCTGATGATAAGGTTTTGTCAATAAAAGGCGACCCAGCTGATGTCTTTTCCTCAGGTTCATATTGTCCAAAGTCTCAAGGGCTTAAGGATTTATACGAAGATGCAGATCGACTAAAACAGCCTTTAAAAAAAACCAAAGGTGGTTTTATTACGGTACCATGGAAACAGGCTTTTGAGGAGATCGTTGAAAAAATCCAAAAAGTTCAGAAAAATCATGGTACATCGAGTGTAGCTAGCTATGTTGGTAACCCCAATGTTCATAACTACGCAAACACTTTTGCTGTACCACTTTTTCTTCGGTCCCTGGGTACAAAAAATCGCTTCTCAGCAACTTCTGTCGATCAACTACCTCACATGCTTGTCGCTCAATTGATGTTTGGGCATCAATTTCTCATTCCAATTGCTGATGTTGATCGAACAGATTATATGCTGATACTGGGAGCTAACCCGGTAGTATCAAATGGTAGTCTACTCTCTGCTGCTGGATTATCATCTAAGTTGAAACACATTAAGGATCGTGGTGGTAAAATAGTAGTTATAGACCCTCGTTATACTGAGACGGCATCGCTAGCTTCGCAACACTTTTTTATCAAACCAGGTATGGACGCATATTTTTTATCAGGTATTGTCAAAATACTATTAGGGCAGAATTTTAGCCTAGGAAAGTGTTCGCCGCATTCATGGTCAAACCTTGAGGAACTGCAGTTAAGTTTCAATGAAATAGCATTAGATCAACTAGCAGATATTAGTGGAATCTCTATCGAGGTTATGGAGCAGGTTAGTAGTGAGTTATTAGATGCCAAGACTTCAATCTGTTACGGCAGGATGGGAGTTTCGACCCAGCAGCATGGTACTATTTGTCATTGGCTTATTAATCTTATTAACTTATTGACGGGTAAGATAAGGTGGCCTCAAGAACAAGACAGGATAGAGAGTATTCAAGATGTCAC
>PBRN01000147.1 GCA_002725955.1 Pseudobdellovibrionaceae bacterium
CCTATACCTTGGATGAAGGTTCGGCAGCAGTGACTTTTCAATATGGTCAACAAAAAGCAACCAAAGAAATTACAGAAGAGGGTGACCTTTCCATCTTTACCGATAAAGCGGAATACTCATCCTGTCTCAGTGAAACAAAATCTATTTCATCCAGCTCCTTATTCGCCATTAACCAAACAGGGGACGAAGAGGTCGATTACTTTATGCTCGATGAAATCATACTTAATGTAGAAATTGAGGCTTGTAACGAAGAAAACTAATATTAGNCTATGNGCGTGAGNGAGGNCCTAAAAACCCTCTCCTAGCNTACTTAACCNTCGTTTTNACCAGAAAAGANGGAGAGCCTTTGGCGGAAAAACTAATACCGATCCTTATCAACAATAAAAAACACCCGATGTCCTCACAGACAAGCGGGTGTTCTAATAATGCTTCTCANAATACAAANACTGACCTTCAAGGAAGATCTTTAGTCTTATTTTATCGCNAGTAATTCGATAGTAAAAATAAGAACGGCTTCCGGCCCAATAGCCGGCGGACTGCCAGCGCTGCCATAGGCGATATCAGCTGGNATGTAAAGCTCCATCTTAGTCCCTGCTGTCATCAGCTGCAGAGCTTCCTGCCAACCTTTGATCACTCCATTCACCGGGAATGTAGCCGGCTGTCCACGCTTATATGAGCTATCGAAAACAGTGCCATCAATCAGTTTGCCNTCGTAGTGGGTTTCTACAGTATCNGTAGCTGAAGGAGTAGCTCCAGTTCCCTGATTGATCACTTTATATTGTAAACCGGATGCNGTGGTTGTAACATCTGGCAACAGTTTNTTCTTGTTTAAGAAAGCTTCACCTTCAGCTATGTTCTGTNCTGCTGCTTCCTTNTTTTTTTCAGCCATAACTGATTCTTGTTTCTGCTGAAATTCAGTCATAATCTTCTGAACTTCATCTTCACTAAATCCCAGCGCCGCTTGCTCGAGGCTATCTTTCACGCCNGAATTAAAGTGATTGAGGTTTAAATTAAGGCTCTGCTGAAGCAGNTGAGACCCTATTTGTCTGCCAATGATATAACTGGCTTTGTCGAGTACTGTTTCCATAAGAATCTACCAATTAAATGTTNAGTTACAGGCTAAAAAGCCAAAAAAGGAAAATGCTTTATTTAACGCTAAAATGCAATCAATACTGAGACATTGAAACCAATGAAGGCAAAAGATTGCTCGTTATTTGATGCCAAAAATACGCATTGCGTCAATTTAGCCAAAAAGCCGCCTTATATAGGCAATCTGTCAGGTTAAACATAGACAATTTCACCATAAACTCTTTAAAATAAATAAGAGCATGAACAGATCTAACACCATGCGATGGACNGTGACAAGAAGAGGATAAAACTATGAACCTAAATAAAATACGCTGGACCCTATCCGGAACCTCCGCAGCCATCGCACTGGCTTTTATCTTGCCCATTTCAATCCCCAGCGGCTGCAAATTACGCCCCGCTCAGGACATGAGAGGNCAAAACCCACAAAAGACAAAAGACCCAGAAGAACCTATCCCAAACATTCTTCCTCCTGAAACCACTAACTCTGCAGACCAGCAAACCAGCATTCATAAGGTTGCCCCCNCCTGCATGCGTTCTGTNCTTGGCACAACGAACAGTGATGACCTCAATGAAATTTCCGGTATCGATGTCAGCGCCAANAATAATGATCTTCTCTATGCTCACAACGATTCAGGNGATGCTCCTCGGATTTATACCCTTAATCTGCAAGCACAACTGCAGCAAACCATTCCCATCANCAATGCCACCGCTGTNGATTGGGAAGACCTGAGTATTGGCCCCTGCGGTAATGAATCATGCCTTTTCATTGCTGACTTTGGTAATAATAATGGTGACCGAACCACTTTTCAACTCTACCGNATTCCGGAAACTGANTTGGCTACNCCACCGGTAACAGCAACCACCATCAACTTTCGCTACCCTGATGGCGGCGCTTACAATGCTGAGTTTNTGGCCGTAAGNCCAAAAGATGGCAGCATCTATGTGGTGCGAAAAACAAGGGATGCAGCCAATACNCTCTATCGGTTTCCGNAGGATTTAACAGGCACGGTCAATCTNATCGAAGTCTGTACTTTCACTGATATTGGCAACGANCAAGTAACCGGAGGGGATATCCATCACTCTGGGGAAAAGATCATGATCCGGACCTATGATTTTATCTACGAATACCATAGCATCGATTTAGCTGACGGTAAGGTCTGTAATACCCAAATCAGAAAGATGGCTCATGCGGAACCACAGGGAGAAGCCCTAGCTTATCTAAACAAGAGCCATAGTTTCTACACTATTTCTGAGGAGACCGAACAGCCTTTGTTTTTATTCCGCTGCGAATTGCCAGAATAACATAAGGCGTCTCTGGGATCGGCAGTCATGAACTCACCTTAACCGCTTGTTCAAAAGCAGGGAGAAAGGGAAGCTGCCGCACTCTTCTACCGGTGAGTGCAAATACCCCATTTGCCACTGCCGGTGCTACTGCTGGAACCCCCACTTCACCCATGCCCCCCGGTGATTCCAATGAAGGCAAGACTTTGACTTCTACCTCTGGGCTTTCATAAAATCGTAAGGCCTGACAGGTACGAAACTCCTGTTGTTGTGCGCTGCCCTTTTCAAAGGTTATTTCCTGGTGCTTCATAGCTCCGAGGCCATAAAGCATCCCTCCTTCCAGCTGCTGTTTGACAATATCGGGATTCACCACCTGACCACAGTCCACCACCGCAAATAACTTTTCCAGCTGCCAGCCATCACCATCATCTACTACCCTTGCTACAATCGCCACAAAGCTNCCAAAACAATANGATTGGGCGACACCCAAACCGATATTGCGCCCTCCCTGCTTAAAAGCTTGAGGAAAAGCTCCCATTTTCCAGCCTGCTGCGGTCAAAACCGTTCGTAATACTCTTACTGCTCTCTGCTGAACCATGGTCATGGGNTGCTGNCGACTCATGAGTTCCAAACGCCATTGACCAGGNTCAAGGGATTCACTAGCCCCTAACTCATCTACCCAGGACTCCACCACAAAACAATTGGTTGAATGCCCCACCGATCGCCAAAAGCCGACGGGAATGCCNCCTTCGAAAGTTTGTGCATCAAGTTGNGGCGAGGCCCCTAAATCATAAGGCAGTTCCGCTATACCTTCAAGAGCTTGCTGTCTCCCCCGACCGGTGAGCTGACCTCTNCCCCGCGGTGGCGNAGCAAAATACCCTTCCCGAATATAGGCACCAAGGTTACTCGTAACCACTGCNACCGACCAATTTTGAATGCGNCCGTTCTTAACCATGCCACCGACTTTTGCGGTAACCATCGGACGATATAAATCCATCCGGAATTCAGCCTGACGATCCCACATCACTTGCACCGGTCNATTNACAGTCAACGCNAGGATCACCGCATCCTGCACATAAGCAAGGGCCGCCCTCCGTCCAAAGCTCCCTCCAACCGGCATGGTATAGACATCCACTTGCTCAGCGGTATAACCGGTCATAGTAACCAACAGATCCCGCACCTGTTGTGGGATCTGACTNCCCACCCAGCAGCGTACCCGCCCCGGTTCCACAGACACGGTACAATTTAAGGGCTCCAAAGCACCATGAGGCAAATACGGCAANTGATAGTGGGCGGATCCNGGTTGATTTTCTAACATCAGGTGATGCTCGCGGGCGATAGNAGCTGTATCCATCGGACGTAAACCTTTTGTCCACGAGACCTTCGCTTTTTTCGCCGCTGAACGAGCCCCCCACCAACGGGGACCNATCACTGCTANGGCNCGATCCTTCACCGGNACTAATTCATAATCTGTAGCAGCCTCCACCCAACTATATGACTCCANTCGATCCCCCAAAGCTGCAGGAGTCAGCAAGTAAGCATAAACCATACCCGGCAACTGCAAATCATTGCCATAGGTATGAACCCCAGTNATCTTATCAGCACTATCNAGGCGCTGATGNCCCNTNCCTATCTGGGTCCATTGCTCTGGTNATTTGGGTNTTANCTNTACTCTACCTGACACAGTAGGCCATTTATCTGNTGGTAACTGCTGCACCAGCTCACCCAAAGTTTGCTTTCTACCACNAGGACCTTTTATTGTTTTAGATTCCAGCCGCAACAAAGCCGGATCCTCATCCCACAGAATCGCTGCCACTTCCAAAATCAGCNCCCTAACCTTAGCCATCGTTTCCCGNAGCGGCAGCCAAGCGGCAGAAGTTGATGTACTCCCTGCAGTCATCTGGGACCGAAACCAGGGATGAGCATAATAGGGCCCAACCGGAGCAGCAACNACCTCCAGATCCGATGCATCCATGTTAAGTTCTTCCGCAACCATCTGNGCATGAGAAGTAGTAATTCCCTGACCAATCTCGATACGATCCAACACAAAGGTGACTCTATTGTCCGGGTGCAACATCAACCAGGTNCCTTCACCAATATCTGNACCGTTACTAGCAGCCTCGCCATAAGATCCNTTATTCCTGCCACCACCGGACANCCCATGATTGGCAGAAACNAATGGCGATAACGNAATNGCNAGGGCNGCCCCTGATCGATGGATNAATTGACGGCGGTTGAACTCTATCTTTGCAGANGACTGCTTATTCATAGCTCCCTCCATGGNTGACGCCTTCCTGATCTNNANTTTCCTGANGGTTGCTATGTGACTGCTCTCTGCCCGTGAGTTCTGCCAAAGCTTTTTTGATCCTCGGGTANGTCCCGCAGCGGCAAAGATGGCCTCCCATCGCCACATCCCAGTCTTCCGNAGAGGCATCCGCCTTGGCTTTTAAAAGTGCNCAAGCAGTCATTATCTGCCCGGGCTGACAGTAACCACATTGAGCAACCTTATGNTTTAGCCANGCTTTGATTACAGGATGATCNGCNCCAAGCCCTTCCACTGTTGTGATNGCTTTGTCCTGCAATTGGCCAACNGGTATCACACAGGATCTGATGGCAATCCCATCAGCATGAACCGTGCATGCTCCACATTGAGCCATNCCACAGCCAAAGCGCGCTCCTTTTAATCCCATTTCATCACGAAGGGCCCANAGCAATGGAGTTTCNGGATCNATAGTTAAAGACACTTCGATCCCATTTACTTTCAATTTCATCACCAACCTCCTATAGATTCAGAGAGGTTGGTGGAAAACTGGGCGTCCCTTTTCATCCAGNCTTTTGACTCNTCGGGACATGGNGCTCCCGCNTTCAACCAGGTCTGAGCCGCAGCCACAAATTCTTTATGACTGCCAGGGCTCGGTGTGCGCCCNGGACCAGGCANCCATGTCCACCTTACCAAATGATCNGTTTCGAAATGATTGACCAGCTCTGGTAAACTGCGATCCCCATTAGTCATCCTATTTTTCCACTGCATACACAGGGCGAAGGGATCCATNNCGNCTTTAAATGCCAGCTCAGGGGGAGGAAGATCCCAGCCAACAGCTCCGGGNGGNANNTGAGGCTCTTTTAGGTTTTTTTCCCCATGACATGAACTACATTTTTGCCCCANGTCCCTTAACCGGCCCTGGACATTCATAATATGAATNACACGATCATCAGTTTGCCTGGGANGATCATCTGACACGTGACAATTTGTACAACGAGGATTCATAGCCACCTGATAAAGCGGCATAAAACTAGCNTGAGCTTGATCCGCNAGACANAACATAACAACCGGCACANCCCCCAATAGCCACAAAGCCTTATGGGGGTGACGCCAAACCAGGCGCATAATCATAGGGTTCTCCTTCATCCGTGAAAAAGATTCCCGCATTCTGGCTAGAATAAATAAAGAAAGCAAGATCCATTGAGCAAGACAGGCCTAGCATGTGTTGCAATTGAAAAAATATGAAGCCGCTAAAGCTTAAAAACTATGACAAGCATCAAAAAGAGGCAATACTCTTCAGAGGGAAGCACTATTATCTGACGCTAGTCAACGCCGATGAGTTTCCTAAAGTCTTTTAAACGATCAGTGATATGAATGGCACCACCTACTCTTAAGGCAGCATAATGATGATACGGTTTAGTTTTGGTCAGGGTATAGGCCCCGTAGCCTGCTCCATAATCTGCAGCGAAAGCCACCATTTCTTCATTCAGTGAACTAATGTCAGTGACAAACATGTCGTACCCTTTATCAGTACCGTCAGCAATAATATTTTTTAGAGCCAGTCCAACATGATCAATGCGTACCACCCGTACTTTATTGATCTCTGGATCGACGGCATCCAGGGCCTCCTCTTCAAAGGAGGTAACCCAGCGTTGACTGGGATTAGGTACATACTTCATTAATAGCTGAGAGACTCTTTGACCAAGGCGATTCATATTTCTCGAGCGCTTCATTTCTACCAGGAAAATAGCATCGGTATCACCATAGGCAGCCAGCACCTCTCTTAGCAGTGGCACCCTTTCCATATCATAATCCGGATTATTACGAGACACATCACATGTCTTCATCACTTTCCAGTCATCAGTTTCAAAATTTTTGCCATAACAGGCCTCTGTAGGACCAGATACCTGGTTAAAGCCGGAAGGAACTAAGGGACGCTCTTTTACGTAGTTGCTATCATGAAGCACAATGGGAGCATTGTTCGCATTCAGATAAACATCGATTTCAATAAACCTTGCACCATGATCAACCGCAAGATTAATCGCAGGTAACGTGTTCTGCGGAGCAAAATCTACATCCCCACGGTGGGATGCTTCTGTAGTCATCACACATGGGTTCTTAGCAATGCGGTTAATCGTATCATCCGAATAAAACAAAGGTAGGTTACGGGCATTGTCCAGCCTTGACTTCACCTGAACCGAGCTAAGCTTAAAATAACCGCAATCCCATGAATTATCCGCTCCATTATAACGAGGAGCAATGGGGCTACCTTCCAATTCGTCATGAAAAAAATTGAGGGATGAGCTCTCATCTTGACTACTGCATGCTTGCAATCCCATACCCAGAGTCAAAAACATCACACAGTATAATTTTTGTAACACTTTAAACACCTCATCGGTCTAACTTCACTTCAACGTCGCTGTTAATCTGCAAATTTAATGCCGGGATCAATAACAGCGCAGTGGGAATTTACAACTGGGCTTCAGTTAAAGCCTAGACCAGTATACCTGTGAAGCTTTGATGAGACCAAAAAAGGGATAAAAGATAGCAGTTGATAAACACACTTTTATAGGTCAACTATAACCTATTATCAGCATATCTTTCTTGCCACGCATTTACAGCCTGCTCCTGTCCACAGAATTGATAAGCCATGCGGTTTAAATATGATAAAGTAGCGGGCGGATAAGTTTGACCATCACCCGCATCATAGATAGCTTCTGTTCTTATTTCCACATTGTTATCCATAAACAATTGAACGTTTTCCCTAGTGATGGAATTGTAGTTAGCGACCGGGCTTTGATCTTGAAAACCCATCCATGTCCAAATCCATAGAGGCTCTTCTCCAAAGGGTAAATCCCTCGCCAAGATATAGTGTCTAAGAAAGTCTGATAATAAGAGACGGACATCAATAAAGGTATAACCGGACGGACAGATTTGCAGATCGGTAAAATTAACGAGATTTTGGACAATGGGGTCTTTAGCAATGCGATCAGATGTCGCACCAATAATATGACTGGAGCCATCTTTCTCGAAACGAGCAGCAATAAC
>PBRN01000148.1 GCA_002725955.1 Pseudobdellovibrionaceae bacterium
TTTGCGAAAAGATTTGCTTGCTTCGAGTTCTGAAGCAAGTCGCAAGAAACTGCAGAAACGTCTAAAGGTAGTGGATGCCTTCCATAATACCGAAGCCAAGCCAGAATGGATGATGTTGTCGGTAATACCTGTTCTACCCCCCGACTTGCGTCCGTTAGTGCCACTGGACGGTGGTAGGTTTGCTACATCGGATTTGAATGACTTGTATCGTCGGGTGATTAACAGAAACAATCGTCTACTAAGGTTGATAGAACTTAATGCTCCGGAAATTATCATACGTAATGAGAAGAGGATGCTGCAGGAAGCTGTAGATGCTCTCTATGATAACGGCCGAAGAGGCAAAGTCTTTACAGGTCCGAATAAAAGGGCGCTGAGGTCCTTGTCGGATATGCTTAAAGGAAAACAGGGGCGATTTAGGCAGAACTTACTTGGTAAGCGTGTTGATTATTCTGGCCGTTCGGTAATTGTGGTTGGTCCTAATCTGAAGTTGCATCAGTGTGGGCTACCTAAAAAAATGGCTGTAGAGCTGTTCAAGCCGTTTATATATAACAAACTCGAAGAGCATGGGATAGTTTCTACAATCAAGAGTGCCAAAAAGCTTGTTGAGAAAGAACGTCCAGAAGTATGGGATATACTTGAGGAAGTTACCAAGGAACATCCGATTTTATTGAATAGAGCTCCGACATTGCATAGACTCGGTATTCAAGCGTTTGAACCCGTTCTAATTGAAGGTAAAGCGATTCAATTGCATCCTTTAGTTTGTTTCGCCTTTAATGCGGATTTTGATGGCGATCAAATGGCTGTTCACGTGCCCCTATCTGTGGAAGCGCAGATGGAAGCGCGTGTATTGATGATGTCTACAAATAACGTTCTGAGCCCTGCTTCGGGATCACCGGCAATTGTCCCAACGCAGGATATTGTTCTTGGTTTATATTATCTAACCCGAGAAAATATTGAAGCTAAAGGGGCCGGAAAGAACTTCGGTTCCATCGAAGAGGTGCGGGTTGCTTATGATCATGATGAAGTTGACTTACAAGCACCGATTAACGTGAGGTTATTTGGAACCAAGCATCAAACGACTGTTGGTCGAGCATTGATGTCAGAGATTTTGCCTAAAGAGGTAGACTTTAGTTCGATCAACCAGACCATGGGTAAGAAAGAACTGGGCAAACTTGTTGATGATACCTTCAGGATTTGTGGTCCAAAATCAACCGTCTTGTTGGCTGATGCCCTAAGGGCGCTAGGTTATAGGTATTCAACGAAAGCTGGGTTATCGATCTCGATCGGCGACATGGTTATTCCAGAGAACAAAAAAGATATTCTAACTGCGTCTCATGATGAAGTTAAAAAGATCAAAGAGCAGTATTCGGAAGGTTTGCTTACTGAAGGTGAGCGGTACAATAAAGTTATTGATATCTGGGCCAAGAGTACTGAAAATATTGCTGAAGAAATGTTTGGTAATATCGCAACGGAAAAGAAAACAGATTATCTCGGTAAAGAGCATGAAGTGGCAAGTTCGAATTCGATCTTTATGATGGCTGATTCAGGTGCTCGAGGTTCGGCTCAACAAATTCGACAATTGGCAGGTATGCGTGGCTTAATGGCCAAACCTTCAGGTGAGATCATTGAAACACCGATCACCGCTAATTTTAGAGAGGGTCTGACTGTACTAGAATACTTTACCTCGACTCACGGTGCCCGGAAGGGTCTCGCAGATACCGCTTTGAAAACTGCAAGTTCCGGATATTTGACTCGGCGATTAGTGGATGTAGCGCAAGATGCAGTGATTGCGGAAGAGGATTGTAAGACAGGTAATGGTATTTCCATGGTTGCGCTGCGTGAAGGTGGAGAAGTTAAGCAAGCAGTAGGAGAGAGAGTTTTAGGGCGGATTGTTTTAGACGATGTGATCAGTTCTAAAAAAGATAACCGTCTAATCGTTGCTGCTGGTGGTCTTGTAGATGAAGATATTGCCGATGCGATAGATGAGGCGGGAGTAGAGGTTGTTAGGGTTCGGTCAGTACTTACCTGCCAATCTGGCAGAGGCATGTGTACTATGTGCTACGGGCGAGATTTAGCAACGGGTCATAAGATTAATGTCGGTGAAGCAATTGGTGTGATAGCGGCCCAATCGATTGGAGAGCCGGGTACCCAGTTGACTATGAGAACATTCCACTTTGGTGGTACCGTAACCCACAAGGTTGAAAAAAATACTCTTGAGACGCACTTTACTGGAGTCGTTAAGTTCGAACGAATGAACATTATTGAAAACCGCGAAGGTGCTANGGTGGTTTTGAGCCGAAATGGTGAAATCAAGATCATGGATAAAGAAACAGGAGTTTTGAGAGAAACTTATCCGATTTCATATGGNTCTGTGATTTTAGTGGCCGAAGGCGATACNGTTGANGCTGGACGTACTCTGTCCGAATGGGATCCATTCACAGTTGCGATTTTGGCNGAGGTAGAGGGTANTGTGCGTTACCAAGACTTAGTTGAAGGTAAGTCTATGGAGGAGCGCGTAGATGAGGTGACATTCCTNACAAGAAAAGTTGTCTTAGAGTCGCGAGGGCATGATCTAAAGCCTGCTATAGCTATTNTGGATGCTAATGGAGAAGTGNTCAACAATGGTAAGCGTGACATGGTCTACTCCATTCCNATCGGNTCTACGGTTCAGGTAGATGACCAAGCTGAAATTAAGCCTGGTGATATTATCGCTAAGATCCCANGAGCTGTTGCAAAAACAAAAGATATTACTGGTGGTTTGCCGCGGGTTGCAGAACTTTTCGAAGCTCGTAAGCCGAAAGAAATGTCTGTTATGGCTGANCGAGACGGGACAGTNACCTTTGGTGCCGATACTAAAGGTAAGCGNAAAGTTATGGTGGTTAGNGAGAGTGGTGAAAGNTCAGAATATCTTATCCCAAAGATNAGNCATATTATTGTTTCCGAGGGCGACTGGGTGAGAAAAGGTGAGCCGATGACTGATGGAGCNCCAAACCCACATGATATCTTGCGGATTAATGGTAAAGTTGCTCTNGCNAANTTCTTGGTAGATGAAATTCAAGATGTTTATCGTCTTCAAGGTGTGAAGATTAATGATAANCACATTGAAGTGATTGTTCGNCAGATGACTCGNAGAGTTAAAGTTACGAGCTCTGGAGACACTAGATTCCTTTCTGGNGANCAGGCTGATCGNTACGATTTGGATATTGAGAATGAGAAGATGCAAGCTGANGGGGGGCAGGTTGCTACCTTTGANCCTCTTCTTCTCGGAATCACTAAAGCTTCGTTNTCGACNGAAAGCTTTATTTCAGCCGCTTCATTNCAGGAGACNACNAAAATTCTGACNGAGGCAGCTTTGAACAGNAAGGTTGATCACCTTCGTGGCCTGAAAGAGAATGTAATCATGGGGCGNTTAATCCCTGCTGGTACAGGCTCTGGGCAGTATAGAGATTTGAAGTCACAGTTAGTAAAAGAGGAAAAACCAGCAACGATGGNAGCAGCTGGATCNAGTCTTTAACTAATGAATAAAGGGCNTTAGGNTGACCTAGGCCCTAGAAAATTAAACNTATATATAATTTATTGCCTTGCATTACAGTCGCAAGGCTGGTACAGATAGGCGCTCTCGTTAGGTGCACTATAAGGAAATTGAATATTATGCCAACGATAAATCAGCTGATAAAAAAAGGCCGTACGGCTCAAATAAAGAAAAGTAAAACACCAGCACTTAAAGCTTGNCCTCAGAAGAGAGGGGTATGCGTAAGGGTGTACACAACCACGCCAAANAAGCCTAACTCGGCGCTCAGGAAAGTAGCGAGAGTAAGGTTGACTAACGGTATTGAAGTNACCTCCTACATCGGTGGTGAGGGTCATAANCTTCAGGAACACAGCGTTATTTTGCTGCGTGGTGGNAAAGTAAAAGACTTACCAGGTGTTCGGTATCATNTCGTCAGAGGTTCATTAGATACCTCAGGTGTGAATGGTCGAAAGCAAGCACGTAGTAAGTATGGTGCTCCAAGACCAAAGTGATAAGAAGAAAATCTTGTACCTGACAATTATTTGATTACATAAATCGATCGGAGATAAAAATGGCTCGTCGCCATAGCGCCCAAAAAAGAGAAGTATTGCCAGATCCTCTTTATAAAGATGTGGTTGTTTCTAAATTCGTAAATTGCATGATGAANCATGGTAANAAGGCNGCNGCCGAAAAAGCTTTTTACGGAGCNCTAGAGACTATAAAAGGACAGGGTATGGACCCCTTAGAGACCTTTNGAACTGCTCTCGATAACTCCCGGCCGTTACTAGAAGTAAAATCACGTAGNGTTGGTGGTTCTAACTATCAAGTNCCTGTGGAAGTTCGTCCAGAAAGACGTCAAGCGCTGGCCATCCGGTGGTTGATTGAGTTTTCTCGTAAGAGAAATGGNCGNAGTATGAAAGANCGGCTAGCTGGTGANATTGTTGATGCNTATAACAAGCGCGGAGCTACTATTAAGCGTCGTGAAGATGTTCATAAGATGGCTGACGCCAATAAGGCATTTGCTCATTACAGATGGTAAACAAATTTTGTTTGCCNACTAAACCTTTCAAGAACTTTCCTCATGGCNAAGAATNGTANCGANCTAAATTCAGTAAGAAATATCGGCATCATGGCTCACATTGATGCCGGTAAGACTACTACCACTGAAAGAATTCTATATTACACTGGGCTGATTCATAAAATCGGCGAAGTCCATGATGGCAATGCCACCATGGACTGGATGGTGCAGGAGCAGGAACGAGGGATTACCATAACCTCTGCTGCGACCACCTGTGTTTGGGACAATCACTGTATAAACATAATCGATACTCCGGGGCATGTAGACTTTACGATTGAGGTTGAGCGATCTCTTCGGATTCTTGATGGCGCAGTTGCTGTATTTGATGGGGTTGCAGGAGTTGAGCCTCAGAGTGAAACAGTTTGGCGTCAGGCTGATAAGTATCAAGTGCCCCGACTAGGATTTATAAATAAGATGGATCGGGTAGGGGCCGATTTTGAAGCAGCAGTGAAATCAATGAATGAACGACTGGGTGCAAACGCAATTCCCTTTCAATTGCCTATAGGTTCTGAAGATGACTTCAAAGGTATAATAGACCTATTAACTATGAAAGCCGTAGTTTGGGATGATGACATCAACGGAGAGTCATACCATATCGAGGAAATCCCGACAGCGCTGATGGACGATGCTGAACTGGCTCGGGAGCATTTGATAGAGACCGTCGTCGAGTATGATGATGTGGTTATGGAAAAGTTCCTCGATGGTCAGGCAATAAGTGAAGAAGAGTTAATTGGAGCCGCTAGGAAAGGAACTTTATCTCTAAAAATAGTTCCCGTATTTTGTGGGTCAGCATTTAAGAATAAGGGTGTTCAGCCTCTTCTTGATGGGGTTATTAAATTTCTGCCGTCTCCCTTAGATACTATGGTTCTGACGGGTCTTACTGCGGATAAGAATGAGAAAGTTGTGACTCGTAAGAGGACGGTTGATGACCATTGTGCCCTCCTTGTATTTAAAATTATGACAGATCAGTACGTTGGTCAGTTGGCTTTCGTCAGAGTATATTCGGGGGTCGTTAGTACCGGTCAGTCTATTTTAAATGCTAGAACCGGTAAAAAAGAGAGAATCGGGAAAATTCTCAAGATGCACTCGAACCAGCGGGAAGAGGTTCAAACCCTAGAAGCTGGCCATATCGGTGCTTTAGCTGGTCTTAAGGAAGTCGTTACCGGCGATACTATTTGTGATCCCAAAAACCCGATTCGTTTAGAGTCTTTAGACCTTCCTGAACCGGTTATTTCGATTGCCATCGAACCTAAAAGTACTTCAGATGGTAGCAAGATGACTAAAGCTTTGGAGCGCCTAGAGAGAGAAGATCCGACTTTCAAAGTGAAGGTAAATGAAGAGACCGGTCAGACATTGATTAGCGGAATGGGTGAGTTGCATCTGGAAATCATTACAGATCGTCTGCTCCGAGAGTTTAAAGTGGGTGCTAATGTTGGGGAACCTACTGTTTCCTATAGGGAAAGTATAGTTGGAGAGGCTAAGGGGGAGCAAGAGTTTTCCAGAGAAACGGAAAAGTTAAAGCAATATGCTCATGTTGTTTTAAGGGTTGAAAGACAAGGTGCCGAATCAAATTTGGTATTTGAGTCGCAGTTAAGTGAAGATGAAATGCCAGCTGAGTTCGTTAGGGCTGTAAAATCAGGTTGTCAAGAGTCGCAGCAGTCGGGGCCAATTGCGGGTTTTCCTATGATTGGTTTGAAAGTGTCTTTGGAGAAGGGGTCTAAATTTGATCCAGAGATTTCAGATGCACTTGCTTTTAAAATAGCTGCCTCGATGGCATTAAAGGCAGCCTGTATGAAGGCTAGTCCAGTATTGTTAGAGCCGGTTATGGATCTCGAAGTACTGGCTCCAGATGATTTTTTATCAAATGTGATTACAGATCTCAACGGACGACGAGCCCGAGTTAATGGGGTTAGTATGCGGGGAAATCTTCAAGTAGTTGATGCGATCGGCCCTTTGTCTCAAATGTTTGGTTACACGACTAAACTTCGGTCTGTTTCTCAAGGGCGTGCTTCCTATACAATGAAATTTTCAACTTATGAAGAAGTGCCGGCTGCTGTAAAAGAAAAAATTACAGGGATTACAATCTGAATGATTGACATTTTAATGAGTGTTGGGTAACAAATTCAGACTCATATTGGGGGCGTAGCTCAGTTGGTTAGAGCGCAACGTTGACATCGTTGAGGTCACAGATTCGACTTCTGTCGTCCCCACCACNCTCNTTNNTNGTAATATCGTNGTCACTTANCANNAAGCTTTTTAATATATTTTTTCTTAAAACAGTGAGTCGGCAAAGTCAGATGCAGCNAANTGACGAAGGTCGTCAGCTTGTTCACCTACNCCAATATATCTGACNGGNAACTTATATTTGTCGCAAATACCAATNATAACGCCACCTTTGGCNGTGCCATCAAGTTTTGTTACTATCAAGCCNGTTAGCTCTGCTACTTCCTTAAANGCCTTTACCTGCATAGCCGCATTTTGNCCCGTAGTGGCATCAACGACTAGCCAGACTTCGTGGGGGGCTTGGTCAAATCCTTTGCTAATNACTCGGCGAATNTTATTTAATTCATCCATTAGNTCTTGTTTGTTGTGNAGGCGGCCCGCNGTATCTATTAGCAGGACGTCNACTTCTCTTNTTTTGGCTGCNTGAACCGCATCCCANGCAACGGCNGCNGGATCACTNCCTTGNTGATGGGCAATCACCTCAGCATCTATTCTCTTGCCCCAGATTTGGAGNTGCTCNATNGCGGCGGCTCTGAAAGTATCAGCTGCNCATAACGCNACTGTTTTGCCTTCNCTTTTGAACTGTGCCCCTAATTTNCCAATNCTGGTTGTTTTNCCAACTCCATTAACCCCAATAATTAATATNATTCNAGGTCCTTCNGANGAATCGTTTTCCGGAATGTCAGCTTCTTCGAGGATTTGTCGAATCTTAGACTTTAGCTGTNCTTGAGCNTGCTCCCAGTCGGTACCTATTTTNGGTAACTCCGCTCGAAGGTTAGATACTAGTTTGTCNGCAGTTGAGACTCCAATATCTGCNCGATATAGNACTTCATGAACCTGCTCTAGCATTTCTTCGTNAAGATTCCCGGATGCAAATAATCCACTAAGGCCTTCNATTAGNTTTTCCCGAGTTTTACCTAANCCTAACCTGAGTTTTTCTGACCAAGATTGTTGTGGAATNTTNGNNTCATCGGTAGGTNTGTCACTTTTGGTTNTATGTTGAGCTTTTGGNGTTTGGGTGGCTTCATGANCAANTNTGNGNTNAGAGGCTTGTGATAACTTTTCTTNATTTGATGGTGATATCTTATTCGGCAGAAGAAATTTCTTANCGCAAAATACAGCAGCGATTAATACNGTAATCGTAACAGCGATCAGNAGTGCCTTGTTGGCAGGNNCTTCTAANAAAGGGAACGCTTTAGCTGCCAATTCATTTAGTTCAATATTTATGTGATCGAATGCTTTGAGCACTTTTTCCATGGGTTTACTTCTCTGCAATAACTCAATAGTTTCAAGTTGATCATATTTCGCGCACAACAATATATACTATCAGTGGAGATTAAAAGAGATTATTTANTGATTGGGTGACTCTATGACATACATNAGGTTTCTCGGGATATTCTTGTTGTTTAGCGCTTTTACGGGGTTTGCAGAAAGTACAGAAGAGCGGGTNAGCCAAGGTNTCTTAGACNTNAGGTTGGAGCAATTTGATCTTTATAGGAGGAANCTGCATCAATGGGATCGCTCNGTAAGAGGATTCCGGAGAGATCATAGTTTTAACTTGTCNTCATATTATTCCTCTGGTTCTTGGAAAGTGTCAGGTTTAGATGNTGATCAAGTTTACANTGACGAAATAAAAAGTGAGATTTTCTATCAAGAATTCCGGTATACCTTTCATATCCCATTATANAGAGGCTTTGGNTATTACCTTGGAACATCCNCAGGAGCTATGNTCTATGAATCTTCACCAGANAAAGGCAAAGGGCCTTTCTATTCGTTTGGAGTTCCGGGAATGGTAGCAGGNCTTGTTATGAANCTGACTCCAGCAGTAAGAATTTTGACTGGAATGGATCTGCATATNCATCGACTGGAAGATTTTAAGTTTAGAAGNNCAGATAGTATTCAGGGAGTTAGCTTGACTGCTAGGACTGTTTCTTTTCACATNCTGGCAGAGGTGTACCTNAGCTTGAAGTGGGGTTTNCAGCTNGAGGCGAAGTCTGAAGTGATGGGTTCAGCTTCAGGTGGAAGTAGNAGTCAAGTCTCTGTTAACCTTTCNCGAGAAGATCNATTTTATGGCGTAGGTNTAGTNTACCATGCTATTTAGNGNTAATAATATTCTTGANNCCTTGNAATNAGNAATNATTTTNATGGAATATATTTCTTTTNCTAAAGNATAATTTTCCTTTAATATTAGTNTNTTANTNTTATTCTTTGNAGCCTATTTCTTTGATTCTCTGAAATGGAATTTAATGATGAATTTAGTTTAATTTTACAAAGAAATACCGATTACATAGCTAGGGTGTCTTACCAAGCAGTGGCAGAGGGGTAGTACTATGAAAAATGACGACGAAAAGGGTGTTGGAGCAGAAATAGAGCGAGGAACACAAGATGATCTTGAGGTTCTGAAGCTTATCATTCAATCTAATGCTGGTCTTGAAAAAAGGGTGTTTGAAAAGTTGCGGAGCGTGCGATCGCTTACTGGTGAAACATTTCAGGAAGCGGTTATGAAAAAGCAAGATAAGAAATTAAAGGGTCGCAGAAACCGAGGGGGCAAACCCGAGTGACATATTCAGTCTTTTTTTTATTTTTAAGTCTCGCTGTGTCATCCTGTATTTCAACGGAATATCAGTGGGATCAAGGTCTTGTTGAAAAAAGTAAAAGAGTTACTCCTTATTGGCGTGATACCCAAGAAGAAGTTTTGTATCGCATTGATGGTCGTTATGAATTTATTGTGATTGAAACTGGTGTAACAAATTTGAGGGAGGGCTTGGCTCAGGGAAAAGCTAAAACTTTTACCCGTTCAAAGGCCGTTATGCTCGAGTATTTGGAAGGGTTCACCTCGGTAGATTATAGTTCCTTGGAAGCGGCTAAGCGTCAGGTAAAAAATCAGTATAGAAAAAATATTAATATAACAGATATTTATATGGAGAAATATGAGGTCCAGCCTGCCGATGCCAAAAAGTACATGGTCTGGAATGTGTATTTTTTGGCTGAGTTTGACCCTCTTTGGATTAAAGATGTGATGCCAGAAACTGGCCATGTCTCTCATCATTAAGTTAAATCTCTTACATAGCGGAAAAGTTGTTCGACCTAGAGGTAGCAATGTAGTATGCCATAGGCTGGGCAAAAGGGCCCCCCTGTGGCGACTAAATACTTCTGATGTTGAAACTTCTCCATGATCCAAAGCTTTATGCTTTTTAGTTCGTTCTTCTTGATTTGATAATGCAAAGCGACGCAGACAATGAGTGATAAAATTCGTTCGGCTAATTGCTTTCATACCCGGTTTATGGTCCCCGGGTGGTGGGTTAATGCGTATGAAGCATCAATTTTTGGCTTTTTGTCGGCAGATCACTTGAATCCAGTAGAAGTTTCTCTTAGATCTGGTTTGACCCCTGCCTTGGATATTACTGAGCTAAATGCTGTTGGGGTTTTGTTATCTTCGGTTCAATCTCAACTTGTAACCGGTTCTAGGTCAATATGTCTTGATCCATCATCCCATAGAAAATTCTTATCATCAGGCGGACGGTCCCGCGCCTTTACTTTTGAAAGAGCCTTGCAGACTCTTTCAGGTTTAAAACTCTTGGTTAAATCTAACGGGGATATCTGGGATACAGTCCCGATTTTTTCTAAAGAAGTTTGGCTTCACGAAAATGCTGGAGTTCAGGTTCAATTAGAGCTCACTGAGTGGGGTGCTGAGCTTTTGTTTGGTTATAGAGATCCTTGGTCTGAATTGCTGCGCCTGAAGGATGATAAGCCAGTTTTGAAAGGCCTCTATGGAAATCACGCTCCCCTTGCTCTGTGGAAAGCGGCATGGTTGGATCTTCAGGGTCCTGAGCAGGCACTTCTCTTGAGAATAGAGAAAGCAATGCAGTGGGACTTTAAGTGGTTGCGCCTTGATGGGGTTTTTGGTGTTGAATTACATGAGCTTTTTGACAACCTTGAGCTTGGCCCCGCTAGAGGCAAGTTTGGAGAATTAAGCCCATTTACTCATAAGTTAAGGATTTTAGCCAAACTAGGTAGAAAGCTATCTGATCATGGCTTACTGACATTTATTGAGCAAAAAGATTATTTGGCCGTCAGTTCCAATGACTCTTCAATGGCGCTACTGTGGCAGGGTACTGATTTGGGTACTTCATCAGATGATCATAAAGCTTATTCTCGACTTGCAGCACAGTATTTATGGAACCATCAGTATTCGCAGGTTGTTGACAAGGTCATTCGGCTTTGCCTTGGGCCAGATAAAGACGACTTCAATGAAGTGAGAGCTGTCTGGAGTGAAATTCGCAAATACAAAGAGTCAGCAGAGATCGTTTGTTTTCTAGACCCAATCACACCATTGGTATACGGAGCTATTTTTATAGAATGGATGATCAGAATAAAAACCGGTCATAAATTAAGGATCCCGGATGATTGGATCGAATCTGATGCAATTAAACTGCTGAGGTCAAATTATGGTAGGAACTGCGGGAATTGTTTTAAGGAATTTGTGGAATTGGTTTCTAGTGACCACAAATATATTTATTTTCTGAAAAAAGTAGAAGGAGGCTCTATATTATCTGACGTTACAGCTAAGTCTCAACGGATGAAAAAATTCTTGAAAATGACTTCTAAATCGATAACTGTTTCCGTCCCGCAGGTCGAAGTAAAGCAGGTACAGGATAAGAAAGGTTCTTTAAAAGTAAATCCAATTCATGCTAAGAAAATTGCAGGAGAGCAGTTACTTAAGATTCGTCAGAGTGATCCTGCGAAGTATTCGCAGTTGAAATCACAATATATTAAAACTCTTGATCTTGGCAGAAAGAAAGTCATTGAAGAAATTCAAGAGAAGATGCAGCCTCACGTCTTCGATGATCACTTGAAGCATAGTCTTATTAAATTCATGGTTGAAAACCCTCAGGCATGGCAAAAAATTCCAATTGAAGCCTCGATTTGAAATTCTTTACTTAGGTGTTTCCCGTATGCCAGAATTCATTATTTTAGAAAGCTATTTACAACTGTCATTAGCTGTTCACCTTGCACCGGCTTGACAAGAAATGCATTAACGCCGAGTTTTTTTGCTTCGTCAAGAGCTTCTGGAGAGCTTTCAGTTGTCAGCATACAGATTGGTATTTGTGAGAAGGTTTCGTGATCTTTTATGGAACCGACCATCTCGAGTCCGTTCATCCAGGGCATATTTATGTCGGAAAATATTAACTTTATATCTGGATTTGCTTCTAGCTTCTCTATTCCGTCGTTACCGTCTTGCGCTTCGATAATCTCCCAAGGGGTTTCTGCTAATAAATCAACTATGATGCGTCTGGCGGTGAGAGAATCATCTACAACCAGAATTTTTTCCGACATAATATGGCTCCATACATCAATTTTTTGTCTTGTTCTATATTAGCATATGCAGCCTAATCTGGAACTGTAGTTAGAGTAATTTCCGCACAAATTAAAGAAATAAGGTTTTGAGAGAACTCTAACTCCTCATTTTCCTGAAACAATTCCATATAAAGTAGTTCTAATTATATTCTTTATTTGATTTTTTTGCCTAGAGTGGACTATTATTTATAGCAAGTCAAAAATCGATGTTCGTCATACTCTGACCAACCTTTGGAGAAGCCAGTTTCCAGCTGAGCTATTGGGTATTTCGGACCTAGGATGGTGTGTTCCTTTAACATAGTTCAAGGTTATCTGTGGTAAATTGACATATAATATTTTTAAATTAGTTTAGGTACTTACAGTTTTTCGAGACTCTTGGGGTATAATCCAGCGGCGTTGGTAGGCAAAGTCTGTTAGAAAAAACTTGACTAGCCGCAAGTTGCCAGGGCAAAAGAAACGCTACAACAAGGATCTGTTTTTCGGATCGTGGGATTGCGCCTATCAAATTATGGTTGCGCTGACCTTACCTGCGAGATTCTGTCGATTAACTGTGACTCAAAATTTATAAATTGTTGGCCAATAGCCATAGTCGGCTTTGTTTTTTATCTTCACATGAATATGTAGTTCTGTGGGGTTAGAATTTTTTTAAATCCATAAATAATTGGAGAGCTCCGGATGTCTGAAAGCACACTTGCCGATCCAGAAGTAAGTCGCGCTAATGAACAGTCAAACATGGAAACATCAGCCGAGGTTGAGAAAAAAGGCAGGAAAAAGAAAGCCAGCGCTAAGGTAAAGTCGTCGAGGAAATCGACAACAAAGAAGCCGGCAAGGAAAAAGCCTACTCCCAACTCAGCCAAGGAACCGAAAAGCAGTGAGGAATTGACTGCGATCGATCAAGAAAAGGAGAAGCAGTCCGCTATCTTGAATGAATCTAACCAGCACGCAGGAGAGTTGAACATTAAGGTTTCTCAAAACCTTGGTAAGAAGCTTAGGCAGCAGGCTGCAGATGAAGGTATAGGTTTAGAAGATTTTGTGGTTGAACTTCTGGCTGAGAGTGTAGTTCTAAGAGCTTTTGAAATTGTTGAACGAAAGCAACAAATGAAGTCACCGCAGCAGGCATCTCAACAGAGTTCTCAGCAATCTCAAAATTATCGCAACGGTAATATGAGAAATAATTATGGTGGCCGTAACAAGAGAAATATGAATCATGGTCGTTATCAGAATATCATGGAAGATAAGGCTAGCTTTCTAGAGTACGTTCGGAATCAAGAACGGAATAGAAGGTAAGATATTCAATATGCAGCTATGGTTTCATGAAGAAGATAATGGATTAAAGTTTTCTTATAAAATTAAGGATGTGTTGTATAGGGAGCGTTCAGCTTATCAGTCTATTGATGTTATAGATACTGAAGCTGTAGGAAAAATGCTTCTTATAGACGGCCTCGTGATGATTACTGAGTCGGATGAGTTTGTGTATCATGAGTGTATTGCGCACATCCCAGCGTTAGCCCACTCGAACCCCAGAAAAGTGGTTGTTATTGGTGGTGGTGATGGTGGCACGGTGCGTGAACTGTTAAAGCACCCGAGCATCGAAGAAATCACTCTGTGCGAAATAGATGATAAAGTCATAGAAGCTAGTCGGAGGTTTTTCCCTGAAGTCTCAGCCGGTTTGGATAATCCCAAGGTAAATACTTATATTGGCGATGGCGTCAATTATATGAAGAATCATGAACCATCTACCTTAGATCTGGTGATTATAGATTCTACAGATCCGATTGGACCAGGTGAAGGTTTATTTACTAAGGATTTTTATAGCAGCGTGGCGCAATCACTGAAGAGTAATGGTTTAATGGCGTGTCAGTCTGAGTCTCCTTGGTATGGTTCAGAAAGCTTACAGAGAATTTTCGACAATGTTGCAGGAGGTTTTGGTCACTATAGGCCATATGTTGCTCCTGTCTCCACCTATCCTCGTGGCTACTGGTCTTGGACTCTTGCTTCAAAAGAAGCTTGGTCGGTGGGCGATTTCGATTTTGATAGATTGGAATTATTTGCTGATAGTCTGTCCTATTTGAATAAAGACCTTTTGGCGGCAGTCTTCAGCTTACCGCAGTTTTACAAGAAAAAGTTAGGCCTACTCTAGAGCCGTTAGGCTGATTATATTTCTGCGAGCTGATTCTGTTCTTCCTCAGAAATCGATAGAGCGGAAGAGAATACTTTGAAAAGGTAGACTTCATATTCCTTCCATGTATCTATAGATTTATTTTTAGACAATGGTTTCAGCCTTTCTTTAGAATCCATTTCCATACAAAACGCTAGTGACTTTCTCTCCCAAAAGGCCCAGTCTTCAAATGCACCGCCATCGCCCAGCGCCAAGGCTTCTTGGAGAGAATAGTGCGGTAAGTGGGTTTTAGTCAAAGATGCAATTTGTTTTTTCCATCGATGGTACTGTCGTATTTGACGTTTGTCAGACATGTGTTGACCAGTTGGTTTTGAAGGAGTGACTATCCAGTTAACATAACCATGAATGTCTACAGCAGATATATAGTTTCTTTTTTCAAACAGTTTTTTTATTGCTTTGGTTTCGGGTTCACTAAAAGGTGCGCTTCCAGTCGGTTCCGTGCTGATGCCAAAGAATACAGCGAAATTTCTATTCAGATTTATTTGGTTGCTATTATATCTGCTTTTATTCCATGTGTCTGGGCTGGCCTTAGGTACAAAATCAATGGTCGTATTTGGTGGTAACTGATTTAAGAGGCTTTTGCCTTTCTTTGTCTTTCGGATTAACCACTCGACAAAGCTTGAAGTCGCAGTCTCATTGCCGTGCAGACCGGCTTGGATATATAGGTATCTAGGATTTTTAATGTTAACCTTACCGCTAACAGGCACTGAGACTAATTTAATATCTCTGTTTTCGACGGATTTTAAACTAGAATCTTGAAGCGTTTTAGCAATTGTATCTGAAATGGACTCGCTGTGATAAAGCAGAGAAAAGACTATTGTCAGTAGTTTGATGGAAAAGTGATTCATAGAGCATAGCCTGTAAGTGAGGTCAGCAAGGAGCAGTCACTTATAGGTTTGCAAACTTTGTTCCATATTAAGTGTTTGATAATAAAAAGAAAAATAGAATTAAATGTTTAACTTGAAGACAGAGGCTAATTTTTCATACAAGAAAGCTTATTACAGCCCTAAAATTATTTTGTAATTTTTAGGGCTGTGAAGTTTGGATAAAGTTATCTTTGAAGAACTTTAGCTCTTCGATACTTTCCTTTATGTCATCTAAAGCTCTGTGGGATTGCTTTTTTGTAAATACTAAATCTGGACGCCATCTATTTGCTAGTTCCTTTAGAGAGCTGACGTCGATAATGCGATAGTGTAAATATGAATCAATGCTTTTGAGGTATTTGGCTAGAAACCTTCGATCTTGGTAGATAGTATTGCCGCATAGAGGGCTGGTATTGGACTTGCTGTGTTCTTTTATGAAGTTTAGAGTGAGCTTTTCTGCTTCTTGCTCTGTGATTTCAGAGCTAATCACCTTTTCCCAGAGTCCGGAAGCTGTATGATGCTTTTTGTTCCAGCTGTCCATAGTTTCAAATAGTGACTGCTCTCTCTTTATGACTAGGTTGGGTCCTTCGGCCAAAATATTTAGGTCTGAATCTGTCGCTATCGTAGCAATTTCAAGAATGACATCGGTTTCTGGGTCCAGTCCAGACATTTCTAAATCTATCCATATTAAATTGGCTTTGCCTTTTTTCATTTTTGACCCGTAGATTTTGCTATTAAATCATGACGGAGTAACCAGAACGATATAATTACCCCGTAGACATTCATCTTAGTTTCACACATTATTAGAATAGATGTTTGTTTTAATGAAAAATTAATCACTTGGTTAGTATTATCTGAAATTGGAGTTTGCCGCAATTTGGGTTGATAGAAAAGGAAAATATATGAGAAGTACAAATAAAATATTGTTTAATTTCAGTAGTTTAGGTTTTTACCTAGGTGTGGCTTTCTTTGCTGTGTCAGCTGGTGCGTACGCAAAATCTTATGGTGATGCTTATACCATCAAGGGAAAGAAGTACTCTATAGACGATGTCTACAGGTCAAATCAGAGTTCATTTTATGAGCTCGAAAAGAAGAAATATGAGCTCATCGAGAAATTCGCAGAGCAGGGATACTTAGAGAGCTTCTGGGCTGATTTAGCCAAGAAAAAAGGTGTGAGTAAAGATAAAGCAACTGATGATTATCTTTCTTCGAGAGCGTCAGTAGCTAAGTCTGAAATTGATAAGGCGTTAAAGTCGTACCAAGATCATCCCCGTCTAAAAGATCTGAGTGAGGCTGATAAAAGAAAGCAAATTACTGACTATTTGAAATCTCTGAAGACTCAAGAAGTTGTTGGTAATATTGTTGCTGAAGCTAGAAAAAGTCGGAAGTTAGTTGTGCATTATCCGAAGCCTAGTGAGCCAATATATAAACTGACTGTTGATTCTGCGGATCCGGTAAAATACGGTCCTAAATTGACAGATACTAAGCCATTAGGTTGCAAGGACGATTGTGCTATTACTGTAGTCGAGTACTCGGAATACCAATGTCCTTTTTGTGTAAGAGTTTTGCCGGCCATTAATCGCTTGCTTAGCGAATATAAAGGTAAGGTTAGGTGGATCGTTCGAGACTTTCCTCTCGGTTTCCATGATAGGGCTCGCCCCGCAGCTGTTGCTGCCCGCTGCGGATTTGAGCAAGGTAAATTTTGGCAAATGTATGATATTTTGTTTAAAAACCAGAGAGCTTTGACGGATGAAAATTTAAAAACTTTTGGTAAGAAAATAGGTCTGGACGATGCAAAGTACCAAAGCTGCCTCTCTAATCCGGGGCCGAGGATGGCACTGATTGATAAAAATTATAGATCGGGAGAAGAACTGGGAGTTACAGGTACTCCTGCGTTCTTTATCAATGGACGTAGGGTTAGTGGTGCTTTGCCATTCGAACAATTTAAGAAAATATTTGACGAAGAACTGGAAAAGAAGGGCAAAAAGTAGCTTTTTACAAATTGTCTGGTAAATGTCATAAAAAAAAACTTAAAAAAAGTCCTTTTGTTCCGACACAAGCCTTTGAGGAGCGAGGACTTTTATGACGCAAAAGCGGCAAAATCGTAAGAAAGAGCGGGTTACATTGAGCCAAGATGTTAAGGTTGTGATGTGCTCAATTGGGGCTCAGGTTAAATATGAGCTTAAGACTAGAGATATATCCTACACGGGCTTTTTTCTTGATTTTGATAGCCCGGGTAGATTTCCTTTCACGAAGTCTTCGATTATGGAAATTTGGATGACTTTAGATGAGGAAAATACCATTTTCTGTAATGGGAAGATGGCTCGTGTTGTATATCCTGATAGTAGTCAGCAACAAAACTTTCCCGGACCAGG
>PBRN01000149.1 GCA_002725955.1 Pseudobdellovibrionaceae bacterium
TATGACAAGCCATATCAGTACCAAATCTTGAACAAGTGGAGTGAAACCAATATTGAATGTACCAGCAAACGCAATGAAAGAGATATGGTCAACATCTGCTGATGTCAAGTTTTGATTGATATGTCGTTGTTCGCTTTCGTTAACCATAGCCAAATCAAAACCACTGACATTGAAATAAAACTCAAAAGAGTCACTAGTTAGATTATAATCAGTAACTATCTGTTCATGTTCTATATCCAGTGAACCTCCACCTGTACCCTTAGATTCAACGTCAAATTCCCCAAACCACCCCAATGTTGGCATTACTACAAAGGCCAATATAAGAGTCAATAAAGCAAGATTCAAGACCAAACCTGGAATCCATCTTCGTTGATAGCCGAGTAAATGAATGAATAATACAACCGCTGAAAGAGCAGTTACAATCTTCACNGCTTGNGGNAANCCATCCTGAACCTCAGNNAGNGTTAGGCTACTATTACCCCAATCNCNNTCATCTTCTTTTTCNTCTTGAGGTATTGCAATCTCATTNACACGTTGGTTCTGCCAATGNGCCATAGCACTTGGACCTGCGAGAGTTAGCCCTACATCAGATGAGTTTTGAGAAATATTCAATTCGGCACCGATACCNAAATGTGTACAACANCCCTCTCNGTATCCAGTTGGTGCNCCNTCGGTAGCCTCTACTTCGAATGATANCGAAGACCAATTCTGAGTTGCTGTTGCCCCTATCAGGGAAATCAAGAGCAATAGCTGCAGNAAATGAAGCAGCATACGCAATATCTTGGGGTAACCCATAAANGTGCGCTACCTCCACCAATCGTTTCAATAAATCGTAATTCAATCCTTGCGAGGAACTGCGACAAATATACCCGCTAGGGCAATCATTGCAACTGTAGCAACNGGTGAGATGAACGGCAGAAGNCCTTTCTCTTCTGCAGCCTCAACTGCGACTNCTGCATCGGTATTACCACCGCCATCGCTCGTATCAACATTGGTTGGGTCTTGACCNACTGCAACCGCATCTACTGCTGCAGTGTTATGTTTTGTCAGATCAACCAAGGATTCAATAGTAGTATCATCAGCAATTTCTGCTTCTTGTTCTANGGCTTCAGTTCCAGAGAAATATATTACATTTATCGGGCTGAGAGCTTTNGGATACATATTTGATTCTGGTCCAACTAAAGTGAAGGTATTACCTGAATCTGAATCGCTGACTAGAAGTTGTATTCCAACCACTCTTCCTTGCTCTTTCGACCATAGCGAATACATTTCAGCATCGTCATAAGCAACATCTGCTTCGTACTTTTCAAGACGGTTTTCGAGGTTTTCACCAAAACTTTCCATGGTATTGTCAAGAGTCGATTGCATGAATGCGCCAACCATAGTGATTATCTTCTGACTTGGCTCTGGTTCTTGAGCTAAGTCGTTGCATACTTCTTCTGTAGCCATTGGGTTGTTTTCTCCACCTACTAGATTTACTTCGATTTCTAGACAGTATTCGCCCCAGCCATCGATTTCACCTGAAACTGATTCACAATAATCATCATCACAATCATAATACACATCGACGCCCCTTTGATTTTGTACAACAAAAGAACCTGCATCAACAGTGCTACCATCGGATTCTTTCATCTTCCATGAGACCTCATAGTCTTTGTTTTCATTCAATGAATTGACATAGAATCGTGCATTGAATTCTTCACTACCTTCAGATTCGAAATCGGCACTAGTGATTTGTGGAGGCATGTCTCCTGCCCATCCACAATCACTATCTTCAGATACNNGAGAATTCGTGTCATCATAGAGTNTTACGGTGATACAAATGGTGTCACCNATNTCTCCANCAGGGTACATTGAACTGAAATTAAATTCAGGATACATATCTTGTAAAGAGANCCAATNATCAGAATTGCCAGCATCGATGCGGATTGNATCAGATTTACCAGAACTTGCACTAGTAGNCATGTCTTTCGAATTCATTGAGAAATCCATAGTATAGTTTTTCATATTCGAATCAGAATTCTTGTCNTCAAGGTGTTGTANTCCGACNTTGATACTTGGATTTGCAGGGTCGTAACCCCAGTAANNCCACGANCCNTNAACTTTGACTCTTGATATACCTTCGTCGCTACCATCNTCNCAATNNTNATANCCATCATTTACGATATCATGATGAGNNCCCATTTGGATTATTTGGCCATCATCACATGTGAATGTATACATCTCATNATGTGAATNATGATCGTGNTCATCACTACTATCTTCTGCTAAANNATTGCTCCATGCATCAAATATTGTATCATTAAGTAATCCAGAATCAAATACTGTTTCGGCACTACCAACTATTGCTTNTTCNATTCCNNCNCCGAGTAATCCTTCAAAACCAAANGGAATAATCGCATCTTCTGTTTGCATAACAGAAATCTCAGTACCATCGATAGTGATTTTTTGCGCACTGCTATCACCTAATTCCATACTAGAACCATNGNTCCATTCNNCTTCATNTGCACTCCTGGAATAATCTCCANTGCTANTAATTGAATCAGTGATAGAAACATCCCAGTCCCCTNCAGGATAACCTAATTCTTCAGCAGGTAAGCCACTGACATCGAAGTTGACTGTAGTCTTNGACTCGTAAGAACCTGTGANNTCNTCGCATGAATCACTGACATAATGGGTTGTTTTCATATATTCNTCATCCNTGTCANNGTCATAATAACNCTCCTCNGATGTATCAGTAGAACTTNCATCANTTTCTGAGNTACAGTCCCATCTTANTGTCTCTCCTGCATNGACCTGAGTCAATACATTAGGCANATCNCTAGCAGCCCCTAGAACTACATCANCATGATTACTGATAATTTGATAGGTCATTCCCATATCTANAGATGCATCTAATGGCATTGATTGAGCAGAGTGTTGCTCTTGAGTTTCTTCGTCGGTGTATGCCTCTGTGGTTAAAGTACCAACTANGCCTAGTTCNATACCTTGGGTAAAGGTCATTGATTGATCCATTGACGCNCCCATCATCTTGTTGTTNGCATCACGGTATTCGACATACAACATATCCATNACGAGAATGTTTTCTGAATCTGCGGTTAGAGTGACGTCCCANGAAGCAGAACTATCGCTCCAATCAGTCATGATTGCCGCATCAGCCATCATTCCGTGGCGGATTGTGAGTTTGGTATAATGCGGNGTTGCCGGTACATCAGAGCCTCCGAATTGGAAAGTTGTATCTGCGCCGGTATATTGGTCATGAATAATGGTTGATGTACCGGTGGTTTCCTGCGCTAGAAGTAATACAAATCCTGAATCATCTGCTGCCTTAGAGACATCCAANAAGATATCTCTAATCGAGAGNCCTGTCAGAGTTTCTGCATCAACATCAAGGTTTGACCAATCATATTCNATTCCAAAGGTATAGTGTTCTTCTGCATCNTGTGCAGCCACTCCNGGTGGGATTACCGANACCANAAATAAGGCGGTCAANANGCATGCTACACTGCGTTTAGGTAAATTGCGCATGNCATNNCTTGTANACGGTTGTGTATAATACCTCTGATTNCTCAAAGNAGNCCNGAAAGCGGNTCAATNGNNTCTTCTGGTAAATCTTCAAGTGTTTTTTCTTGCTCNANCTGCAGGNGTACCAAATACTCCCCAATCATCTATCAGTTCTAGGTCNGCAAGATTTTTCTTCTTTCTTATGATAAAGAGCATNGTTANTATGCCCACNAANAATAAACCACTGATTCCNGCACTTGTGTAAATCAATGCNCTACTGATATCATCACTAACTTCAACACGCATATCTTGAAACTCTATCGAATCGGTTTTNGCATTATCGCCNTCTCCATCAATAGCGGTAACCTTGAGATAAGGCCGNCCACTTTCAGCGGGAGTAAAATTAAGTTTTCCAGTCCAAATACCATCTTCATCATCATCACTGAGATTGAACTCCCAGGCCTGAATGCCATGTTTGACACTAGCGATTACGATATCAGTGGTTCCGTCTGCATCATCGAGTTGGACGCTCACTACAATTGAAGCTAATTCCCCGGGTACGAATAAAGTTCGATCAACGTTGAGGTTGGAAAGTCTAGGAGAACTGTAACCAAGAGTAATATTGACATGGGCTTCGTCAGATCCTCTCCTTCGATCCTCTACATACAATGAGATATGGTGGGGCCCTGGCTCCAAAGTCACCTCATAACTAGCAGATTGAGAAATACGAGTGAAACTCATCCCATTCCATAAACGCCATTCTCTGAAAGTAATGTCGTTATCGGCATCTATTGTTCCATTACTATCCAAGATGACACTTTGTCCTGGATCATAGTATTGCGCTTCGCTTGGAGAATAAATAATCGCATGTGGATCGCTTTCTAGAACCTGTACTTGCATTACTACAATGCGTGATTTACCTGTATCATCTATTAAATTAAAACTCAACTGATGGATTCCTGCTACAAGGTTTATCTGATGAACCACGCTTGTACTAACCGAAGAAAGTAGAATTTCACTATTGATATCACTAGTTATACTCATGGTGAAAGAATCCCCGTCGGCATCGAAACTATTCCTCGCATCGATGAGAATAATTTGGTCGGAGTAATACCCTTTAGCCGTTATATCTTCAGCCAGTTCTAGAACCGGTGCCGAGGTATCAACATCGATTAGAATGGTATTACGGACAACTGGATTGACTCCATCATCGATTGCCATAGTGATATTATGTTGCCCTGCTGACAGCTGGTGATTGAACATGTATGGGTTACTCGCAGTATCACTTAACACTCCGTCGACATCGCTACTCCAAATTACAATTAATTCTTGATTAAAGGCTACGGTTTCCACTGGATTGCAGTGATAAATACCAGCCGGGAAAGTCGGGCAATACCTGTCCCAATCACCGGAATTACTAGCATCGAATTCGATGTCATCAGAACTATCGTAAACCCCCATTGCAGAAGGAGATGAAATTATTGCACGTGGTTGAGAGTCGTCTACTTGTAAAACTATACTTTTATCCGCCGTTTTGTTGATGTGTTCCGGTCGATTATCTCCTGCCATTAAGGTGATTGTGTGCTCACCACGCGACAAATGGCCGTTCCAACTTGAACCAACGCCTAACATACCATCTCTTGACGAATACCAAGTATAGGAGATGATATCTGATTCAGGATCAATTGTAGTACTGGTCAAAGTTACTTCAGTTTGAGAATAATTGTCATCTCTAGTGACAATGAAATCACTATACGGTAACTCATTGTCCAATTCGACAATTAATTTCCATTCAGAACAGGGGTTGACATCATCGCATACCGATAATGTTAGGTTGAAAATCATCTGTCCTGCTGTGAAAAAGTTTAGTGTTTTATCGAGACATTCTTCCATTACAACAGATTCACCATTTGCCCTAGGATAGTCCCAACTACACTGTAAATCATCTCCTTCTGGGTCGCTTATTCCACTAAGGTCGAAGAAAACATCCGCTGTCATTGGTAATAACAACCGTCCCGACGGTGCTAATCCTGGAGTTGTTTGTACAATGATTATCGGTGGCTGATTTGATAATTCGATTCCACGCTGTTCCGATACGCAATTATTACTTGCGTCACATACCTCAAGAGTGATTAGATGTTCACCATCGTTCAAAGTTAACCCTGAACCATCATTTACAGTAAAGATAGGACCAGTGCCGATTTGTCCGTCTAGATTACTAGACCAAGTAAAGGTCATCGACTCATTCTCTAATTCTCTAGTATCACTAGCATTGAATATCACTGCATAGCCTGAAGAGAATATTGATTGGTCGATTGGAGTTTGCCAATCTAATACAGGTGCTTGATTGGTCAGTGGAAGAGTACAAAATGACTGATAATCTCTATCTAGGGTTATGTTCGTTGTATTGGTCACACCATCATATGAGCAATCTATCGTTACCTCAGTGTTTGATGTCGCCCCGCTATCAAGCCATTTCCTACCGATATAATCCTCGAGTAAGACATATCCTCGAGCGTTGGTTTGTTGTGAAAAAGAGGTTTCGAATTGGCTGAATGAGACATCTACGTCTGCCCCTGGTAAACCATTACTCCAATTGTTGACCACCCAAAGGTCGATGTCGTATGCCTCTTCGATATGTGACCCAGGAACCAGAGATGCTAGAGTAAAATCGATCCCACCTGGTTTGTGCAGGTGTAAATGGCTATCTGCATCTAATGACAATACATGATTACCTGTAGAATCGGAAAGTGCTGACCAGTTTACCTCGGAATTAATAAAACTCAAATCACCATTACAATCACTGGTTATTCGATTACCAGTCCCGGTCATCTGATCATGATTTGCTATAACCAAACAAGCAGAGCCCGAAAGGTTTGCATTACTAAGTTCTGAAACCATTTCTAAGTTATGATCTCCATCCCAATAGAGACCCTCATTACTTCCATGGATATCCATGCCGTTAAAGATACCTTCAGCACCCATAATCTCGATTGCTGGACCGCTATTATTAGTCCACACATCTACCGCTTGAAGATTAAATCTGCCGCCTCTTGTGCCGCTTAATCCAGAATTATTTACCGATATTGCAGCACCTTCTGTAGGGTCGTGTATCTGTATTCCATCAAGCCATAAATCGACTGAATCCTTGATTATAATTCCACGTTGGTCTGCTATTGAAACACAATTACTACAAACAACATCTCCAGATGAAGACTCTAAATCATTTGAAAGATAGTAGTAAAGTCCTGCTTCGTCATTTCCTGTAGATGAAAGATTACTGAAAACAACATATCTTGAATCCAAAACAAATGCTCCAGATTGATTATTATCCTCTAATACCATTCCATCTACGACAACTGTGGAGCGTTCAAGATACAAACCATCTTCGCCATTGTCGTGCAGATACCAATTGCTACCCTGCATGCCACCCCCTGACTCGGTGTGAATACCAGGTCCTGGAGAACCTGTTACCTCTATATTATCGAAACTAGCAGCAAAGAAGCTCGAACGAATGGCTATACCTGCACTATGCGCTCCACCACCTACCTTACCTGTATTCTCTATTAGGAAATCACTGAATGAAGAGACGCCATCTACAAAATATAATTCAAGTCCAACTGCTTCATTATCGAATAGATGGGCGTCGGAAATATTTACTCCTGTGGCATTGATTTCAATAGTCGCAAGTGCATTACCTGGGTTACTACTACCTGGACCACCTGTACCTGATATGTTCAATCCGTTTATTGTAGCTTGAACATAATTGGAATAATTGCTGTGATCGATCTTCTCGACCCATAGCCCCTTCCAAGTCGCATCAGAGATACTCAAGTCGGTAAATACAGGTGATGTTCGTACATCATCATCAGCGTGTTTGATTACCACACCATATTCAGCCTTCTCAATAGTAATATTAGAAAATACAGTATTGCTATTTTCCAGCCAAATCCCAGATACTGTAGCCAAGGAATTTCCACTTACATTTTCAATTAAAACATCACTGATTACCCCATTCGATTCAGCATATACATTAATTGCACTCGTCTTTAGTTCACTGAAATGAGCTCTTTCTACGATAGGCGCACTCTGATCTCCGATTGAGAGTCCAATCCCGTGACGCCAGTTTAATGGTGAAATTATGTCTTGGCCTGCCCCGAATACAATCAAATCATTGATGGTTGGATTCGCTAAGGTAAAGAGGTCAACTCCAACATCATCCGGATTGTTAATTGTTAAATTGGCGATGAAAGGGTCGCTATTCCATATTGTAACTCCATACCTAGCATTGCTAATTGTGAGGTTGTTAATGTTGCTATTACTACCTCTTGAGGTTGAGTTGAATTGAATACCATCATGATCACCTGTACCATCACTGGTAATTGTCACTGGACAAACATTAGTCCCCTCTATTGTCAACTGGCCTTCGACATAAATCCTTACGTCATTCGACATAGATATACTACTACAAGCAGAAATTATCAATTCATCATTTGCCCCGATTGTATGATCATTAGCTAGAATAATGGTTCCAGACCAAGTTTCAGTACTTCGTGACTCTGAAGCAGAGACTAATGTGTTCACTTGTGATGAAAGAATTATCAGCAATACGAGAAGATACGATTTCACACTCCTACGTCGTTGCATAGCCTATCGTGAATGGATAACCATTCAAGTGTTTGCCCTCCCTGAGTGAATAAATGTTTGACGGTATCATCAAGAAGGTCATGCTTGTGGGCGTACTATGCCTGATGCTTTTGTTCTATTCAAAACAGAACCTGCAAGTGAGCGCGATGTATATCTGAGTTTAACTGAAATGGATGCTGTCCAAGAACTTCATGCATTATATGGGAAATTCGACATACTTGCGCGAATTAGTGCTCCAGATTCAACTTCTCTTACTGCAATGCTGATGAATGATATCAGACAAATTGGTGGAGTAAAAGATACACAGACTTTGATTGCAGTTGATGTTTGAGGTGAGGAAATGGCAATAGGATTCGTATTGATAACAACTAAACCAGGCAAGGAACAGTTTGTCAGAGATGCTCTAGACGATATTGAATACGTCACTAACAAATGGATTTTATTCGGAGAATTTGATCTAATCGCTCGTATTCAAAGTGATGATGAGTTCACCCTTACCAAAACCATAGTAGAAAATATCCGACCTATTGAGGGAATTATTGACACCAGGACCTTAATCGGTGCTGAACTATAATCACAATAAATCGTGTAATTGCTTAGTCAATTGACTTGCAGCATTGTTACAACCAGAACTGCGCCAAAGTGATATTGCTTCTGACATTGCTGCTATTTGGTTACCTTCTCCAATCCAAGCACGCCATGTCCAAATTATTGCGGCAACGCGACGCGAACCCGAAAGTGCATTCAGTGACTTTTTTTCTGGCATCGATATGCCCTTCAATATAGAAGATGCTAAAATCGCATCTTCTGATTCTACTTTCTCTAGTAATGCAAGACTAAGCATCACTCCTTTCAAGCCAGATATTTCAGCTATCCTTTTTTGCATTGCTTCTACAGATTCTTGATTAATCTCTAAATCAAAAATATCTGAACGGAGTGATAATGCCCTTATCTGTGGATCATTTATACTTGAAATAGTGGCTAATTCATCTCTTACTTGAGCTGCCTTAGTGCGGTCTTCATCCAGCAAAGCTTGTGCATGTCTGATGTGAGATAGTGCCACTAGAATGTGAGGGCGTAACTCGTTATCTAGTGTAGAAATATCTAATGATTGAATAATTAAATCTAGATTCAACTGAGGTTTTTGCCGCGGTAATCGATCATCTAAGGCCCGTACCACTTTGGCGACAATCATTCTTGCTTG
>PBRN01000150.1 GCA_002725955.1 Pseudobdellovibrionaceae bacterium
ATTCGGGAAATTCGTATGTATTTGCTTAGTTTGGGCTCCACTTTTCAGAAGAAAAGTTTCTGCCGACAAACCTTGTCAATTTCATTCGAACTGTCTTTACTATTCAGTTTTCAAAGAGCTTCACAACCGATTTCACATGCGCTCTATTAGCGCTTCACCGTGTCGTGAGAGTGGAGGTATAAGGACTTTGAATGGTTCTGTCAAACCTTGAGTGAGTTTTTTTGCATTTTTATAAAAAATGTTACAATAACAGTAACTTGAAAAAATTAAAAATGAAGACCAATCACAGCTCGATAGCCCCATTGCTACTCAGAATGACCCTACAGAGATCTATATGCCTATTGATCTGGCACAGGCACTCATTCAACAACAAAAACAATACAGAGGATGCAAAATTTAGAACAACCACAGTAGCCAGTATGAATCAGATCAAGGCTTCAGCCTGAACCAAAGCCCAATGCGAGCAAGTCCTGCTAAAACGAAAAGATATCGGCATTGCCCTAGGGTATTTATCAATCGAGAGATTACATAATTTATGTCGTAATAAATAGAATATTTCTATCACCATATTACTGTATTTACTCAATTTTTTGATAATCAGGCTGAAAAAATCAGCTGAATACTTGCTGCCAAATAAAACATAATGCAGAAAATACATCCCTTAACTATGTTAGGGTTAGGAATTGCATAAAATTTAAGGCTGATACCTTGACAAAAATGCAATGACGCACAAATTAACTTGTGGCAATGGATATCAATAATCAGCTTTCAATAAATAAATGAGGATTAGCATGGCAAAAGAAACGCAAAAGTTTCAAGCAGAAGTAAAAGAATTACTGGGACTTATGATTCATTCTCTCTACTCTCACCGCGACGTGTTCCTTAGAGAATTGATATCCAACTCATCTGATGCGCTGGACAAACTGCGCTTTGAAGAAGCTTCAAATGCAAATTGGGATCTTTCTAAAGAAGAAAGGCATGTTCGGCTCGAGGCAGACCCTGAAAACAAGACTCTGACCATTAAAGATAATGGTATCGGCATGACTAAGGACGAAATCGTCAATAATATCGGAACAATTGCCAGATCTGGCACTAAAGAGTTTTTGAAAAAAGCACTAGAAGGAAATACTCAACCAGATCTAATAGGTCAATTCGGCGTTGGCTTCTATTCCAGCTTTATGGTTGCCGACAAAGTCACTGTTCATACTCAAAAAGCTGGGACAACAGATGGTGTAGTCTGGGAATCTGCTGGTGATGGAGAATTTAGCTTAGAAGATAAGGTACGATCTGAAAGCCATGGTACTACTATCACTCTTCACCTTAAAGAATTTCCCGAAGATACTGAGCAACAAGATTTCACTGCAGAATGGACACTGAGATCTATTGTAAAGAAATATTCAGACTTTATCGAATACCCAATCAAAATGTTAGTATCTCGAGAAGAGCCAGAATTGGATAAAGACGATAAACCAATAGAAGGTCAAACGAAAAAAGTAGAAGAAGATGCTGTCCTTAATAGCATGAAAGCTCTTTGGCTTAAGAAGTCCGCTGATATCAAAGAAGAAGAGTACCAAGAATTCTATAAGCATTTAACATCTGATTGGTCTAACCCACTAGAGACCATTCACTATAAAGCAGAAGGGACTCAAGAATTCTCTTCTCTTATGTACATACCTTCACAGGCACCTTTTGACTATAATTACAGAGATTCAAAAGTTGGCCTAAGCTTATATGTGAAAAGAGTATTCATTGCCGCTGACTGTGATGACCTGATCCCAGTCTATATGCGCTTTATGAAAGGAATCGTAGATTCAAACGATTTACCACTAAACGTTTCTCGTGAAATCTTGCAAAAAGATCGACAAATCGTAAGCATCAGAAAAGCTATTGTTTCTAAGATTCTAAAAACGCTCTCAAATATGCTAAATAAAGATCGTGAAAAGTATGAAAGTTTCTGGAAAGTATTTGGTGCTACTTTCAAAGAAGGCATTCCATCAGATATCTCTAATAAAGATAAGGTTACTGATCTTTGTCTATTCTCCACCAGTGCCAGCGATAAACTCACAACTTTAAAAGAGTATGTTGCACGCATGAAGCCAGAACAAAAAGCTATTTATTACATTACCGGTGAGACTATCACACAGTTAGCCGATAGCCCCTACCTCGAAAAACTTAGGAAGAAAGGCTATGAAGTCATCTATCTGACCGATCATGTAGACGAATGGGTTATGCAGTCATTACCAAAGTATGATGAGAAAGAAGTAGTATCAATCACTGCTGAGAATCTCGAATTAGATACGGAAGAGGAAAAGGAAAAAGCTAAAGAAGAGCTGAAATCCAAAGAAGAAAAATACAAATCACTCACTGATGTAATTCTCAAATCACTTGAAGAAAACATTAAAGAAGTAAAAGTATCTGATCGCTTAGTCGACTCTCCTGTATGTCTGGTGTCCGGAAGTGGCGACCAATCAGCACATATGGAGCGCATGATGGAAGCCATGGGTCAGGCGATTCCGAAATCAAAACGCATTTTGGAAATCAACCCTGACCACAAGGTTTTTGAAATCATGGCTGGTAAATCTGATGATCAACAAAAAGTTTGGGCTGAAATATTGTATAATCAAGCGCTTCTTAACGAGGGTTCTCAGATAGAAAATCCGACTAAGTTTGGTCAACAAATAGCACAACTAATGGTAGATGCTAATCTTTAACGATTAGAAATATTTTTGAAAAAATCCCCCGCAATAATCATTGCGGGGGATTTTTTTATCACTTGAGACAAGGATCTAAAAAACTAAAGTAGTTTAATCCACTCTCTTCATAGGCGTAGAAAAAATCATTTATTTTGTGCAGACCAAACGAGCTTCAAATCACGTGAGGCATCACTATCTATACTCTTCTCAGAGGCCGCTTTCTCCAGTTCCTCAAGATATATGTCGGTCGCTAGTTCTATTAATTGAAGTTCATCGTAACATTCACCTAATGTCCCTTCTACAAGAGACTCACATAACATTTCGATATAACGAAAATGTTCCTTTAAACGATACTTGCGTTCTTCCAAGTTCATTAGGCGACCTTTTGTTAAATAGGAATGTTACCCAATATTACCTTTATTGAATAAATTACACAACGCACTAATAAATATCTTGATGTCGGATAAGGACTAAGCTCTTTTTTCTGGCAACTTCATCGCAACAGCTTCACGACAGAGGAGCATCAACAATGCTGAATCTTCAGCACTAAGGTTCTTAATTGCTAGGCCATGCAAACACAGGTCTTCGGCAAGCGGCTTACCCCATCGCACCTCAACAATCACAGGCATGAATTCTAAGGCTAAGAGTTTCTTATCTATCTCTGGAATAGAACATCTAATATGAACATATAACATTACACCCTTGGACAAATATTCGGGTGTATCCGCAGCAAAGCCCTCTGATGAAAAGTTATGTAAATCAATACGTCCAAACGCAGCTTCAAGCCATAAGAGCCCTTTGCGAACTGGCCAGCGCTGCTCTCGCCTTTGCCTATTTGCATATTGACGAAATGCCGACATAGCCTCATCAAAATGCGAAGACTTATTCAGCGATGGATTAAACTCCCATGACTCAACCAATTGATCAAAGTGAGATACCTGAACCATTCTCTTGAACAATTCATTACTACTGTAGCTATCTTTAAGAATAATTTTTGTTATATCCGTCATCAAAATTGAAAAAGGTTCGCAGGCACTCATCAGGTCAAGAGCAATATTAATACCACTTCCAACCACCATTAAATCCGCACTATAGCGATTACCAAGATCTCCAACAGTAACAGGACAGGTATTAATACCAAACTTTAAAGGAAAAACAGGAGAAGCAGCCAAAGCATGCCTGCATTCAGATAAATTCATTTTCTGAAGTGCCAATGCGGAACGCACCGCAGTATCACCATGGCCTGCCTCACATTTATTTAACACTGGATCATACCCAAAGAAACAATATAGAATTCCTCCCTCTGATCGCCGAACAAAACCACCAGCTTGATTGACCTTACTTTGAATAGCTGCAGACTGATAACGAATTTTATTCACCAAAACTTCAGAATCAATACCATCAAAACCGTAATCAATACCGTAGATCTGAATAACGACTACCGTCATCACTTCCTCTACGGTTTTCAGGGGGAAATCAGATATATTTATTTGTTGCAAAGAGCTTTCCTGTACTTGCCCCTCCATCGAGTTAATCAAGCTAAATTTAGCTCTACCTTCGAGCAAATAACCAGCACCATAGACCGCTACACTGGTAGTAGTGCTTGATAGAATATAGACTACTATGTGAAGGAAGAAGCTATCTAAGCCACTGAAATACCAAACAAAGGGAATAATCCCACAGCCGAATGCGGTAACATACTTAATGAAAACGCCAGATGTAAAATAAACAGCAAAGCCAATAAAGAAGCCTGAAAAGAAGGTAAAAAGCCAAATAACCGATAAATCCCTCACGATAAACACGAGGCATGCAAAAAACCAAGCGAGGGCCTGAGCACCAAGAGATGGCCAAATACTTGTTATCTTTTGATTAATGATAGTAATTTCTTTATTTCCCACCTGAGAGCCCAGTACTAATGACCCTAGATCGGCGTTTTTGATAAGAACTTAATTGCGAGTGCTAAAATTAAAAAAAATAAAGCGAAAGGTATCTATTTTCAGCACCTAACTTAAAACCATTTGTTTAGTTTTATACGCAACGACCTGATTTGTAGCCTTGATAATCACCGGAATTAAAACTCTTTTGGTTAGATTAACTATCTTCGTCTTTCCTTCTGCTTCTAGTTTACCCGAGATCAAATCTCCCGCTTCCAGCAGAAATCTATCCAATACTTGAAATACAGTGTACTCGCCTTTGTTAGTGCGGGCTGCAACCATATTATTATCTGGATTTATCATAAAAACCCGGCCGTCCATTACATCTACCTCCTAAAATCCCCATGTTCAGATTTAAGTGTAACGGAACATATATAAGCTCCGAATGAGAGGCCAATTAATATTCGAAAAAGATGGAATTATAGGAATTTCCGATAAAGCTTACGGGAAGATTCTCCCAAAGACTTATGCTTTTCGGCAAGCTGGTTCCTGACTTCCGGAGCTAAGCTAGAAAAAGCCATTCTTTTTGTAAGTGCCTTCTTATTGTCGAAGCATTTTTGACTAGTTACCTCCCCCACAACCATAACACGTTCACCCATGTCATAATTTGCGGCCACTTTGCACTCTGCCCAGCCACAGGTTCCCTGAACGATCGGGTGCCCACCATTCGAACAAACCATGTCAATATTGTCAAATTTATCCTGAGCTCGGCCTGAGTGAAGGCCAAATTGAGGCACCATTCCAAATTGATCCGATGCCAGAAGATGAACAACAAAA
Source organism: Pseudobdellovibrionaceae bacterium (assembly GCA_002725955.1). Lineage (GTDB taxonomy): Bacteria > Bdellovibrionota_B > Oligoflexia > Oligoflexales > Oligoflexaceae. The sequence goes on from PBRN01000150.1 coordinate 5,405, forward strand.
GAACCTTTAGCCAACATCAATTCATGAGTGTAATTGAGGGGAGAAGAGAGAAACATCAATCGCGGGGTATCAGGTAATAAGCTTGCAGGGAGGACCCAGGTAGCAATCATTCCACTTTTACGGCCCTCATTATCAGCACAAGTCAACAGAAACACTTCATGATCAGTAAGCGAAAATATGGAAGCCATCAAACTCATCCTCAACTCTAAGTATAAAAAAGCATATATTTCAATCAACGATCCCATTGATCGAGTCAAGCTCTACATTTAAAATAGGTTCAAAGACAGTTAATAATAAGGAGTCAGAGATGTCTTTATGGCTTACGGCGATACGCACCTTTTTTAAGTGCGTTTTACCTCTAACATGCTTTGCCCTAATATTTCTTATACCAATAGAAATAGTTGCTGCTTTGGTTGGCTCAAGTAGCCCAAATGAGCCACTGCCAATGATATTAAGCGCAGTATTGCAGATACCACTTACTCCCATTCTAGGTGTAGCCACAATCTGTGCTTTTGTAGATATAAATAATGGTAAAAAAATAACTGTATCATCCGTATTTAAAGGTGCAATGAAATGTTTTCCGGTCTACTGGCCATTACTTAAATGGTACATCACATTCAGCCTAATCGTCGGGTTGGGTATGCTGTGCTTTATCTTTCCCGGATTTATTTTTTTCCGACGCTGGCTGTTTGGCGATCTATTAATTCTCCTAGAAGGGCACACTATAAATAGTGCGATGGAAAAATCCAAAACTATGACTCCAAAGCAAAACATAACCATCTTGCCAATATATGTTTTATATTTGGGACTGGCTTTTACTCAGATGTTATTGAGCGAAATCAACAATGGTGTAAATGCCAGCTTTTTACAAAAAGTTCAGCTGTCGATCGGACTAAGCATAGGATACCAACTAGTAGGGCTTTTCATCATGTCACTTATCATTAACTTATATTTCCAGCTCTCTGAGAGTCAGAAAGCTGGAACAAATTAAATATCATCCCAGAGTGGGCATGGAAAATTCATTACCCGAGCCATAACCTTCAGGCCAGCGTCCGGTCATAGTCTTGGTACGGGTATAGAACTTCACACCCTCCATACCATGAACATGCAAACTCCCAAAAAGCGAACGCTTCCAACCACCAAATGAATAAAATGCCATTGGTACAGGAATAGGAACATTAATGCCCACCATGCCCACTTCAATCTGCTCACTATACTGCCTAGCATAGTTACCATTTCTGGTAAAAATGGCGGTGCCATTGCCATATTCATGACCATTGACTAAAGCAACTGCTGACTGAAAATCGGGGACTCTAACAACACATAATACCGGCCCAAAAATCTCGTCCTTATAAATATCCATATCAGCAGTCACATGGTCAAATAAGCTACCACCAATGAAAAAGCCTTCCTCTTCAAAACAAGGTGACTTGCGGCCATCTACGAGCAACTTTGCACCTTCTTTGGCTCCTCTTTCAATGTATCCAGCAACTCTATCTTTATGAGCTCCGGTCACCAATGGACCCATTTCATTTTCAGGCTCTGCACCCAACCCCGGCCCAACTCTCAGTTTATTAACCAACGGTACTAATTTTTGTATTAATGGTTCAGCTGCAGCACCAACAGCTACAGCTACCGAGATCGCCATACAGCGTTCACCCGCTGAACCATAGGCAGCGCCCATCAATGATTTAACAGCCATATCCATATCTGCATCAGGCATAATTACCATATGGTTTTTAGCACCACCCAAAGCTTGACAACGTTTGCCATATTTTGCTGCATTCAAGTAAACACTCTCAGCAATCGGAGTAGATCCAACAAAACTAATTCCATCGACTTTTGGTGATTCAAGAATCGTATCAACAGCATTGCGATCACCATTAACCACATTAAAAACTCCATCGGGCAAGCCAGACTCCGACAGCAGCTCTGCCATCATCATTGAAGCTGAGGGATCACGCTCAGACGGTTTAAGAATAAAAGTATTCCCGCAAGCCAAGGCTATAGGAAACATCCACATGGGCACCATGGCTGGAAAGTTAAAAGGCGTGATGCCAGCACAAACTCCTAAGGGTTGGCGGACACTCCAACTATCAATATTTTTCCCGACGTTGTTAGAAAACTCACCCTTTAACAAATGAGGAATACCGGTAGCAAACTCCACGACCTCGATACCTCTCACCAGCTCTCCCTTGGCGTCACTAAATACTTTCCCATGCTCTTCAGTTATTAAGCGTGCGATTTCGTCCTTATGTTGCTCCAGTTTCTGGATAAATCGAAACAAAATCCTAGCGCGAGCTAATGGGGGTGTAGCAGACCACTCTTGCAAAGAATCGGAAGCAACATCAATGGCATGCTCAGTTTCTGATCGATTAGCTAAGGACAGATGTCCAGTAACGTCGCCTGTAGCCGGATTATACCAAGGCGATATGGTGTCACTTTGACCATCAACATGCTTACCATTAATCCAATGTCCCACTTTCTTAGCCATAGACCTGCCTCACATTCTAATATTCAAGGATAATATACCATTTTGACAGCAAACAGACCATTTACAAAGATCTTTAAACAGCTTATAAAAAAATTCAACTCGACCAAAAATAAATATGATTCCTACAACAAAATTTTATCACTCACCCTGCAATATTCGATTGCAGCATATGTCCTATATATTGTTCATGAGGATGATTCGTACGTGGGACTCAAAGCTATCTATGGCTTGTCTGAACTATAGATAAACCCAAGTATTTCTCCTGAATCAGGCAGAGCTTTCCTTAATAAGCGTTTTGGTTATGCCATAGCGCTTTTTTTACTTTACCCAAAAGACCCACTTCCTTTTATTCTGATATATACGAACGTATATCAGAGACTGACTGAGAGTGACCTGCCACAATCGTATTAGACTCGCAGTCCCACTTGTTATCTTTATATCCCTTTATAATCCCACCAGCTTCCTCGACTAACAAAGAGCCGGCAGCCATATCCCATGGTTTCAAGTTCCGTTCCCAGAAACAATGAAAAACTCCATGAGCAACCAATGCAAGGTCCAATGCAGCAGCTCCATCTCTGCGAATATTTGGGCATGTTCCAGCAATCTTTCTAAATAGCTTTAAATCATTATCTAGGACGGAGTCACGATTATAGTAAAAACCAGTCACCAAAAAACTATGCTCAAGATCTTTAGGGCTCGAGACTGATACCTGCTTATCATTACACCAGGTACCACAACCTTTTTCGGCAATCCACAGTCGATCACGAATAGGGTCCAGCACCGCACCGACCTCGATCTCAATAGATCCATCTTCCATAAAACGACCTCTAGCAACGGATACACAAAAAAACTCATAACCATAAGCAAAGTTATGAGTGCCGTCCAAAGGGTCAATAATCCAGATACTTTTACCAACCTGCCGCTCTGTAGAAGACAGTCCGGCCTCTTCAGAACAAATTAAATCTTCAGGGAATTGATCCTTTATAATATCAAGTATTGCCTTTTCGCTAGCTAAATCTGCATCGGTCACCAAACTTCGATCTTCTTTAGTCCGTACCTCAAAAGAAGATTGAAAAAATCGCTGCAATTGAGCACCACCACTTAAGGCTGCTGCTTCAGCGGTTGCAGCCAGTCGACTAGTCGGTTTGCCGTTCATAATTTTTCTCCCGATTATTCAATTTGAATTGCTAATATGAAAATCCCGCTTCATTGGCTGTAACAAAGTTTTCTGATATATCAATAATTAAAGATGACAAGGAGACACCAATGCATTTCCACACAGCTGACTTATACGACGAGCATATGGATAAACTACAGATAAGCCTACCCGGATGGCAAAGCTTCGGCAATAAAAACTGTTTTTATGGTGCCATAGAAACTGTAAGGACATTCGAAGACAACAGCTTAGTCAAAAAAGTACTAAAAGACCCCGGAAAGCAAAGAGTTCTTGTTATTGATGGATACGCCTCTCAAAAATGTGCTTTGATTGGAGATCGCCTTGCTGAGCTAGCGATAGAAAATAACTGGGCAGGTATTGTGGTAAACGGTTTTATAAGAGACTCTGCACAAATCAATGAAATGCCAATAGGCATCAAAGCTCTCGGCACAATTCCGAGAAAAAGTAAAAAACAGAATAGAGGAGAAAGAGGGGTAGAGCTATATTTCAAGGAAGTTCTATGGAAGGCAGACCATTGGTTATACTCTGATCAAGATGGCATAGTCGTCGCTACGGAACCGCTCGAGCTATCACAATCGTAGAATGGATCAAATGTAATAAATTAAGATCACTGGGCTATTAGAGAATCGACCCCAACCTGTCGCCAGTTAAAGTGACTGGTAGATCGCATTTTTCATAAATCAACGCCAATAACCCATGACAGAAACATACTCGCTGCGATATATAAATAGTTTGGAGTTCAATCTATTTTATGGATAAGATGCGGAGTTAAAAAGCCATTATTAATGGCCATAGTGACCCCCCAATTTTGCACAAGTCAAGGTATCCGCAATGCATAGATTAAGTAATAATATCAATAATACACCGGCCTGGACGCTTCAGATGCTAATCATCATGATATACTTGGCTCTGCCGTCCTCATCAGCCTTCGCTGCGTCAAACACATATCATTCGACCCTCCTGAGAAATGGCGTCAATGCAGCTTCCTGGTTTGCCATAGGCATGCAAAACAGTCCTGTAGGTGGAGAACAGGTCAACCATTTGACTGGTTCCGTAGGGCTACTGCTACATCAGAATGGTTCTATTAAATTAGGAGCTGGAATCAAAGGAGCTGGACCCGGACTATACCAAAAATCAAATATCTACGATAAAACCAGACCCGAAGTACGCATCCTAGGCCCCAACATTGAACTTAGCACAACTATAAATCAAGGATGGGAAGTACGCATGAACATTTGGTATGGCAACGGCCAAATCAGATGGTCGAAAAATAACTTTCAATATATTCAAGAAGCCACATTAGCAGAAATCGGCATCAGCCTAGACTATAATATTTATAACAATATGCGGTTAGTTCTGGGGGTAGGCAATCAAAAAGCGCGTTGGGATAACTTGCAAAAGAATCCAAATACGCTCGGACTTTATCTGCCAGTCGGTGAAGACGAAACTGAAGGTGAAACCATTAAACTAGGATTGAGATTTTCAGGATTTTAAGCCGCACTATCTCAGTCAATGCCTTCAAGCTCAATCTTAAAATCACTATCTCAATGTCGCAAAGAAGACGGTGAAACATTGATCTGGTGAATTCCCTAGTAACGAAAGTTAATCTAGAAGCCTGTATTCAGGCTCCTAGATTTAATAATATAATTCTACTTAAGTAAGGACTGCCTGCCCGCTTGAACAGGACGCCTCATTTTACCAAAAGAAATGAACTGATCATCGATAGCCTCATAGACAAATCCGCCCTTTTCTATAGTCACCATTTGGAAATGATAATCAGAAGAAGCAAAACCAGACCCTCCAAAGTACCAATGGTCCTTGGGCGTTCGCATCCGAACACCGAGGCCCCCCTCTCCTACGTAAACTATACCTCTCGCTTCATCTATCTTTTCTCGATATATCGGAGCTGTCTTTTTATATACATGACCGTCGGACTCGAAAACTAAATCCAACTGATAATCCTCAAATAAAGGAACCCAAGCTTTGCGAGCAGACCCAGGACTCTTAACCGCAGGAAATGCTGGCCTATGATAATTTGCAAAAATAATCGGATGAGTCTGAGTCAACCTTTTTAGCTCTGATTCCAACCAATTTCTTTGATCACCATAATGACTGATATTGGTATTTAAATTTACAATCGCAACAGAGCCTATTTCAGTAGTGAAATAATTGCCATCTGCCCCCGGCCAATTCCATACCTGATCGAATAAAACGTCATTTCCTTCATGATTACCCCGTATCGGAACAATCGGAAGGATACGGTCATCTACTCTAGTTTTAGTAAAATCAGTTAACCACCAATACCATTGATCAAAATTATCACCTGACTCAATAAAGTCGCCCCCAAACACCAACGCCAATATATCAGGATGTTTTTGAACAGCTTTGGCCATCACTCGATTCATTAGCTCTCTTTGATTATGGTCCGATCTAGAATCACCACCAAAAATCAACCTATAGTCTGATGCCCCATTTTTAGGGGCAGTCAAGAACTTCCAAACAGACGAAACTTGGTTATCTGTTATAACCTGAAACCAATACCAAGTTCCCGGCTCTAGGCCTTCCAATTGAACATGATGATAATACACTGGGTCATCTTCACTATCATCAAATCGCCCATCCAAGTCTGCTCGTTGAACTTNCGAAAGTTTATCTGGNGCCAGACCATATTTCACCGNTGATTTTTGGCCTTTAATATCAGAGCTCCATGAAATCACNGCTTTCTGATCGGGGTCAGTAGTCCATATCACNCGTTCATGAAAAATTTCNCCTTGAGCAATTTGACTTAGCAGGATCGAGACANAAACAAAGCTATATTTGTTTACCAACCTGAAAATAAAATCTAAAAAANTCCGTTTCATGACCTAACTCCATTANTTTGAATAATTGCAGGAAACTTAACTACGGACCAAACTGTATAATGTCTGAAATAATAAAACAGCAGCAGAGGTANAGCCCANTTTGCNGTTCGTACAAAAAACGGCTCGATNCCCCATACATCATAAAANACGACCCTTACGAANGCAGTAAGTANCCCCCAAAAAGCCATCCACAAAAAGATAAATCTGATAGGCAAGGTTACAGCCATGACNCCCAGCACCAAGTCTAGATANCCAATAATAGTTAAAAATGTTCTGGCTGAGGNCTCGGTTATGTTGAAACCGACTTTACGGAATACCATCAGTATATAGTCCACAAATTCAGGGTGGCCAGCGATCGCTTCCAGACCATGAGCTANAAAAGTCAANCCTGCAGCNGCCCTAGCCCAAAACAAAAGAGTATTTCCAGCTACNGGNGTAACCCAAATAAACCAAGTAAAGATGGGCATGAAATAACGCACNGCATGAGCAGGAANTGAATANCTNGNACCAAAACTACCACCCAAGCGAAAAGCAAAAGCAGCTTCTATTGCAGAGATACTAACNAGAATCACTGTGGCAAAGAANAGAAANCCNAAGGTTTTTGNCCCCAAATCAGATTGGCGATAAAANGCNATNCCCACAAATATCATNGCCGCTAAAANACAAAGAACTGAGCAAATNCTACTCACTAGCGAGGATCCCACCTCACCAAATGGGGTATATAAAAACACCCAGCTACCCAGCTTTCCCTCCGTAATCCAATAATCAGCAGCATAAGCNANTCCCTGAAAAGAGCAGCAAATAGAAGCTATGCACCGAAANAAANATGNATTGGACAAATTCACGTNACGATCTCTTCAATTGAAATTAACTCATTACNTTAGCGAACTATGCAGCAGCATATAGACCGAAAAAANCAAGNCGATATGACNCANNNATTCNCTTTAATCGAAACCCTATCAGAAAAANCAGGCNTTGTGTCTGAAGAATTGGTTAAGAAAAAATATTAAATAAATAAATCTCATATTCNTATGGAAACTGAGATTACAAGNCACTTAAATCTTACCNTTATCTATGAGATTATGGCATAGNTTGCTATATAGGTGGTTGATTTGAACCACATTAGCAAACCGAGGGTCCTTTGTTTTACCTTCCTTGTAACGATAATACAGTTGNTGNATGACCCCTATAAGTCGAAAATAGCCATATACCAAATAATATGCGAAACCTGATAAATCTAATCCCGATTTTTCCTGATAGTAATCNAAAAAAGCACGCCTAGAAAGCATACCGGGTTGATTACTNGGTTGCCTTTTTAATTTTTGCAATTCAGGTGGNTCACCAGCTTCTATCCAATAAGCNAGAGAATTACCCAAATCCATCAGTGGATCGCCAAGTGTAGACATTTCCCAATCCAGCACACCTACNATCCGNCTAGGATCGTGCTCATCCAAAACCACATTATCAAANCGATAGTCATTATGAATCAGGCAGACACCNACCTGCTCGGGCATTTGTTCTTTTAGCCAACGGTAAATTGGCTTCAGGTCNGGTGCATCATCAGTCTCAACNTGAGAATAGCGCTTATACCACCCCTCTATCTGCCTTGGAATGTAACCTTCACCCTTACCAAGATCTTCCAGACCTGCAGACTTGTAATCAANCTGATGTAATTGAACTAAAACATCAATCAGCGTTCTGTTGAGCACAGTAGCTTGATCGGCTGCAAGACTAAAGNCTTTGGGATAATCATTGCGCAGTACTGTTCCTTTAATTCTATCCATCAGATAAAACGGACTATCAACAACCGAAGCATCTTCAGAATAGGCGATCATTTCTGGAACATAGGGAAAAAACTTTTTCAGAGCAGACATGACCCGATACTCACGCCCCATATCATGAGCATTCTTGCTAATATGACCGCGGGGTGGACGNCGTAATATCAGATCCCGGTTCTCATACGATAAAAGATAAGTAAGATTAGATGCTCCATCTTTAAACTGCTGAATATGTAACGAGCCTTTCAGGTCTGGAACATGCGACCTAGTAAATTCATCTACCTTNCCNNGGTCCAGCTCATCACCCGTTCGAACTTCACCTAAATCTTTTGACATTTTTTCCTCACTTATACTTTTTAAGTTCTTGCCGAGCAATCGTCCTNAAATGAACTTCATCCGGACCATCCGCAAGTCTCANGGTNCGATTTGCNGCCCATAACATCGCCAACGGAAAATCATTTGACACACCGGCTGCACCATGGATTTGAATAGCACGATCAAGAACGTTTTGAGCTACAGTTGGAGCAACAACCTTGATTTGTGAAATAAGCCCTTTTGCTTCCTTATTACCAACTTCATCCATCATCCAAGCAGCTTTCATTGTAAGAAGCCTAGCCTGATCTATTTCGAGCCTAGATTTAGCGACTAACTGGCTATTGCCATCAAGATAAATCAAAGGTTTGCCAAAGGCTGTTTTTTCTAAACCTCTCTTAACCATCAATCCTAAGGCATATTCGGCAACACCTATAGCTCGCATACAATGATGAATTCTCCCTGGACCTAGCCTGCCCTGAGCAATTTCAAATCCCCGCCCAAGCCCTAACAAAATATTTTCTTTCGGCACTCTAACTTCATTAAACTCGATTTCCGCATGACCATGAGGAGCATCTAATTGACCAAAAACTTCCATATGCCGGGAAAAATTCACACCTTGGGTGTCTTTAGGAACCAAAACCATCGAATGCTGCTGATAACTAGAAGCATCAGGATCAGTCAGCCCCATAAAAATAATAATCTTACATCTCGGATCAGCAAAACCGGAAATATACCATTTCTTGCCGTTAATCACGACATCATCACCGTCAAGTTTAGCGGTTGCCTCCATATTCGTAGCATCAGAAGATGCCACGTCGGGCTCCGTCATCGCAAAACAAGATCGAATTTCTCCAGCCAATAGCGGCTCCAGCCATTGTTTCTTCTGAGCATCAGTGCCAAAAAGCGCTAAAGTCTCCATATTGCCAGTATCAGGTGCTGCACAATTAAAAGCTTCTTGAGCCAAAAAGTGAGGACCCATAATCTCTGCCAAAGGAGCATATTCAAGATTGCTCAACCCTGCACCATAAGTCGGATGAGGAAGAAATAAATTCCAAAGACCTTCTTCACGGGCCTTGTGTTTCAGCTCTTCAACAATCGGAGGAGAAATCCATGGATCATCAGCATCTTCTCGTGCTTTTTCTACCTGCCTTTCAATCGGAATAATATGCTGATCGACAAAATCGCGGACTCTTTTTATATACTCTTTAGCCTTCGGAGAATGATCAAACCTCATGACGTGAGCTCCTCTTTAGATTTTTCATAAAAGCTCAACTTTTAATCGCAGTAATATTTTATCTATCTTAATAGCGATCTAGACCGCAAAATCCAAGAAGTATATGAGCATCTATCAGTCATACTAACTTACCATTAGTTAGTTTTATGAAACTAGTTCATATGCCACAAAATGGATCGTGATAGATAATCTTGACTAAGATTCATTAGAGAAACTTATGAACTCATTTAGCGCCCAAAAGGTGAAGTGAAATATCGGACCTGAATCCAATCAATTTCATAATAGATAATAGTGTGGATTTAAGATCGACCCACAAATGTAACAATCTATTAAAATACAACAAGTCCACATATGCCATTGAAATTATATTGATATTTTAGGTTCAGACTTTATTTTAAAGCCCTGATACCCTTCAACCGATAAGAAGTACTGACTTTTGTATGGGGACTATATGATCAAACTGACAGGAATCCTTAGCCTATGGTTAATCGTAATCAGTTGTAAAGACACGATTTCTTATAACTCCGAAGAATTTGGTGCTGTCCGTCAAAAACAAAGTATGGACATCACTGCTGCAGAAGCCGAAAACATCATGGCTAAAGTTCGGACTAGAGTTGAAGCAGGAGAAGCTATTGACCCTTCATTGCAAGCAATTATTGCTATGGCAAGATTAAAGCTTTCAGCACAACATCCCTTCGTTAACCGGAAGCCAAGTGAAGAAGATCTTAATGCCATTAAACTGAAATATATTCTGTACTTTAATTCGTTAGGAAGAGAGATAAACCCCCTGTTTATTCCCGGCTGTGAAGGACTATTCTATACGGGTATGCTCGATGCAGCTGGATATAACACTGACATCTACAAAGCTGAATCCAAAAATCAAGCAGGACAATGGTTCAGGTCTAATAAACAAAATTGTTTTTCGGATGGAAAAACTGATGCCACACTAAACCATAACATGATTTTAGGTTTAGCATTAGCATTGTGGAACCGAAGTGATAGCATAAATTTACAGGAATTAATTCAATATGCGGAAGATAACAATGGGTATCTTGGGGAAGCAACAACTTCAAAACTAAATAAAGAAAACACTTACTTGACAACGAACCTGAACGGACTGCTCAATGAAATACTTTTTCATATTACTGGAGAAGATTCCAATTTACGGGGTTACTTACCAGAAGTCGACACTGAACTAACAATTGAACAGGCACATCAAATTGCCCTAAAAATCTTACTACGCGGTTCGATGTATGGCGGATTGGATAACGGTGACTTTTCCGCTATCAAATCACTGGCAGATACAATGCCAAATAATGCTCTATTTCAAATGATCTTTCATGCATTCCATGATGGCGACATGAGCAGTACGGCCAAAATTCTTTTGGATGAAACATATTTTCCTCCAGATTCGCTGCCTAAATCGTCCGACAGATGTGGTTCCTACTTGTGGTTACTAGACCCCCAATCAAAGGAATGGGAACCATGTCCTGATAAAGACTTGATTCATATCCCTGTTGATTTCATGATAGTTGCTGGGTACTTACTTGAAGAATTTCCACAGAGGTAATCTTTGAATAGCGTCTACGCCACTTTTTTATACAGCGCTATCATAGTGATTAGCACTTTAACCCATTCAGCGTATGGTAAGTCATATCAATACTCGGCTACACGATATCTTGCGCAAGTAAAGAAGAAAAATAAAGTAGGCAAAAAAAAGAGATTACAAAAAAAGAGAAAAAAGAAACAAAGGGTAAAAAAGAAAAAGCTTAGAAATGACAAAGGACTATGGGTATTCGGTGCAATCGGATTTCCTCACCCAATCACGATAGGCTTATTGCAAAAAGAAGGTAAAGTAACCAGTGGAGGAGAGTTAGGTTATTATCAGCAAAAGGTAAATGCAGCGGGTCAAGTAAAAGATGTAAATCTGAAAATATTTAAGCTAGCAGGTCTCTATAGGCAGCATCCCATTAAGAACGATCCTATATTCTGGGGAATAGCTTCTGGTTTTCATCAGTTCCAGGTAGACGGCAAGCAGCGGGTCAAATCATCAACTAACGGTACTCCTGTCGACCTTGAACTTGATATTTCAACTAAAATCCAGGCCTTATATATAACCCCTCATGGGGGATTAGCTTGGGATAGAGGCAAATGGAGGATCGGATTTTCTGTTGGTTATCTGATTCCAATTTATAGCCAAGGTGATATTGGAATACAATTAACTGGAGACCCACTTATTGATAATGCCGTAAAAAATACAGCTAGTTACCGAGAAATTGAAACTGATCTCGAGAAATTAGGAGCAAAGGCAGGAAGACTAGGCCTTCCGGTTTTGCATATCTTAGAAGTTTCCAAACAATGGTAATCGTCGATTATTTAGAAAGCGATGCCAAGAAACAATATAAAGGACTATAATTATTAATTATTTTATTTGTATAATCGCATTGACTATGTCATGAATTTAAACAATTAATTTTTCTATGGTGGGTATGAATTTTCTATAATATTTTGATATAATTAGAATAAATTCTAGTAAGAAAGCTACGCATAAAGGATTAATTTTTGCATTCATATTTTCGTTAAATTAACTCAACTATAAAATACTAAAACTATGAAATTTATTATATTCATTTTTATATTGACCCACAGCCTTCAGTTGCAGGCAGCAGAAGTCATCAAGACCAACAAAAGAAAAGGTCAGGTGATTATCAACGAAGGTAAGGCTGATGGTTTAAAAAAGAGGAAAAAAGTTTGCTTCTATAACAATAGTGGACGCAAGGTAGCTTGTGGCATTATCGTAAAGCTGAAACGAAATAAGGCTCTTGTTAAAGTTAAAAGCAAGAAAAGAATCAAAAAAATAAAATCCGGTTATGAAGCGCGGATGGTAGGTAAAAAACAGAAAAGAAAAAAGAAAAAAGGCTCGCCAAACTACATAGCTGGGTATTATGCCCTAACCCTATCGACCCCATCAAGTATACAAAAGCTCTCATACGATGTAGATAATGCCAATTCTGGATCGAACTGGATTGCCATTGGCGCCAACAACCGAGCAATAAGAGGTGGCGGCATCGAAACTGGTTTTGGTAGTTTGACATTGGGATTACGGTTTAGAACGCTAGACACTTCAACTGCTCAAGCAGATTATGCCACTGGGGGTGATAATTATGCTGAAGTCACTCAAACTGGCGCCGGTCAAGGACTTTACGCTGATTATGCAGTGATGAAGTTAGGGCCACTCGGCCTGCTTGCTGGTATAGACTTTGACCAAGTTAAAACTTTCTTCGCTGCCGCTGCTTATAATCCGGATGANGACCANATCGCTGAAGCAGAATCAACAGCCACAAGTATCAGTTTAAGGCTNAGAGCNAATTTCCANCAAGATATCGCATTCTTAAAATTNTTAGCAAGTGGAGTCGTCACTGTCCCGCTAAGNGTAAGCGCCAGTACNTCTGCTTCAGTAAATGACCCACAAAGCCAGATTGCAGGCGACCAAAGCGAAGATTTGCAAATAGCACTGGCTCATGGCAAGGGATCGGTNGGCATTGAATTTCTTATTGGCGCTATGTTCAACCTCTAAGCANCTATAAATANANATAAAATTCATCANNTCNTATATTATTNTGAGTCCACGAANCCTTTTCTGGACTTCAATAAACATTTCCNCTGTTACAATTATTAACATTTAGCAATGCGGAGGCAACACCCGCAGACGATACTAGNTCCAACAACAGGGGGATANGTTACCTACCGTTGCCTTCTTCTAAAACNCTAGCCCTATGGAGCAGAAAATGTCATTGATTTCATTATTTGGCATAGCATTGTATGTACCCTTATTTCTATTTGAAGTCTTTTGGTACAAGAAAAAAGGTAAAGAATATAANTGGACTGAAACCAAAGCATCTGCTGGTGTCTACGTNGGCGTTATCATATCAAGACTTACNCTCGGCTCAGCTCTCNTGATAGCTGGCAGCTGGGTACAGCAATATCAGNTAGCTCATATTGCAATGGANCAACCATGGCATTGGCTTGCTTTGTTTATAGGTGTCGAGTTCGCATATTACTGGTTTCACCGGGGTGCACATGAAATCAGATGGGTATGGGCATCTCACTCCGTTCATCACTCNGGAAACTTCATGAATTTTCCNACAGCACTCCGGCTNGCATGGACTTCNATCGTTTCTTTTGCCTGGGTAGTCTATATGCCNTTAATCTGGTTAGGGTTTGACGCCAACTATGTATTTGGCATGCTCATGNCTAACTTNNTTTTCCAATACATACTGCATACAGAAATGATNCCTAAACTATCTAAACCTCTTGAATGGTTATTCAACACACCTTCTAACCATAGAGTTCACCATGGATCTAACCCTGCGTATCTAGATCGGAATCATGGCGGNGTNACTATGNTCNTTGATCATCTATTCGGCACATACTCTGAAGAACAAGAAGATGATCCTGTGAGATACGGTCTTGTTGAGCCTGCAACCGACGTTAACCCCGTCAAAATAGCATTNAAAGAATGGAGGGCTATGTTCAAAGATGTCAAAGCTAACCCTCGTCATGTTATTGGTTATACNCTNGGGGTACCNGGCTGGAGCCACGACGGATCAAGACTCACCAGNGCTATGATTCGATCACAAGTACAGCAAGAACCAGANGATAGACCGGAAACGATTACTGCAGCTAAAATCAGTTGCAGAGCNTAAACNAGCTAAGTAACATCCACCCTCTTATATGGAGGGTACANATGAAATACTTACATACTATGATTAGGGTATATGATTTAGATGCAGCACTAGATTTTTTCTGTAATAAATTAGGATTGATTGAAACAAGGAGACATGATGTCGAAGCAGGAAGGTTCTCANTGATCTTTCTCGCAACTTCAAAAGGAGANCCTGAGATCGAACTAACCTATAACTGGGATGAGCAAACAGCTTATGGTGACGGCAGGAACTTTGGNCATATTGCGTATGAAGTTGAGAATATACACGAGCTATGCTNATCACTGCGAGACAANGGAGTNAAGATACTTAGACCTCCTAGAGACGGCCGGATGGCTTTTATCCGATCACCGGATAATATTTCAATAGAGCTTCTACAAAAAGGTAATGCNCTTNATCCTCAAGAACCNTGGTTATCGATGGAAAACTCGGGGACTTGGTAAANAAGAAATAAAAACGTGTTAGACCAATANTTTCAATGGCTGGACATCAANAATTGATGTTNGGCCAAACTTNCTCTCCANTTCTANTAACAACCNCCACATTAAGCGACACTTCCAAANTTNTTATTGCTTAGGTTTCACCTCTAATTGTCCGAACCCCTATAATGAATTNAAAAGGGGAATTGCGTGAAAATAAATTGGTTNATTATAAAAATTTTTCTTTTATTTTCGATTTATGGCAATAGTGCNACTGATCCGACAAGATCATGGANNTCAATAGAAGTCGAACGATTTAATATTTACTTTCCTGATGAAATGAATCAATTCGCTAACCATATAGCCNAAATACTACCATCNATTGATAAACAAGTGATAAAACTAGTTGGTTACAATAAAAAAGGTACCATCGATATAATTATAGATGACCAGAATCCAGTGTCTAATGGATTTACCCTTTTAGCCGACCCCCCAAGAATTATCATTAACCCTTTTCATCCTGATCCTGAGTCAAATATCGGTACCTACAAAGATTGGATACACCGTCTTACAGTCCATGAACTCATTCATGTGCATCATATGATACACGATCCTAAAGTACTAGTCGTTCCTAGGTGGATCGCCGAAGGCTATGCTGTTCTTCTTGAAGGAAAAGCATCATGGGGCAGGCCAGACGACCCTTTGATAAATAGCCAAATCATGGGCTGGGCAGCTGCCGGAAAACTTCCTGAAATGATAAATATGGATAATCCGCAACAAATCTATGATTTAGATATGATCTATCATTTAGGTTATGGTTTTATGCGCTATCTCGAAGATCAATACGGTGAGCACCTTCTACCATTCATTTGGCGAAAAATGGAAGATCAAGGACTCACATGGAAACAAGCTTTTTACGAAGGAACAGGCAAAACAGCCTTAGATCTATTTGATGAATTTAAAAATGATTTGATTATTAAATCATCTGAAATTAATAGACAATTAGAACCATGGCGCAAAACAGCTAAGCTATGGCAGGAATTCGATCAAGGAATTACAAAAATTCGGATATCACCCGACGAAACTAAAATTGCGACCTCAAGCTTGGTCAACTTAACTTGGTGCAATATCGAAGTTTATGAACTTAACAACAATCAGAAAGCCATAAAGAATTGGAAAGATAAAGAAAAGAATCGACTGAAAAAAACAGAATCTAAGTTTGTAAAAAAGAAGCCAAAGTCTTTCCCTCGTGACCCTATTTCCAGACTATCTTGTGATAACAACAATAACTTTGAAGGCCTCGACTGGGTAGACAATAATTGGATCGTCTTTACCAAAAACCGAAGAGAAAGCCTAAAACAATATGATCCTGTGCTAAGCGAACCATTTCTATGGCATCCACAGAAACAACTTTTCAAACCAATTGCCTTGGGTAGCCGATACATGGATATAGCGGGCAAATCTTCTGCATCATATCGAAGTGATAAGAACTATATGGGGGGCCAATTAGCAACGATAAGTAAGGAAAAAGGAACATCACAGATTAAGCTGCTAGATCTAAATGGAAAGTCAAAGAATCTAACTAAATTAAACATCAAGACCCAATATGGAGCTCTGCGTTTTCACCCTAAAAAAAATCTACTCGGCTTCCTAGAACATAATAATGGCTGGAAAATCAAAACCATCGACTTATCGACAGGCAAAGATGAAAGTATTCTGCTGGACCAAAATTTCGCCAACATCAACAGCTTCACTTGGTCTAGTAACGGCAAAGAAATTTTCTTTACTACAGGAGAAAAAGGTATTTCAGGGCTGTATAAACTAACACTCGCATCTAAAAAGGTCAGTCTCGTCTTTCAATCACTTGGTATTCTTACCAGCCCTGAAGCAACAGAAAATTCGGTTTATGTATTAGAAATGCAACAGAAGCATAGCCGCATCTGGAAAATTGACCCTAAACAGTTTAAAAATAATCAACGAAAAAAACCAAAAACTATCAGTGCACTATATAACAAACCATTAAAGAAACAAAAGCCACAAGATATCAAATCACCTATCAAACAGTCGAACTATGGACTGGGAGCGCAATATTACCAGGCAAACTTCGGCTTCGGTAAATATCCAAGTTGGAGTTACGGTGAAATAGGTCTTCATGGAGGAGATTTAATCGGCAGATGGCATTGGCAAGGAATGATAGGAAACCTAGGAAACAGGGCCATCGTCAAACTTTCCTTTTGGAATTGGGAACCTTATTACGAAGGATTTTCATTTTTTTACCAACCATCTCTACAAAGAAATGCCTTCACTAGACCAGACAAAACTTGGGATATTGAAGGTTCAGGAAAAGGAGGAGGCATCTCGAGAACGTGGGGATCAGGAAACCTACTATTAACATTTGACTGGAGCCAAAGAAGCTTCCTTTATGAAACACCTGATGGCACTATCGAAAATCAAAAACAAATCTATGTAAAAACAATCTATCGTCCTTCATTCTTATTGCTCAATCATCAAATCGGTTTTGATTGGCGCCAAGTTAAAGACGAAGAAAAATGGAATCGAACAGTCTATAGCTGGAGATATAAACCAACTTATCTGCATTCTGGCCCTTCATTTATCTATTCTCAAGGCCGCATTACGGGAAACTTCCCCCAACATCAAAATTTTCAATTAGGCGGCAACTGGTCAGCAGTGCGTACCAAAAACCATCTGAGTCAGCAAATCGCATCCCCATTGTTACCTCTTACTCATCTTACAGGGACAGCCTTCAATAGATATCAAGCTGAAATAAGTGCCAACCAGTTTGGCAGCCTATTTTGGGATCGTGTTCAAATTGGTCAAGTGAATCAACCTGAAGATCAATGGCAAGAAATTGAAGTCAGAGGATATCGATATGAATGGAAAGTTAATCCCCCCTGGCAGCCAGAAAAACAAGGACTCCACTTAACAGCGGGATTTGGTTCTGTACTCAAACAAACACTTGGTTGGGTCAGTGTGATTAATGAATTCTAAAGTACATCATCAGCTTCTGCCTTTTCAATAAGCTCTAATATCGAACACGAATTACAATCACAAATAGTGCATAACGCAGTTAACCTAAGATAAAACTAAGATTCACTAAGATGACCCACCAAATCCGAGCTTAATCACAAGAGAGCTTATTTATAGCTCCATATCACCAAAACTGTTTTACTTGTATAACTGGCCAGTTGGCCAATTCCACACCAAAATTATTCTACGGGTACATATTTTGCAATGTTAATAAAAGTATAGAGTTCCGAAAATATCGTGAGTCAAGCTATTTAGGAGGATGAAGACATGATGTTTCATAACAACAGTCAGCGTCTATTGTGGCTGCATGCCTTAGTAGGCCTATCGTTATTCAGCTCAATTGGACATGGTAAAGCACCAATTTATGGTTTGTATCACAAAGATGGGATAAAAGATCAATACATCGTAGTTATGAAAGATGGGTATTCTAACACACGAAAAGAGAAGCTAAATAAACTGATACTTCGCATAGAATCTTTACTTGGCAAAAGGGTTAAAAATCGTTTTTCCAAAATGATTCATGGATTTGTAACTAGAGCAAACCGCTACCAGCTCCAAAGCATGGCCGCAGATGAATCAATCGCATATATTGAGCAAGATCGATTTCTCCGCCTACAAGCCTCTCAAGCAGATCCTCCATGGGGCCTGGACAGAGTTGATGCGAGAAAAGGTTTGGATCAATATTACGAATACTCAACGACGGGTAGAGGAGTCCATGCCTATATCATCGATACTGGGGTAGCTTCCAGACACCAAGAATTCAACAATAAAATAGGGTCTGGCTTCACATCTATCAATGACAATAAAGGCACCGAGGATTGTCAAGGTCACGGGACGCACGTAGCTGGTACAGTAGGAGGTAAAACCTACGGCATCGCTAAAGAAGTTATCATTCATCCCGTACGAGTACTTGATTGCAAAGGCTCTGGCACTACTTCTGGAGTCATTAGTGGTGTCGAGTGGGTTGCTGAAAATGCAAAACTTCCAGCAGTAGCTAATATGAGTCTAGGAGGAGGGAGCTCTAAAGCACTCGATGATGCCGTTAATAGTGCCATAAAAAAAGGTGTGATTTTTGTTGTTGCCGCCGGAAATTCAAATCGAGATGCATGTAATTATTCTCCGGCGCGAGTGCCAGATGCTATTACAGTAGGTGCAACAACTGCCAATGATAGAAGAGCTTCTTATTCCAATTATGGGACATGTGTCGATCTCTTTGCCCCTGGTAGTAATATCACCTCTGCCAGCATCGCATCGGACGATGCAAGTGCGGATTTAAGTGGAACATCAATGGCATCTCCTCATGTAGCTGGAGTTGCAGCACTCATTTTGCAAAATAATCCAAGAGCACGACCTGCTGCTATCTTTGAACAAATCATATTAAAAGCAACGAAGGGGGCTATTTCATCTATTGGCTCGGGCTCACCTAATTTATTGCTCTATGCAGGAACAAACACAGATCAACCTGAACCTGAACCTGAACCAACTCCCGAAAATCCATGTAGCGACTGTTCCTCCTATAGTGGCAATTTATCAAGCACTGAAGACTACGATATTCAACCTGATGGCAGCTATTTTCGGGGAGAAGGGAATTTCAAAGCATGGCTTAACGGTCCTAGATCAGCCGATTTTGATCTATATCTAGAAAAATACAGCTTCTGGTTCGGCTGGCAAACAGTGGCAAAATCAGAAGGAGAGCTGTCATCTGAAAAAATTGAATATAACGGTTCCTTAGCCTATTATCGTTGGAAAGTTTACTCGGCATCAGGAAATGGTAATTATAATCTGTTCATTAAGTAAATACAGGTTAAGCATTAACGTGTGATTTTCGACATTTCAGGGATCATGCCATGAAAAAAAATGGCATGATCCTCCAATCAATCCTCTGTACCGGGAAAAGAAGTAAAATCATAGAGATCACTTATCTCCCCAACAAAGCAAACCCACTACGAAAGTAGAAAACGCATAACCTTTGACTTCCAAGAAGTATATGGGGGGTAACGAACCGGCAGATCAATTTTTGTAGTATTCTTCAAAATCGATTTTTCATGGGAAAAAGTCTCAAAGCTTTTCTTGCCGTGATAAGCACCATAACCACTGGTACCAGTACCACCAAAAGGTAGATTATGATTCGCCAGCTGTATCACCGTATCATTGACACAGCCACCGCCATAAATCAAATTATTAAGGCAAGAATCGCTTTCCTTGGANTCTTCAGTAAAAATATATAAAGCCAATGGTCGATCTCTGCCTTGCAGATCATCGACAACTTTTTCAAGAGAATNAAAAGTAATCACNGGTAAAATCGGCCCNAAAATCTCTCCTGCCATCACAGCATCATCCCATGTTACATCNGTCAAAATAGTGGGCGCTATATACCTTTCTTTTGCATCAACCTGACCACCAACAAAGGTTTTTCCACTTTGGAGTAAATCAGATAACCTCTTAAANTGNTGTTCATTTACAATGCGNCCAAGATCAGAACTTTTCTGCGGATCAGAACCATAAGCCCTCAACAGCTCGGACTCTAGAANCTNNAGAAAATCATCCTTCACGGAGCTTTCAACNAATAAATAGTCNGGAGCTACGCATGTTTGTCCAACATTAAAAAACTTTCCTGATACAAGTCTTTTCGCAGCTACTTTAAGATTGGCTCTNGCNGTNACAATACACGGACTCTTACCACCTAACTCAAGAGTCACTGGGCTTAATGT
This sequence comes from Pseudobdellovibrionaceae bacterium, assembly GCA_002725955.1. Classification (GTDB taxonomy): domain Bacteria; phylum Bdellovibrionota_B; class Oligoflexia; order Oligoflexales; family Oligoflexaceae. The sequence goes on from PBRN01000150.1 coordinate 26,166, forward strand.
TTTNGCCGCTGCAATGGCAACTGACCGCCCCACATTNGTGCTGCCAGTAAAGAANACATGATCCCAAGGTGAAACTAGCAACTCCTGGCTAACTTCTGCACCNCCCTCAAANAATGCNACATAGTCTGAAGTAAAAGTTTCCTCTATNATTTTTGCTAGAAGTTCACTTGAACTGGGAGTCATCTCNGATGGTTTAAGCACAATTGTGTTACCAGCTGCTATTGCACCGATCATAGGAATTAACATTAATTGTATAGGATAATTCCATGGCCCAATAATTAAGACTTGCCCTTTCGGTTGATGATAAATATAGCTTTGCGCTGGTTTTACTGTCACCGGAGTCATGACCCGCTTTCTGCGAGACCATTTCTCTAAGTTTTTCATATGATATTTGATTTCACCATAGACCATACCTACTTCAGCAAAATAGGCTTCCAGTTCAGGCTTNCCTAAATCCTGTTTAACTGCATCNAGTATAGCAGACTCATGTCTTTGGACNGATTTTAATAATCTNCTAAGCTGATCTTTACGAAAACTAGGAGCTAATGATTTTCCATTCCTAAAAAACTGTTGCTGGCGCGATATAATCTCAGATAAACCAAGACCATCCCTACTCAATATTTTTTTATCAGGATGCAGCATGTTAAGTCCTCCAGAGTAATAGGCTTTAGCCTCTATGATTGAACCTATTCCATAAAAAAAACAAGTGACATCANCTGNTAATATNCNATNTTGACACANNTGATNCGTCNTTTAGTCNAAAANCTGCTCTANGAACAAAAAAATAGTNTAATATATACAGGTAGTTATTTTTTTTATTGCGAAGTTTCATTAGAGAATATAAATATANAGCAANATTATATAACACATGTTATATAAACATTAGTCTGAGGATTATTGTTAGAGAAAGGTCATCGATGAGCGTACTTCCATATTACCTCTGTTATCTGATTCCTGTGAGTTTTTATGTGGGNTACGCATTAGGNGGATGGTACAACTTTCTGGCTTTCTCGCTGGCATTTATCCTNGTCCCTATTGCGGACATNTTTTCGGGNTTAGATCACAAGAATCCAACCAAAGAAGAAGAAGCTGAATTAAAAAAGCAATTGAAGTTCAAAATAGTGACNTGGCTATGGACCCCTGTTCAGTACGCTATTGTNATCTGGGGAGCATGGATAGTAAGTACTCAAAACCTCTCNGCTATAGAATTAGTTGGATTTACCTTAGGTGCCGGCTTGTGNGGAGGNGGCATAGGCATAACCATNACCCATGAATTAGTTCATCGAACAGAAAAGTGGGAGAAATTTCTTTCTCTCGCTAATTTAGTATGNCTAAATTACATGCANTTTTATATTGAGCATGTTTATGGCCACCACCAAAGAGTAGCAACTCCAAATGACCCTGCAACTTCAAAGAAAGGAGAATCNTTTTGGTATTTCTACCCTCGCACGGTTATCGGCTCGNGGAAAAGCGCATGGTCTTGGGAAGTCAACCGCATCAGTAAAAAAGGTAAAAANCCATTCCATNTTAANAATCGTATGTTGCATTATGTATGCATTCAACTGGGTTTCTTTTCTATTCTATATGCATACTTTGGTATAGCTGGCGTATTATTTCATTTAGTCCAAAGCACCNTATCCTTTTCTCTTCTTGAAATTATCAACTATGTTGAACATTANGGTNTACTGCGGAAAAAAAATGAGAAAGGTCGCTACGAAAAAGTATTACCAATCCATTCATGGAATGCCAGCCATCAAGTATCAAATATGTTCCTATTCAAATTACAGAGACACTCAGATCATCACGCAAATGGCTTAAGGCGTTATCAAATATTNCGGNACTTTAATGAGTCCCCCCAATTGCCATTTGGCTACCCAACCATGAGCCTCATNGCACTTTTCCCTCCTTTGTGGAGAAAGGTTATGGACCCAAGGTTGGAAGCGTATCGCTATCAGCTCAATAACCTTGAAATGAAACGANAAAAAACAATGAGAGCATAATCATTGTTATGNCNGGACACTTAAAANACNATATCCCTAGAAACTANGAGTTCCTAGGGATANNNTTTTTTAAGCTAAATTTNTTTANGCAACTTTTTTGACATCTNCCTTCGGAATGTAAGTAAATGCCTTCGGCACCTCACTAAAATAAGCCACNGCTTGGACTNTATCCGAAAATGCTCCTATATCTTTAAGTTTTTGGAGGAATTTGTTCGCCACCTCTTCGGTCGTAAACATTCGACATACTTCNCTAGCCCTAGATAAATAGTCCTTGCTCACTTCAGCCTCACCTCTTAGATTTTGCTGCTCGATGGTTGCGCCCCCAACACCAATTTTCATAGCCTCTTCTGCCAAACCAAGCCCTGTGCCTTCATTGCAAAAAACTTTCAGTTCCATACCAGTAAAAAATAGCCTATTCGACGAAGCACTAGATTTTCTCGTGTTACGACGCCATTCCATGCTGTCATTTAAATGATCGATAGCATGAATAATTTGCTCTAAACTAGCAGCATGTACATTAGTTTCATTGGTCATTTTTGTATCGAGACGGCCCATCGAGACATTTCTAGTACTAATAAAGCCGCGCCCTGGCAACTCCAGCTGACCTGCAGATATCATCGCTTCCATCACATAGTCTGCCTCCCAAGAAGGAACAACCAAATTTACTATTTCTTTATCAGCCGGAATAGTAATTCGCAAGATACCGATCTGATCCCGAAAGCCAGTACCAGTTCCATAGGTAATAACTGGGACAGCACTACCCATTTCTAACACGGCCTGGGCAATTTTATCACCCTGCCCTCTTTGAACAACACATTGAATTGCAGTAAGGTCATGATAAAAATGTTGATTTTGGTTAATAGGGCTAACCACTTTATCACAGTGAAAAAGAGTCGACCGACTACTCATTTGAATGGTTTCGGTATAAACAGAGCCTTTACCAGGTTCTTCCATATTACCTGCACAGGAGAGAATTTCCATAGCAACTTTCTCTACCGAAGGTTCTACAAAACAAGTAATTATTTCTGCTGGATAACTCACTATCGATTGAGGCTTGAAAACAGCCTTGATCCCACTATGATATGCGAGGAATGGTATCCGGCCTGGAGTCTGGTAAATATCTTTCACACCTGCAGCCTTCAAAGCAGAAACAGCTCTTGAAGAAATATTCCGGTGCAACATAGCAGTAACTTTAATAACAGGTTTTGATTCTTTCATGATGCTTTCTCCTCTGCTACAAGACTTGAGGGAGTCTGACCATCATTCTCATCCTCACTGTTCTCTAGAAGAACATTACGGGAACGATTCACAAAAATTCCCACACTGAGTACACTCATAATAGGGCAGACCGAAGCCATCGAAAGGATACCGAAACCTTCTACGACCGCAGACTGCTGACCTATACCTAAGCCCATCGCAATAACCAAAGGAACGGTCACCGGCCCAGTCGTTACACCCGCACTATCCCAGCCAATATTTACAAACTCTTCCGTAGAAAAGTAAGTCAAGACTAACAAAATTAGATAAAGCGGCACGAGCATTGAAGCCAAAGGTATATTCCAAACTATCTTGGCAACCCCCAAAAAGATACCGCAACCGACCCCAATCGCTACGGCCTGCATTAGTAATGACTTTTTGAAAGTACCAACTGTAATCGTCTCCACTGTGGATCCTAATGCATTAAGAGCTGGCTCTGCCAGAGTTGCACCGTATCCCATAAAAAAGGCAAAAAGCAGAACAACAATGATACCAGATAAGTCTCCTTCATTGCCATAGAGCGGTCCCTTTGTTGGAGTGAAGTTATAACGCTTTTCTTCAGCATTATAATTCTCCTCATTCCATGGAATAACCGAAACCATATCTTTCTCATAGCGATAATAAAACTGATGTGTCTCTCCCGAATCATCAACCGCCGTCTGTACTAAATTTTTATCGAAATTATCAATCTCAATTTTTTGATTGGCAAATTCGATCTTCTTATAAGCTGCAGGCAGTGTATTACCAAGTTGATTACCAACTCCAGATAAACCCCACTCTATACCTATGGAAAATAGACCCATTCCCAATACGGCGAAACCAATACCCAAAAAGATTTCATCCCTACGAGGTAGCTTTTGTCTAATCCAAAGCAAAGTTAACAAGAGGAATAGACACAAAGGAACTACCGCCACAGCAGCTGCACTAAATGAGTTTTTAACAGTTGCCAGTACATTAAACTCAGTTTCTCCTGATCCTGTTGGTAAATCACTTCTGAGAATAGCAGTGGCACTAGCCATCTCTTCAGAATTATACTGAGCCTCAGTCATAGGCGCAGGAACATCACCGACATAGAACCAACCCAAAATTATTACCGTCAGAATAGGAAAGAGAGAAGCTAAGGTTACAACACCAAATCCCGCATTTTCAGAGTCTCCCGAACCAGATATACGACTTATACCTATGCCCAATGCCAGAACTAGGGGAACCGTAACTGGCCCCGTTGTCACAGCTCCACAATCCCACGCTAAACCCAACAAATGCTGGAGATTATCATTGTAATAAGAGACCACAGTCAGAATGCAGGCTATACCAACTAAGACATATATAAACGGCTTTAAAGACCAGTTATACATGATCCTCATCATCCCGCATACGACTGCTAGACCAACCCCAATCCCCACAGAGTATACCAAGAGGTCAGCCTTTTGATTCAAAAGCAGAAAGAGTAAAGGCGCTTCCCACGCTTTCACAGTTGCCCCAGCAGCCTTTAGGACAGCTATCGAAGGCTCAGCAAAAGTAGCTCCTACCCCAAGTAAAAAAGAAAATACCAGAATAGAAAATAACCCCCGATGGGCTGGTAACTTCAAACCCAAGACTTCTCCCAGTGGCATCATCCCTAAAACTAGGCCTTCCATGAAGAAAGCAAGGCCTGCAACAACTAGAGCCAAGCCTACAGCTACATAAGCACTGTTCTCTAAGGGAGAACCGAGAACTACTAATTGAAAAAACAAGAGGTACACAACAATAGTTGCGACACTTGAGACTTGCTCCATAATTTTTTTGCGAGCCCATGGAAAAAGTAGTCCAAACTTCTCTTTGAGACTAATTTCCTTTTTTTGGATATTCATCTGGATCCTTTCAGATAATTATTCTGAGAGTTTACTCTACAAAAAGAGGCTCGGAAAATAATGCCTACAACTTAAGGCATAAGAAGAATAGAAAAATTAAAGAAAATAAAAAAAAGACTGAAATCTATATATTATCAGTCAGTAAGATCTTCAAAAAAAAGAAATCATCATTCATTACAATACAATGTTCCAGCTACATCTAGAGCATCCAGATGAGGCTTCATCATCAAATCAATGCATGCATGATTTATTTTTTGATACTCAGTAGTTCAAAATTCATATTAATTAATTCAAGAATCTCTGACTAGATCTAAAAACTCACCCAGATTTTTTGCTTGAGTTAACCATGGTTTTTTTCTTAGGTTGGCATTCAGCCTATGTCGTTCAAAATTTATACGCTCTGGCTGTCTATAAATTTCACCTAATAAATCTCCTAATTCATCGATTCGATCTATATTGAAACCGATATCCATTTCACGGATAATCCTTGCAGCACCTGTTTGCCCAATAACAACTGGAATGGCCCCTAAGCTCGCAGATTCCATCATGGCCATGCCATATGATTCTGATAATGAAGCACAAATATATATATCAGTATTAAACATGTAATTACCCAACTGGGGCCAATTAGTTTCATTAATCCAATCGATGCAGTTTTGATCGGCTACAATAGCATTGAAGCGACTGATATAAGATTTTTGTGTTCCCTGGCGGCCTATGCACAATAATCGCATTTTCAAATTTTCTTTACAGCCCGCTACCTCAGCTGCAACTTCCAACTGCTGTTTATTCGAGTTTACAAGACCGACCATTAATAAATTTAGTTGAGAACTCTTATTCCGCACACTTCCAAAGTCACCACTCACGTGATCTAAACCAGGCTCAATTACGGTGTACTTCAGATCCTTATTTATCATTTCTTGCATACTATCAAGAAGAAATTGACTCGTAAAAATAGCTCCATTCACTTTAGGTAAATATCTCGACTCACATTTTTTAGCTTCATTTCTTTTATTTAGGTCCACTAAACTATGCTGGCTGGCATGAAATAGCGCAAGCCTCGGAAAGAGATCATTAGACTCATTATATCTTTCCAAAAAATCATAACATAATGCATCCTCAATAACGTAATCTGGTTCCAAAAAGCAAAGCTTTTGCCACCATGATTTCATTGATTTCTTGTCTTGACTTTGAATAGGAATATAAAATGGTGTCACACGGTAGCCCAAATTTTTCAAACTCTGCATAATCTCGCGATTATAAATGTTACCGCCCGAAACCATAATTTGATCTGGGATTGCAAAAACAATATGTCTCATTTTTACCTAACTCATAATTTTTTTTGAAAAGAAGCCCAGGCACTTTCATCTTCCCAAAGCCTAATTGCAACGGTATGGATGTGAGTTAAATCCATGCCATGAATAAACCTCTCTAAAAAAATCCGTGCGAAATTTTCAATACTGGGATTTTTATCTTTAAATTCTTCAAGATCATTTAGGTTTTGATCAGCAAAATAAGTAGTAACCTTATCAAATCGGGTATGGATTTCAGAAATATCATAAATATAATCATGCTGATTTAGCTCAAAACTCGTCATCAGAAATTCAGCTTTAAAGTGATGAGAATGCTTTCTATTTTCGCACCCCCAATCACCACCAATTAAATAATGTTGAGCTATAAAGTCTCTGGTTACACTCAGTTCATACATAAAAAACCTTTCATGAATACGTAATCATTACCTGCATACATTCGCTTGGACATTGCGACAACCAAGAATATATCATTGATGATTCAGAAAAATTGACCCTATGAGTGATTAGCAAATTCGGATCTAGCTTTTTAAGGTTATCTATGGTCATCTCTATTCGCCTCTTTTTTGAAAACCTCGGAGTAAGTGTCGGATCCATAGATGATACTTGAGAACTTACAATCGAAATACGATCTCGGTGAAACCTCCCTCCTAAGTCTAAGTTCACCTGCCTCTTACCGTACCAAGATCCTACAACAATCCGCCCTCCCTCGAACAAGGCTTCAATAGCGGTATTTAACATTTGAGGGTTTTTAGAAAGTTCAATTACAAAGTCATACTTCCTATGATCTGATAAAAGTAGGTTGTCAGAAGAAGATTTAGCTCCCATTAAAATAGACTTTTTCCGCCTAAATTGGTTTATATCTAAGGTATGCAAATGAGACACCCCAGTCTGTCCTAGCACCCAAGTTACCAAGGAGCCCAAAACTCCTTGGCCAATAACTAAACCTCTTTCTCCAAAAATCGGTTTTGTATCCATTACAATACTAATCGCTGTCTCCATATTAGGTAAAAAGCTCATAGCATCGCTAGTTAAGTCAGGCGGACAAGGGATCAAGTCATTTACATTAGTAACATGATAATCTGCATGCTCTTTAAAAGAAAAAAACCTCGTTCCTACTTTTATTTCATCACAATCTGGAGCAACCGCAATTACCTCAGCAACATTACTATAACCATAGACCAACGGATATTTTATATTTTGGTTTAAGTGCGTTAAGCTGGTATCTACCACTGTTCCTTTAGGTATTTCTCCCTGAAAAAAAAGCAGCTCCGTTCCGGCACTGACATTACTGACAATAGTTTTAAGCAAAGCCTGACCAGGCTGAAGTTGGGGAATTGGTTCGGTTCGCAATGTGGCATTGCCAGGTGACAAAATCGATAGAACTTGTCTTGATCGAGGTATCGCTCCCATAGGAACCCCCTTAAATGATATTAATCTACCTGCTGTAAGTCAGTTCATTACCTTAATCATATTCCACATCAAAAATTACCATTTTTTTACTGCAAAATAGCTGATGGTAAAGTCGAACTACTATTTGTGATCACAGTATCTTTTTCTGCAAAAACAGGTTTACCAGCCACAATAATATCTGAATCCAGTTGGGCAAATACAGGTTCTTTTAAGTCCAAGTTTACCCTTTTATCAATTTTGGCGTATTGAACCGATGATGACTGCAAAAACAGCCGAGGACTAATGCTGGTAATTTGATAATCGACTAACCCTAATCTAAGCAAACTATCTATCACCCTCGCTCCACCTTCTACCATTAAGGTCCTGATTCCACGCTTAAATAACGCCCTTAGGCCGCTCTGAATGCAGACCCTGCCATCACTATCAGTATCCACAACAATATTAATAATATTTCCATCTGATATTTTGGGCTGTCTGCTGCTAACCACCCATGGATTCCTTCCCCGCATGCCAGCAAGATGGCATCCTATAGGCAGTCTTCCATCTGTTGCCAAGACAATAGGCTGTGGCGATGCCCCCGTAAACAGACGGTTGGTTAATCTGGGGTTATCTGCAATGACTGTTCTATACCCAACCATAATACCGTCATGCAACGACCGCAACTGATGCGAAAACCTTAGAGAAGCCTGATTACTAATGGGAGTACGGGACAAAGGCGCTTCAGAAATACTACCATCCAAGGTTTGAGCATATGTGAGTAAAACAAAGGGCATGTCAGAATCAGAGTAGATTTGCGCTGACTGATAGTCTACCAGTTGATCAATAATATGTTTGATGTCCTTCATAAATCGCTCAAAATTATTATGGCCAATTAAATCTTATGGACCAGACGTTCTCTCTTTATCCGATCGCCCTTAAATGACAGTTTACATCAATACCTGTGTTCATACACCTGAAATCTATGTATACAACACCAGACCATTTCTTGTGAATTCTAACTATTTGCTTTGCTAACATTGGCTTTTTCAACGTTCCCAGATGATAGTCGACTTAGCTTCTTATAGCCTATGACCAGGACAAAAAGCACCACATTGCCAGCTAGTTGAGAACCACCCAACAAAATAGACGATTCCAGAATAACTTCTCGAGCAAAACCAGATGGAGTCAGAAGCCAGACCATACCTAACTCTCTTATCCCCCAGCCATTAAAGCTAACAGGTAGAACCAAGAAAAAAGCTAATAGAGGGAAGAGGGTTAATAAGATTATAACGTCAATATCAAGGTCAAAGGCAGCTAATACTAATTGCCAATTTACAAGAAAAACTATGAGAGCAATAAATGAGAGAAAAAAGTGCTTCGACCCCACTTTTGACTTACAAACACAAAGAAAAAAAGCAGCTCCTAAAAAACCAACTATAAAACCGCCTAAAATCCATGGGAACAGCCAAGACAGACCATGATATGCAAGTATTTCAGTCCAAAGACTCGGCTGTAAAAGAGCTACAATTAACCCGACCCAAACCCATGGCAAATGTGAGGACAATTTATCTAAAATCAAACTATATAAGTTAGTTTTGAAGGGATATTTCTTCATACAATGAAGCCTGAAACCGTCACCAATAATCGAAGTGGGTGTAACCTGACCAATGGTTATGCTTCGTATATAGATTTCAAGCTGATCAATAAAACCAATATTTATTTTTAACGGTATAGCTATACTTCGCCACCTTAAAAACCCTAGGAAACTATGAATCATTGTAGCTAATATGGCAAATGTAATTGCCCACCAGCTTCGAATAGGTTGTAATCGGTTAAGATCCCAAGATAGCTGCCACAAGCACCATAAAATCATTGCCAAGAACACAGTCCTGACTATTGTACCCAAAGAATACTTCATGGTAAAAGCTTTGCGTATATATCACCTGAGCCTTGCTCAATTGGCATATCATTCAGAATCGTTTTCATTCTGCCAGAGCAGACCCAGTCTTCTTCCTGAAACTTCATCGTCTCGACCAGCGACCAATTATAAGAATAGGAACCAAGACCATCTAAATAATCAAGACATCGCAGAGCCTCACTTCTCGCCACCGGAATATATTCAAAAGAAAGTGCTTTCAAAGGATAACTTAAACCTTGTAAAACCTCGTATTCAAATCCCTCTACATCAATTTTACAAAAGTCAGGAATTCCATGTTGAGCAATCAACTGATCAAGAGTTTTTAATGGCACCTCGGCCGTATCATCCCAATTGATATTTTGAAACCTCTTATCCTTGCGAACCAAATCAATCCACTCTGCTGAAAAAGTAGTTACTGTAGGTGTTTTAGAGCTAGTTAACATGGTGCCTAAACCTGGCTTAGATCCAACTCCACATTGTTCTAATACAACATGAGGATCATTTCCATACCACCGTTGCAACAATTTCATTAGATGATCCTGTGGTTCAATACCAATCACCTGAGCGCCAAGATCTCGAAAAGCTCGAATACGATTACCTACGTGGGAGCCACAATCAAAAACCGTACCACCTGAAGATACAAAAGCCCCATATAAATCGACCATTTTCTTGCGACGAAAAGGAATACCATAATACATGATCAACGAACGAGTAACACCATAATATTCTTTTAAGTTTGGCATAAATTCTCCATCTATAAAACTAGTCTACTACTATGGTACCCATCTTTTCAAGCCAACATGTATTGCTCTCAATTGAATTGGCGCTTAAGATATTGAATACCCTTCAAGTGAGGTATTTGAATGAGAAAAAGTTTTTCAGAAGACAGCTGGAGTGTATGCCTTGCTTTCTCATCCATATTAGCTTCATTTACTTGGCTTCAAGCCGAAAGTCTCCCCTGGTATTTAATTTCTCTTTCCTTCTTGTTAATAAGCTACATCATTTTTCCAATAACTATAAAAGAACATCTAACTTTAGCAGATTATATAACTCTATTCCGCTTTACTCTAGTTATAGGAATGTCCTATCTCATTGTGGTAAAAAACGAAACAAACCTACTGATACAACTGATCATTATTCTCGCTATTCTGCTGGATGGAGTTGACGGATTTTGCGCACGAAGATTTGGAAGCTCAACATCAGGAGCACTATTAGATATGGAAGCAGATAGTATTATAACACTGGTACTATGCCTGATTTCAGTTCATATTTTCAAACTACCGCTATGGATTTGTATGATCGGCCTATGGAGATCGGTCTATGTAGTATTATGTAAGTTCAATTTGGTTCAATCAAGAATCCATCCAAAGAGCAGCCTTTTTGGCAAGAGTATTTGTGTCATTACATTATCTGTACTAATTTTCAATTTATCCCCCAACTTCTCTCTAGAATCGAAAATTATACCTAGCTTAATCGCTTTAGTTTTAATATCCATATCCTTTCTAAGAGGAATTCAGCTAGTGCCTAGATAATGGTTCATCTATTTTCTAGAAATATGATAACCATTCGGAAGATATGGTAAATGATCTGATTCAGTCATCAGCTTAACCATCATAGAGTAAAAACCTTCGTGATGAATTTTTCGGTAACCTGAATCAAGATTCATTCCTTCATTAAACCCAAACTTTTTGAGACCATTAATGAATTTAGTATCGCGAGAAATAACATGAATAGGCACGTCTAAATCAACTCTATTATGACCTTTTATATATGGCTGATGATCTCCAACTACAATAAATATCCCTTCATCATCTGAAATCGACTGAATATAATCTACAATGACTTTCCAGTCATAGATAATGGATTCAAAATAGTTTTTTACAGTACCATTAAGATGTGCAATCTCAATACGCCATGGAACATCACCAACGATTTGAGGCAATGGTTGCCATGGAGAGTGAGTAGTAGTTGTTTTAATTTGAATATAATATGGGTCAGAAGTAAATGGTAATACGAATGATCTAACCCAATTAAAAGTAAACTGATCAGGACAACCTCCAAAACCATATGGTGTCCCAGAATACGGAATATCCCATCGAGCAAAGATCTGACTGTAGTTATAGTTATTCTTCGGTAAATATTTGATTGTAGTTCCAGGCTCTACGGAAATAGTATCATAGCCATTTATATTGAGGAAATTTGTAAAATGTGGGTACACCTGGTGATGGTTATTAAGTATTTTATACAAACGCTGATTTTCAACTTTTATCCCTGTTTGCATACTAGCAGTAGCTAACCAAGATGATCCACCGTAGGTTGTAGATTGGCTAAGATTAGTCATACTGGATATATTATTCTTCGCAAGAAGCCATTCTATCTTGCTCATTAACTCTTCATATGGATTATCCATCTCTCCATGGGTTCGCAAGATATTGCCATAAGATTCAATTAAAATGAAATGTATATTTCTCCTTTTTTTTATTTTAGTATTTGCATATGGATTATATATAATCCTAGGTACGTCCACAGAAAAATACTGATATTGGCTGATCGCTTCTCTAACTAAGTGAATATGTTTATAAACTGAAATTGAGGCCAAATTAACATTAGCGTCTGCTCTTCTTACTCCGAACCAATAAATAGAAATCAAAGGATATATAATCAGAGTTAAAGCTATTTTCTTTCTACGCTTAGAATTAACTGCACTGCTAACAAGATACAAAATGGACTTACGAAAAATATAGATTAAAAAAATTGTTAAAATGAGAGAAAAAGTCGACATCAAGAAAATTTCCCAACCTAAAATACTATTCACATAAACGTAAAGACTGGGTAATAGAGGTATATCGTAGTAAAGATTTGCTGGTCTATGTAAAAAGTAATATATACTAGCCTGATAAATATTAAATAGTATGAGAAACCAATAAAAAATTATAAATAGATTGACAGCCATCAATCGAGATTTATAACGATTAATCAACACTATTAAACCAATAGCAATAGAGCACTCAACTGATATGCGAAAAGGATCCAAATTGTATCTTCGCATAAAAATCATTTTTACAATTTCTTTGATTTGCAAATCGAGGCTTCTTATTTCAAACACATCATGATTAAAAAAAGGCCAGAAAGCATTTTCATCGGTAGTAACAATATATCCCGGTGTATAGATCAATAAGTTTATTAAGATAAATAGAGTTAACCAGATTAATCTTGTTATAAACATATATAAACCTCAGTACTAACAGTCATACTATTTAGACAGACAATCACCTTGCTCGATCATTATCCAATCTTCATATTTAGCTTGATCGACGTTATTCTTAAAGCCCAGACCACCACCTGGATTAGCTCCAGTGTGACCATCAGCCAATTCACTTTTTGTAGATGCTAACAGCTCATACCTAAAACCTTTAGTTGATTGCAATAATAATAGACGATTTGTTTCTGCATCATCACCAAAGGGAGGCA
>PBRN01000151.1 GCA_002725955.1 Pseudobdellovibrionaceae bacterium
AAATTAGCTGCAAACCAGGAAACTGGCGAAGGTCAGGAAACTGGCGAAGGTCAGGAAACTGGCGAAGGTCAGGAAACTGGCGAANNTCAGGAAACTGGCGAAAATCAGGGTAATCAACGGAGCGGAGGTTAATTTGTCTGGGGAAAAGAAAGGTGAGGTCCTTATNGGNCCGATTTTTGTAAACAATCCGATAGCTCTGCAGATTCTGGGGATTTGTTCAGCNCTGGCTGTAACAAGTAAGCTNGAAACTACNCTCACTATGTGTGTTGCTGTAATTGCTGTNATGACCTGTTCAAANCTTATTATATCTTTGATCAGGGATTTTGTTCCGGGTAGCATNCGNATTATAGTTCAAATGACNGTNATAGCTTCGTTAGTCATATGTGTCGATCAANTTTTGAAAGCGTTTGCTTTTGAATCAAGTAAATCTTTGTCTGTNTTTGTNGGNTTGATTATTACCAACTGTATTGTGATGGGACGAGCCGAAGCATTTGCTATGAAAAANGGCCCGATGCTTAGCTTGNTNGATGGGTTTGGTAACGGNCTAGGTTACTCAGCNGTCTTAATTTTCATTGGTTTCTTTAGAGAGTTACTGGGAACAGGAAANCTGATGGGTNTCGACNTTCTGCCTCTTAAGGCNGATGGTGGTTGGTATGTCCCGAACGGTATGTTGCTNTTGCCTCCGAGTGCNTTTTTTATCATNGGANTATTTATTTGGCTGTTGAGAACTTGGAAAACAGATCAAGTTGAGCAGGANGGGTAAGAATCTTGGAACACTATCTGAATATTTTTCTAAATTCTGTTTTCATAGAAAATATGGCACTAGCCTTNTTTCTAGGTATGTGCACTTTCCTTGCTGTATCAAAGAAAGTTGATACCTCTGTTGGTTTGGGTATCGCTGTGGTCGTCGTNCAAGTTATTACGACACCCGCAAATAATCTTATATATCATTACTTGTTAAAGCCAGGTGGCTTGGCTTGGGCTGGCTTCCCTGAAGCAGATATGACTTTTCTCGGTCTGATCTGTTATATAGGGGTTATTGCTGCCATGGTCCAGATCTTGGAGATGTTCTTAGATCGTTTTATGCCGGCTCTGTACAATGCTTTAGGGATCTTTTTGCCATTGATTACCGTGAACTGTGCTATTCTAGGCGGTTCCTTATTAATGGTAGAGCGTGACTANAANTTTACTGAAAGCGTTGTCTATGCTTTNGGCGCCGGTGTTGGTTGGGCGCTTGCTATTGCTGCTTTAGCTGGGATTAGAGAAAAGCTGAAATATAGTGATGTTCCTGACGGNCTTAGGGGCTTGGGTATTACTTTTATTACCGTAGGTCTNATGGCTTTGGCATTTATGTCGTTCGGCGGAATTCAGCTATAAAAAGANAAATGGTGACGATGTTCACCACGGGNTTAATCTGAGTAGATTCAAAAAAGGATTCGTTAATGGAAATCATCATTGGTGTAGCCATGTTCACCGGCATTGTTCTGGTTTTGGTTTGTGTTATTTTGATAGCCAAATCTAAGCTAGTTGCTTCTGGTGATATCACGATTCAGATTAATGAAGATGAATCGAAAGCATTGAAGGTACCTGCTGGAGGCAAGTTACTGAATGTACTTGCTGATAANCAGATCTTTATTTCCTCCGCATGNGGCGGTGGTGGTACTTGTGCTCAGTGCAAAGTTAAANTCAAAGATGGTGGTGGTGACTTGCTGCCAACNGAAGAAGCGCATATAAATAAAAAAGATGCTCGNGAAGGCGAGAGATTATCATGCCAAGTCACTTGTAAGAGTGACATGAAAATNGAGGTGCCTCATGAGGTGTTTGATTGTAGNAAGTGGGAATGTGTTGTTAAGTCCAATGATAATGTAGCTACTTTTATTAAAGAGCTAGTTCTCGAGTTACCCGCAGGTGAGAATGTNGATTTCCGTGCAGGTGGTTATATTCAGATTGAAGCGCCGTCCTATAGTGCTGATTTCAAAGACTTTCAAGTTGGTGATGAATATCGCGAAGACTGGGACAAGTATAATGTATGGAAATATAAGATAAATACAGATGATGAGACAATTCGTGCTTATTCNATGGCAAATTACCCTTTAGAAAAAGGGATTATTGTATTGAATATAAGGATCGCTTTGCCTCCTCGGGAAGCTCCAGATGCACCCCCGGGAAGAATGTCTTCATTTGTTTTTGACTTAAAACCCGGAGATAAAGTTATTATTTCTGGTCCTTTTGGTGAGTTCTTTGCCAAAGAAACTGATGCTGAAATGGTGTTTGTGGGCGGTGGCGCTGGTATGGCGCCGATGAGGTCTCATATATTTGATCAGCTTGGCCGTATAAAGACAAAGCGTAAAATGAGCTTTTGGTATGGAGCTCGTAGTTTACGCGAGATGTTTTATGTAGATGATTTTAATAAGCTCGCCGAAGAAAACGAAAACTTTGAATGGCATTGCGCCTTGTCAGAGCCTTTGAAGGAAGACAATTGGACTGGCTATACGGGTTTTATTCATAATGTTCTTTATGAAAACTATCTTAAAGATCATGAAGCTCCTGAAGATTGTGAGTTTTATATGTGTGGCCCACCAATGATGAATGCTGCAGTTATAAAGTTACTGAAAGATCTGGGTGTTGAAGATGAAAATATCATGCTAGATGATTTCGGCGGCTAAGATGTTTATTGCTATAAAACTGGCAGCAGTCATAATGGCTGCCGGTTTATCGTCCTCTGCCTTTTCCTTTGTGAGTTTTGAAGGTTCTACAATGGGAACTTCATGGCAAGTAAAGGTAGCTGTACTTCCTTCCCCTCTAATTAAGTCTACTTTGAAGTCGGACATAGATAGAATTCTTGAGCAGGTAAATGATCAAATGTCTACTTGGCGCAAGGATTCCGAGTTATCTCGTTTTAATCTTTATCGAGAGAACAGTTGGTTCCCAGTATCTCGGCCAGTGGTTATGGTCGTTAAGCAAAGTTTGGGGGTGGGGAAGCTGACTCATGGTGCTTTCGATACTACTGATGGTAATTTAGTCAACTTGTGGGGGTTTGGTCCGCAAGGGCGAATAACTCAGGAGCCTGATCATAAAGCTCTGCAATCGGTACTTGATGCAAGGAAAAATGAGAAGATTTCATATCAACTGAACCCGCCCGCTTTGAAGAAAAGTCACAAAAATATTTATGTTGATTTATCAGCTATAGCCAAAGGGTATGGTGTAGATCAGGTAGCAAACCTACTGGATCGCAGAGGTATCACATCCTATATGGTTGAGATAGGTGGAGAGGTCTCTACAGCGGGCCAAAAACCCGGTGCTAAGCCATGGGTGATTGCTATAGAAAAGCCCATCTTATACGGTAGAGCCGTGGCTGAATTGGTTTCACCTCGAAATGCTGCTATGGCGACATCGGGTGATTATAGAAATTATTTTGAAGAAGGCGGTATCCGCTATTCTCATGTTATAGANCCAAGAACTGGCCGNCCTATCGATCATACTACCGCTTCNGTCTCGATCATTGCTGATACCTGTGCTGAAGCTGANGCTTTAGCTACTGCTATGCTGGTTTTAGGTTCAAANCAAGGGNTTGCTCTGGCCAAAAAACATGATATCGCAGCATACTTTGTGGTGAGAGAGGGTAAGTCGTTTAAAGGTATTTATACCAAAGCATTTAAGGGCTATTTGTTGCAAAGGAAGTAGCTGNATAGAAAGGTGTGCGTGGAAATTTGGTTAGCTTCTACAGGGTTTCTTGGATTAATCATGTTGCTNATGGCGATCGGCGTNATCGTNAAAGGNCGNCCCTTGAAAGGAAGTTGTGGTGGATTGAATGAGCTCAGTCGACAAGAAAGCATGGCATTCTGTGAAATTTGCGGTGCAGATGGTACTGATAAAANACCATANTGCGATTAGCTCTAATCATGGTCATCAATTCATTGAGACATTGCCCTCTCAAAAAAGGGCAATGCTCTTAATAATATCTTAATTAATGCTTAAAAATGACCTGTCCCATGGCTCTTAGGTCCTACGTTATTTGCCGGAAAGCTTTCGGAAAAAGCGAGCTACTCCAGATTCATTAGCTGGTGCTATTGGGGTAGGTCGATTCGTTCTTCTTGGTCGCTGGTTGCGTCCACCGTTATTAGCATTCCCTTGAGCTCCTGACCTTTTACCCTTGGGGTGAGAGGGTCTTCTCTCGTTTTTCGCCTCTTTCTTNGCCTTCTTTTTTCCAGTTTCAAGCTTTGATCCATNGAGCTTAGGAAACTTTCGCCAATCGAATTGAAATACTTCATCAGCNAGGACAACAAGGTCTTTATGGACGGTGTTATAAGGTCCACTCCAGAGCGACACTGTCACTCCAGANTCTTTTGCAGCCTCCACAGCTGGAACAAAATCGGAATCGCCGGCTAGTAAAATGGCGTGTTGGATGTGACCTGCAGCAGCATGTCTNACCAAGTCGACACTCATGAGTACATCGACCCTTTTTTGTTCAAAAATATCTCGTTGCCCTTCGCGGCGTTTTTGCAGCTTTCCTAATCTTACTGACCAGCGATCCATATCCTCCAGCTCTTCTACGAAGACCTCATGGGTGTCCATGCGGCGTAATTCATCTTCAGTAGGTTCTGCCGACATATAAGGTGCACAGTAGTAAAAATAGACTCTTAGAAGATCTAACGGCACTGCTTTTCGCAGGGGCTCGAGGACGTAGCTAGATAATTTAGAATAATCAGGCTCAATGTTTTTTTGTTTAAATTGGGTGAGTACATACCCACCATCGATGAAAATTGCGGCCCGCAATGATGTCTCCTTTTGATCGGTTTTGGGCTAAGCACTTGCTTATAGCTCTTGCTAGCATAATTATACAAGGAAAATAGGGGAATTGGCCATCTTTGAGATNGCAATCTATTCACAGATTTGTGTGTAGTGCATGGTTGTAGGGNAAGGGGCTTTATAACTTACAATTATAAAGAGCTCCAATTTAGCCCTCTTGGCGTATATCGCTTATTGAGCCCTTTCTCAGGTCGTGCTATACCTCATAAAAATTTTCTAGAAAAANACATATGAGGTAGTAAATGACTGAGGTTCCCTCTCCAAAGCAAATGATTGAGTCGAATAAAACTGCTAGAGAACTTTTCTATGAAACTATGGCCAATCCAAATCGAAAAAANTTTGGATTTGGTCAAAANNTNGCNATTGTTAATGTCGATTTGCAGCAAGCNTATACCTCTGNTGCNTTTAAAACTTCTTANCAGACTCATCCTCTGCAATTAGATTTCATTAACCAAATTTCAGACTTGGCCCGGGTTAATGCTTTACCGGTGATTTGGACTCATGTCGCATACATGNANANTGCTGCTGATGCCGGAGTTTGGGGAACCAGAACCGATACTGAGGATTCTTTACAAAACATNAAATTTGATTCNGCNCGTTCAAAGTTGGATCCCCGTCTTCAGATAGATAGAGGAGTAGATGCAGTNTATACTAAGCGTATGCCATCAGCTTTTTTTGAGACACCACTGCAGTCTCTNTTGGTGTGGCATCAGATAGATACTGTAGTGATTACTGGGGGGAGCACTTCTGGTTGTGTACGGGCTACTGCAGTAGATGCCCTTTCNNGGGGCTATCGCNCTATCGTCCCACAAGAATGTGTTGCGGATAAGCACGAGTCTTTTCATTTTGCTAACTTAACTGATCTTGCTCTGAAATATGCTGACATTGTTTCAGTGGAAGAAGTGATTCACTGGTTCCATGAATATGGCAAGGTTTGTGGGAATATGAATACTAAAAAATCAGGAGTNGCCAGAAGAGTTTCAGTCGANGATTCNCAGCAAAGTCTTTTGTAATAATGTAATTTTGGAGAGTTTCTATGCTTGAAGATCCAGGACTTTATAGTTATTGGGCTTACGAAAATAGGCCGAAGATTACATGGCCTAATGGTGCAAAAGTCGCTTTTTGGGTAGCACCAAATATTGAGTTCTATGAACTCAATCCACCTAGTAATCCTCATCGGAAACCTTGGCCTCTGCCATCTCCTGCCGTTCCAGGATATTCGATTCGTGATTATGGCAATCGGGTTGGTCATATCAGACANATGAATCTATTAGATAAATATGGCATTCGAGGTTCAATTTCTTTGTCGACCGCTTTNTGTGAGCATCATCCAGAAATAATTGAGATGTGTATGGAGAGAAANTGGGAATTTTTCTCNCATGGNATTTACAACACTCGCTACACCTATGGGATGTCTGAATCCCAGGANAAGCGGATGATAGAGGATGCAATGTCGACCATTAAGAANCATACCGATCAGGATTGTGTTGGTTATTTAGCTCCNGCTTTATCTCACTCTGAAGTCACCATGGATTTATTTGCTGAGGCTGGTGGTTTATACACTTGTGATCTTTTTCATGATGACCAACCAACTCCAATTAAAGTCAGGGGAGGGCAGAAATTTGTATCCATGCCATATTCATTGGAGATGAATGATACGATCGTGTACCTGGTGAATAAAGTAAGTCCGCGTCGGTATGGAGAGATGCTGAAAGCTCACTTTGATCGTTTGTATCAAGAGGGACAAGAATCAGGTACTGTCATGTGCATTCCTACTCATAATTATCAAGTGAGTTGCCCTCACCGTCTTAGAGCTTTTGAGGAGGCT
The DNA here is from genome assembly GCA_002725955.1 of Pseudobdellovibrionaceae bacterium. GTDB lineage: Bacteria > Bdellovibrionota_B > Oligoflexia > Oligoflexales > Oligoflexaceae. Next base: position 6,638 of record PBRN01000151.1, read on the forward strand.
CTCGAATATATTACTGGTCATTCAGATGTATGGTTGGCCACAGGCAAAGAAATTGTGAATTATTACATCGAGCACTACTACGATATCTGCGCCGCTGATATTAGTCGGCAAAATCAGGAGGTCCACTAGATGACTGAACTTGACGAAAGCTATTTGGAGTATCCGAATCGTAGTTATGGTATGGATCATGAAAGATATGATTGGTCGCTTATGGCTAATAGAAGTCCGATTGAATGGCCTGGTGGTAACACACTTGCCTTATGGGTAAATGTTGGTCTTCAGTTTTTCCCTCTCAATCAAAAAGGCGAACCTTTTAAGGTGCCTGGTGGTATGACTATGCCATATCCAGATCTGAGGCACTATACACTGCGGGACTATGGTAATCGTGTTGGCATTTACCGATTTTTTAAGGCATTTGATCGATATGGTATTCAACCGACTGTAGCTATGAATACCCGTTTAGCCGAAAGGAACCCTCAATTATTAAGTGCGGTCTGTGATCGAGGTTATGAAATAATTTGTCATGGGATGCATATGGATGCACTTCATTATGGTGGCATGGACCCTGTAGTGGAGCGGGATCTGATCCGTTCGTCTCTAGATAAACTCCGTCATTTATCAGGTCAGGCCGTACGCGGTTGGTTGAGTCCTGCTAAGAGCCAGAGTCATCATACTCCGGATTATTTATCCTCTTATGATATTGATTATATCTGTGATTGGGTAAACGATGAGCTGCCATATGAATTCAAAACGAGTTCAGGCCCGATTACCGCAATGCCTCTATCTACAGAGCTTGAGGATCGCTTTATTATTATGAATAACTTGCACTCCGAAGAATCTTGGTTGCAACAAATTAAAGATGCATGCGACTTTTTATTAAAAGAGTCTCAGGAACAAGGCGGAAGGTTGTTATCACTTTCGGTTCATCCTTGGCTTTTAGGTCAGCCGCATCGGATAAAAAAGTTAGAGGAGGCCCTTGAATACCTGACAAGTCAGACAGGTGTTTGGTCTGCATCTGCATCTGATATTTTAGATGCATATCATGATAATAAATCTAAAAAGCACTGACANNTGTCAGTGCTTTTTAANNGATTNAATTTGCAGAGGCTGCTTTTCTTTGATTACGATTNGCANCACTATTTCGTTTTGGGCGGCTAGATTCCCAAGAACTATTTCTGGTCCTGCTCTGGGATCCAGCTTTGCCTGAAGATTTTCTCTGGTCNCCNGAGCGCCCTTGTCGATCTCCTGGTCGCCCTTGTCGATCTCCTGGTCGCCCTTGTCGATCTCCTGGTCGCCCTCTTCGGCCGCTACCATTTCCTCGTCGGCCCTCATTGCCACCCTTACCGAAACGTCGTTCTCTCCGACTTGAAGGGACTTCGATCGGCTTGTATTTTTTATCGTCAAGGTTAGTCAAAGCAATTTTCAAGGCTGCAGCAACAGCAACGGAAGGAGGTAGTTCTTCCAGTAACTGTTTGGCTACCGAAAAGTAATGGTCATGATTATTTTGCTTCTTGCTTTCTTCCTCATGATTTAAAAGAGATTCCACAGCAAGCCCAAGCTTTTTAATGGCTACGGATTTCTGATTTTGCATAATATCGTCGACACTAGGCCAGTCTTTTTTCTGAATATCAACCTTTGATATAGTCCGGATAAGAGTTAGCAGTCGTCGTTCACCTGGAGTTACGAAACTAACAGCATTTCCGGTCTTACCAGCTCTTCCAGTTCTTCCTACTCTATGCACATAAGCTTCTGGTTGGTTAGGTAAGCTGAAGTTTACAACCCAGGTAAGACCTTGAATATCAACTCCTCTGGATGCCACATCTGTAGCGATAAGAATCTTGAGGCTTTCCTTGCGGAAACGCTGAATAATTTTCTCTCTCTGTTGTTGAGATATATCGCCATGAAGTGCATCTGATGGGTAACCTTGTTCGGTTAGCTTTTGGTTTAATTCATCAACATCCATTTTTGTACGGCAGAAGACAATACCATAGAAATCATCATGAGCATCAATCAGTCGTTTTAGAACTTCAAATTTATCCCGGGCGAACATTTCGTAGTAGGTTTGGTTCGTTAGGCTTGTGGTTTGGGTATCTTTGCGAAGATTGATTTCTATCTTCTCTTTCATATATCGGGATACGACTTGCTTTAATCTAGGGGGCATCGTAGCTGAGAATAAAAGCATGCGACGTTCATCTGGAGCGAACTCTAGGATGGTTTCAACATCTTCGATGAAGCCCATATTTAGCATGTCATCAGCTTCATCCAACACGAGATGTGATAGATTATCTATTTTTAACGATTTTCTCTTGAGCAGGTCGATAACCCTTCCAGGAGTACCAACTACAATGTGGACACCTTCGCGGAGTTTCGAAAGTTGATGGGTAAATCCTTGNCCTCCATATACCGGCAAAATAGACAANGCCCGCTTGCCCTTTAATCGCAGCATTTCATCTGTGATTTGTTTTGCTAGTTCTCTGGTTGGGGCCAGGATAAGAGCTTGTACAGTTTTTGATTGNGGATTCACTTGCTCGATGATCGGTAGAGCAAAACTTGCGGTTTTCCCCGTGCCGGTTTGAGCGAGGCCTAAAATATCCTCGGTGCCTTCCAGCATTGCCGGGATCGCTTTTGCCTGAATTTCTGTTGGAGTTGTGAAGCCAATGTTTGTTAAATTGTCGACTAAGTCACTACTTAGTCCCAGTTGGGAAAAGTTAAGGGAGTTCATACATCTTCTTTACATAAGACTTTACCCCCGAAACACCAACCATTAGAATTTGGAGATTTTAAGCCGCTATAGGTCAATTTATGGCTATGCCCATAAGACACGGCAACACTATATTATTTTGGTGGGATTAACAAGCTGTATTAAGCAAGTTTGACGATCTTAGTGATATAATAATANATAGTATTTACTGCTGGTTAATTGATTTACAACATAAATTCATCGGTTTAACCNGAGNTTTGATTAAGGTTTCTTAATATTTTGATGACNGGCAGCNGCCTTGATNACCTTNTCGAAAGAGAAAATCATTANTTCTTCGCTTGNAGTCATNTCAAAGTTTCTTTGTTTCAACGCTTTAACGATGCCTGGCATATGTGCNGCTCCCCAAGGGATGACGATATGGTTTGTGNCTGAAATCTTGTCATCCATATGATTTATGACAGATTGGTTGCGTTTTTCGATTAAGTCACCGATTAACAATTNTTCTAGCTTAACGGGGTCAAGNTCTTCTGNGCTAGTCATGAATGTATTATTTATTAGATCATTGATAGAACTGGTNTTGCTCATTGTCTTNGAAATTTNCTTGANAAACTTTATCGTCAAGGGGTCCAGATCTTGTAGGTCGATGTCAGCTNGAATCGCATTTGGCATTGCTATTANATTCTTTTGAAATTGATTTTGAGATTTGAGNTCTAAAATTTTTGCAATTTTTCCNTAACTCATGCCTTCCTTTAGAAGNCCTTGATGGTCTGTAACNCCNTCCATCAGGATGATTGCTTCCGGAGGAATCTTNCCTTCCAAAGATTTATAGAAGTTCTCTGATCCTATGTGCATCATGCCTAGCAGGTGAANCGTTTTTTGTTTATCGGCGGATTGATATTGCCGGTANTCGCTATATAAAGCNNGTGGTCTNAGATCGATAAAGTCGGCAGTAATAAAAGCGAGCATAGCTGTGATAGAAAACCAGCTATAGCTAAGGACCATAATCGGTCCTATGATCCAGATGATTCCTAATCTTCTNAGCCAGGGTATCCANCTATGTTCAGTGATGATGTTAGATTGATTAAAGAATAATTGGCCGTTAGCTGCACTCAAACGCATGCCGAGGTAGAAAANAAGAATTAACTCGATGAGTGCAGCGACAATAGTAAAATATTCACCAAACCAAAGGAAAAGGGGCATAGCGCCTAGTGTTCGCCAAAGAAAGAATGTCGTAAGACAGTGNACNCGGAAAAACCAAGGTTTGGCTAGCAGTGGTGAGGCAATGATGACCATGATNGAAGTGGTAAGACATAATGTTGCTGAGAATTGAGAAANNAGGGCAAGAGATTNNAAGGTNGAGATGTAGTAGAAAGATGAAATTAATGCGTCAGTGATACTGAGTAACAGGAAAAAATTAAGAAACTTGATCATTGTTTATCTCTGGCTCTTTCTTGATCTTGAATNCCTATGGGNTAGTTTATTGTCCAAATGTTCTACCCAACCCGAACATAACACAGTAAGGTTTAACTCTCAAAANATGAGTAAGCAGATTTGGCCTAAATTGCTAATTTTTTTCCCATTTTGTATAACTTGGTCAAAAGTACAGTTGGTTTTAGTGTTNTCATTTGATTAATTGTAATTTGGCTTCTGACCAGAAACTTGTTAATCAGATCGGCAATACCTAAGTGATTTTGAACTTTTGCTGTTNCTGAGTAACATATTCTAACGATTAGGTTTATGGGTTTTAGGAGTAAGTTAACCGATGACCAGCATTGCATCTTTGGAAATTCGCAATTTAGTTAAATACTTTGGTGAGACACTTGTCCTGGAAGATATTTCTTTTGAAGCTCAAAAGGGTGAAGTCATTTCAGTCATAGGAGCTTCTGGGTCGGGCAAAAGTACTATGTTGCGCTGTATTAACTTTTTAGAACAGCCATCTGCGGGGCAGATTTTTGTCACAGGGGAAGAGATACAGACAAAACCAAGTCCAAATGGCCTCTTGTTGCCAGCAAACCAGAAGCAAATTCAAAGAATACGCTCCAAATTGGGTATGGTTTTTCAGGATTTTAATTTGTGGGAGCACAAAACTATTCTTGAAAATGTCATTGAAGGTCCTTTAATTGTCCAAAAACGAACTAAGTCTGAAGTTTTAGAGCTGGGAGAGCAGCTGCTGAATCAGGTCGGAATGTGGGAGCATAAAGATGCCTACCCCGCATTTTTATCCGGAGGCCAAAAGCAGCGCTCTGCTATTGCGAGAGCATTGGCGATGGAACCTGAGGTCATGTTGTTTGATGAACCGACTTCTGCTCTTGATCCAGAATTAGTGCAAGAAGTCTTAAAAGTTATCAAATCTTTGGCTGAAGATGGTCGAACTATGATTCTGGTGACACATGAGATGGCTTTTGCTAGGGATGTATCCTCGAAAGTTTTGTTTTTACATCAGGGTCAGATCGAAGATCAGGGCACACCTGAACATATTTTTTATCAACCTGATTCAGTTAGATGTCGTGAATTTATCAGTCAGAGCCAAGTGAATATGAGATGAAAATTTTGCATAGGTTGAAGGAGTTGGTGATGAAATTCAAGTTTGTTGGATTATTTGTAGGTCTAATGCTTTTTGGGTCAGTGGCGTCTGCTAAGAAATGGTCTAAGTTGCGTATTGGGGTTGAGGGAGCCTATCCTCCATTTAGTCAAGTTTCGCCTTCAGGTGAACTAAGTGGTTTTGATATCGATATAGCGAAGGCCTTATGTGCAGAACTAAAGCTTAAGTGTAGTTTAGTCCCCCAAGACTGGGATGGCATGATTCCTGCGTTGCAAGCGAGAAAATTTGATGCAATTATTGCATCTATGTCCATTACAGAAGATAGGAAGAAAAAAGTTGCTTTTACTAACAAGTACTATCGGACACCAGCTCGTTTTGTCCGTAAAATAGGTTCAAAAGTAGTCCTTACAAAAGTTGGCCTTAAAGGCAAGTCTGTGGGCATTCAAAGAGGGACAATTCACGAAAAATTTATTAGAGGGGAGTTTCCCGATCTTCAAATTAAGACTTATGCGACGCAGGATGAAGCATACCTAGACATGCGAGCAGGTAGAGTTGATCTATTAATTGCCGATTATATAGCTTTAAGGATGGGGTTCTTGGAGACTAAGGAAGGCAAAAAATATGAATTTTTTGGTCCAGAATACACTCAGGTCAAATATTTTGGTGAAGGTGCTGGTATTGCTATTCGTAAAAAAGATCAGGAACTGGTTAATCTCTTAAATAGTGGTATTGATAAAATTAGAAAAAATGGCAAGTACGAGGCGATAAGAAAAAAATACTTCAATTTTGATATCTATGGCAGCAGCCTCTGAGAGATTTTATGGAATTTTCCCTCGATGGATATGGTCCGATGTTAATGTCGGGCACTGTGACGACACTTTCATTGGCTTTTGCTTCATTGGCTTTGGCGACAATGCTCGGACTATTGGGTGCGTCGGCAAGGTTGTCCAGTTCCAGGTCCTATAATTTCATAGGTCGAGTATACATTACATTTGTTCGTGGTATACCAGATTTGGTCCTGATGCTACTTTTCTTCTTTGGGGGGCAGCTAGCTGTTAACCATTTGGCAGAGTGGCTCGGATATGAAGAATATATCGATGTTAATCCATGGATAGCAGGTGTTTTAACGATTGGATTGATTTTTGGGGCTTATATGACGGAAACTTTCCGGGGGAGTTTTTTAGCCATTTCTCCGGGACAATTAGAAGCCGCAACTTCTTTGGGTATGTCAAGATGGGAAGTGATGATGCGGATTAAGCTCCCTTTAATGGTTAGGTTTGCGCTTCCAGGCTATGCTAATAATTGGCTGGTCTTGGTGAAGTCTACAGCATTAGTTTCTATTATTGGTTTGGATGATGTTGTCCGTAAGGCCTCATTGGCAGCCGGGGCCACTCATAAGCCTTTTACCTTTTGGATTTTTGTTGCNGGGATTTATCTCGTTATTACTTCTATATCAGTNATGATTCAAAAAAAGCTGGNTGCGAAATTTTCTAAGGGTGTCAGNAGGGGGTAATCTTGGATTTCAATATTATTACTCAAAGCATACCCTTATATCTTGATGGTCTNTGGCTTACNTTACAGTTGGTCTCGTTGTCTTTGATGGGTGGTCTGNTTATTGCNGTGCCTTTGGCTGTGGTTCAATTNTCGGGGCCTGTGCCCTTTCGGTGGATGGTNGGNNTATGGTCTTGGTTTTTTAGGGGCACNCCTCTCTTGGTGCAGTTATTTTTATTTTATAATGGTTTGGGGCAGTTTGAAAGTTTTCGTGATAGNTTTATGTGGCCGGTTTTTAAGGAAGCATGGTATGTCGCATTAATTGTGTTCACACTGAATACTGCCGCATATACCTGTGAGATTTTTCGTGGGGCTTTAGCTGAGGTTTCTGCGGGGCAGCTGGCTGCAGGTGNGGCCTGCGGGATGAGCCNGTTTCAGATNTTAACNAGAATTCGCTTGCCTCAGGCATTCAGACAATCCTTACCCGTATACAGTAANGAAATTATCTTTATGCTCCATGGNAGCTCTTTAGCAAGCACCATTACCCTTATNGACTTAACTGGAGCTGCACGTTTNGTCTATTCTCGTTATTATGCTCCTGTAGAAGCTTTTTGTANGGTTGGTCTCATTTATTTAAGNATTACCTATACTCTGCTCTCNATATTNAGATGGTATGAAGGGAAAATGCTTAGATACAAGCGGTATCAATACAGCTAAATCTCCAAGTTGTTCNCGGTTTGTCTGGGTGGNGGGNGNTTGTNGTGNGNCNNATCTAATTGTGGCTTNNTTCAGGTTAGCCTNTCGCATCACCTTGCCTACCTNGNTATATAAAAAAAACCAGTNACGNAGTAACTGGTCTNATTATCTNTTTGGAGGCGCGGATCGGANTCGAACCGACATAAAACTGATTTGCAATCAGCCCCCTAGCCATTCGGGACACCGCGCCTTTAAGAGATAAGATNTATAGTGGTAACAATATCAAATTGCAAGGTCAAAAGCCCAGAAAGCNTAGGCATTTTATGGGTTAGTTAANATGNTGAGCAGAAACAACNNCTCTTCATTCATTATGAAACAGCANGTTAGAAGGCTATGGCGATTTAGTCGTATGTCAANTCTGGTCTATGAGTTTGCATTAGGCNGCGNTTTACAACTGAGNTTGAAGGGNTTTCTGTTCATNAATNNTTTTGAGTTGATTCCTGACNGATTAGGCTGATCTTAGTTCATCGTANCAAGAACGTGGTTGCAGTGGCAAAAATTAGGCAGCNNTNGGGCGTCTTATTGGCTTATTNNNGTGATTGTGCAGNTGGTAATGAGTTATTGGGNNTNGAGNTAGCCNAGTGAGNTACNTGAGTTTTANACATACCNAGAGAACTNTTTTAGGTTCAATGGAATTGGNANGCGAGATGACTGACNNCATCATTTTTTAGTACCGANGTTATCCAGGCTTGTTNTTATTAACCTGGATAACNTNAATGGNCTTTTGTATTAAAGCTTCACTTCGAGCTTACAAATCTGTTCACCAGNAANNGNTTNTCAGCTTTCNTGTTATTCTTGNAAATGTTCGATAAAGCTCCAGGTCATTTCTCTCATTTCATCCACNACTCTTGGAATCTTGCTACTGGATGGNGCTTTTGAACCTGCTATTTCNATNGCTAAAGCTGTTGTGCCGTTTTTCCAATAGAAGTAGTCAGAGCTGGAGCCNTTAGCGACATAAATAGTNNTACTGATAGGTCCATGCTTATAGCCATTGTCTTCGGCTAACGCAGTNGTAAGGCGATCGTACATCCTGTCNTCTTTTTTATTTTTGATACGGCTNCGNGTATATGCCCAAGGATACATGACCATTCTTCCATAAGCATGAATNTCCATAGAGCCATCAAGCTGTTTTTGATCTGCAAAGTCCATTAAATTTTTGATACAACTAATNGGATTTCGATTAGGTTTTTCAGGCCAGGGGAAATCTCTATTAGGATCAACNCCGCTNGCNTAGCGACTGCGGCGAGCAAACCCNTCAGGGTTCACGACAGGTATAAAATATAATTCATTTCGATCAATGATTTGTGTTAGCCGAGCATTNTCCTCNTATCCNGACAATAATTCTTCNATGAGTCTGAGTAACACTTCTACGGTNATGATCTCATCACCATGAGTACCNGCATCGATCATNATTTGTGGTTCTTCTTTATCATCTTTATTGACTTCATCAGAAACTTTCAACACCCACAAAGGTTTGCCTTTTNTNCTCGTGCCATATCTTTCNAGCTTGACAATATCAGGGTATTTTTGAGCNAGNTNTTTNAGNGTCNCCTCNACTTCNTCGATGTTTCTATANCCAGAGAAATAATTAGCATCTTGAATACTAAAAAAGTTNGAAATATTTTTTTGTAANATCTTGGCTGTAGGAGCTATTTTAAGAAANTCGGTAGATTTATTTGCCGGTACATATATNTCGAAAACAGTACCGTCTCTTGATACGATTTCATACAAATTAGAGATTTTGTCCAATTGACTCTGNGTAGGGTTTTCTANCCTGTAATTAGATAAGATAACATCATCACCAAAGATGCTNNTTCCCCAAAGCGAAATAGATAATATTAGGATATATTTTATCTTTGTAAGCATAAGGCCTCCGACATAAAGAAACTTTCCTGGATACCAGAAAACNAGGTTNCCGGTGATTTCACAAATTAGAAATAATGAACTNTTGTTAANNNGGTCTCCTTCTGGTTTNGNAGAATATATTAGNTTCAATACTTATAATGATTTAATATTANTTAATTAATTGNTTGAAGTGATTTTTTCTAAAGCTAACCAATTATCAGGCTGTATCAATAGCTAGAAGGNTTTACTTGTTNNTNAAATCGGGTGATAGAAGTTNCANTCTTATNATTCTAATCGCACTTTNTCATACAAANTNTTTNCNGGATANGTTTNTAGATTNTTNTATGTCATTGGTGCGGCAGNGCATTCCCACTTTNAAAGTGGGAAAAAGCNTAGGAGAGAAAGCCACCATCAACAATTAGTTGTGTGCCTGTNACGTATGAGGANGCCTCNGATGCNAGAAAAAGAACAGCGCCAGCCATNTCTTTGGGCAATGCGACTCTGTTTAAAGGTATTCTTTTCAAGGTTTCNGTCAGGATTTTTTCATTGTCTATNAGAGTNGATGCAAATTTAGTATCTGTTAGTCCTGGCAGNAGATCATTGACCCGTATTTTGTGAGGAGCAAGTTCTTTTGCCCATGTTTTTGTCATAGCAATTAACCCATTTTTGGTAATACTGTATATGCCTTGCAGTGGTGGTGGGCTGCAGGCATTTATAGANGANACGTTAATGATNGAGCCGCCTTCATTGCTTTTCATTAGCAGGGCAGCTTTTTGGGTAAGAACAAAATTGCCTCTTAGNTTGACNGAGAAAGTCTTATCCCAAGCTTTTAAATCTGCATCCAGCAATTCACCAAAATAAGGATTNGTAGCGGCNTTATTTACNAATATATCNAAGCGCTTGTGATTTGTCTTAACTTTGTCTANNAGNTGCTCNATTTGNTCCGGGTCACCCATGTGGCAGGCCCAACCTTCAGCTTTGCGGCCNGCGTCNGAGAGTTCCTTTGCAACTGCATCGACGCTCTCCTGTTTNCGGCTNACGAGGATGACTGTAGCCCCNCTATTGGCCAGCAGNGTCGCAACGGCTTTNCCNATCCCTCGGCTCGCACCTGTCACTAATGCTACTTTACCCTCAAGTGAAAACATNTTTTCTGGACACAATGTATCATCTGCCATANCAAACCTCATATAGTAGAGTCAATGAACTGCAGATCTNATGCTAAATTTTTAACATCGAGACAACAAGAATCATTTTTAGCTCTATTCATAAAAAAAAGCTCCTGCTAAATACTAGCAAGAGCTTTGATTTATATTAAAATTAATTAAGTTAAAGTATTAACCTTCCAGCAGACCTCTTAAAACATCNTTNTGTCTTCCAAAGACTTTTAATTTACGNGTNTAGTAATCATCTCGTCGTGCTGATGCTCCTTGAGTCATCTCAAAACGGGCTAACTCAGCCGGAAGCGAACCNATCAATTCCTTTAGTGATTTACGGTAAGAGAGTCTGTGGCCAAACTCGGTTGGCATTTCACTCACNATTTCGTCAAAGCTTTTTGTTGAACGNTCTTGCATCCAGTCGACCATATTGTCNGCTGATTTGATGCGNCCTTCTAAGTCTTCCATGATGTCATCAACAAACTGCATTTGTCTTTTTAATCTGTTGTCAGAATAAAGTACNTTTTCAACAGTTGCTTGCTCATCTATTGTGAGCTCGAACTTATCTTTTAAGTAGTTAAGGAAGAAATCACCATATGACTTGGTGATATATTCCAAGAATAATGTTTCACCAATAGTCTGATACCGATTAGCTTTAAAGGTTTGCTCAACTAGGTGAAGCACTCCAGACTTGTTTAACGAATAAAACCTTTTATTTGATCTCTTATATTCGACAGCATATTCCTTATCGATTAGTTCTTTCACGATGCGATCAATTTGCATGGCGAAGATNTGGATCTCNTGGCCATATTGACTGCTTTGTAATAAGTCTCCAAATAGTTCGATNAGGTAGATAACGTCCATNGCTCTGAATTCTTTTTTTAGCGTCCCTAGAGCGATTAACGCTAGATCTGTGATCATCTGTTTGTCATTTATGTTCTTGTTTGAATACATTTCTGGTTCCTCTCACCGCAATATCAAAAAAACTCCCTTGAGGGGGGTAGTGCTATATATTCAAACTTCGTGCCAANGCTTAATCTGGTTAAGTTTTTTTNGTTGCAGNTTAAANTNNTTTAATATCANTNNGTTATNCTGNTNCNTCTTCTGAGGCTACATGCCTTTTTTACATGNAAGGTTTAGGCAGTTGTATGAGCTTTTGACAAAACANGAGCCATATATTGTCCTGATTTTTGGACATNGAATCATTTTNGCTATGTCGCNTCTGCTGNGNTGTGTGGTTGTGTGGTTGTNTGGNTGTGTGGTGTTGCCCTATTTTTTNTGGNGATACANTNGTTGGTNCTTTTTTGTTGGAAAAATCGAACACTTATTTTTCTTGTCCTGACGATCTCATTAGCAAAACTTTCACTACTAGTGTTTAATGANAATCTATATAGAAATCGAATTAATATAACGACACTGGNTTCGTAATACNTGGAAAATAAAGGTATCGTGAANTCAGTATATGNATGNAAAAGCNTTTTCNTTGAAAGCGNAAGGAGGATCATATGCATGACAATAAAAGGTGTCTGTTAAGGTTTTGCCGTTTATATTTTCTTTTCTGTTTTTTCTCCTCAGGAATCTATGNCAATACTTCTAATAATTGGCTGGTAGGNGCAGGTATTGCTGATGTTACTGGGCCNGCTGCTGAAAATGCTTTGAATGGTTATGCNCANCCATCCCAACTTTCAGAGGGNATTCATATTAGGCAGCGCGCNAGGGCTTTTATNGNAGCCNAGAANCAAANGGGAGGAGCGCGGGTCGTTTTTGTTAGTGTCGATACNGGNCTTATGTTTCACAGNGTGGTCCANGGAGTAGTTGNTGAACTGNAAANAGAATTCGGAGAATTATATACTGATCGCAATATTGTATTGTCAGCGACTCATACTCACAGTGCCTCAGGGGGGCATTCTCATTATGCTTTATCCAATATACCGTTCTTTGGGTTTGTCCAGCAGTCGCTAGATTCTCATGTTAGTGGCATTGTTAAGGCNATCAAGAATGCNCATCGTAACTTACGACCTGGAGAGGTATTTCATGGCAAAGGAGACCTTAAGGGGGTTAACAGAAATCGATCTATTGAAGCNTTTAATAATAATGACGATCAATTGAAGTCAAAGTTCACTNATGCAGTTGACNCGGAAATGAATGTNTTGAAATTTACTCAGGGTGATNAAGATATTGGTATGATCTCTTGGTTTCCTGTTCATCCTGTATCTATGACTGCTGGGAACCANTTTCTNTCTGGAGATCATAAAGGCTATGCTTCTCTAAAATTAGAGCTAGGCAGAGGACTNAANTACAAGACNCAGGAAGGATNTGTAGCNGCATTTGCTCAAGGNGCATCTGGTGATATGACTTCTAACATTAACCTAGATGGNACAGGAGCAGGCAGAACCGAAGTCGAATCTACNGAATTTGCAGGNGAGCANCAGTATCAAAAGGCTCTTGAAATACTTAATGGNCCTATGACTAAGTTAAGTGGATCNATTGNCTATAAGCANCGCTATATTCAGATGGATCAGGTTCAGATTGATGCTAAATANACTGAAGGTCATGGAGCAGCTNCGACTTGTCCNGGTGCTTTAGGNGTGGGTTTTGCNGCTGGNACAGAAGANGGTCTTGGNCCTTTGCAAGCTATTTTTCANGAAGGAGTTATCGATTGGCATCCGTTTCTNCAGGGAGTTGCTGATGTAGTAAATGGTACCTCNGANGAACTTAAACTTTGCCAATCACCTAAACCAATTTTTTTGGCAGTCGGTAAGGCTATACCTTATCCATGGGTAAACGANATTTTGCCNATGTCNATTTTNAAAATTGGGCAAATTAATATCATTGCGATTCCNGGGGAAATGACTATNGCAGCTGGTCTCCAGTTAAGNGAAGCNGTNACTCGTGAAGTTGGAGGTTNCTCTGTTATTGCTGGTTTNAGTAATGCCTATTCTCATTATGTTNCCACTTATAATGANTATCAGAAGCAGCACTATGAAGGAGGNTCTACTCTNTTTGGACCTCATACGCATCATGCTTACCTNCAAGAGTTTAGCCTATTNGCNAAAGCNTTAAAGCAAGATCAAGATGTCNATGATAAATGGGCTCCTCCAAGNAAACTTANAGANGAACAGATCCATTCNATTNGACCNGGGGTCNTTTTTGATGAAGTGCCAGACGGTAAGGACTTTGGTGATNTTGATGAAAGGCCNAAATCAAAATATTTTTCAGGGGAAACNGTTTTCACCTCTTTCTGGACNGGNCATCCAAAAAATAACTTGAGAAGTAATAAATCATTTTTGGAGGTACAAAGGAGGGTTGATGGTCTTGATGGCTCTCNTTGGGTCACTATTGCTGATGACAGTGATTGGTATACTAAGTACCGTTGGCAAAGAATAGGAAGTATTCTTAGTGNGGNATCGATNGCCCAAATTACTTGGAAAATCNATAAAGATGTTNCANCGGGTTGGTATCGTATTGTTCACTACGGGGATGCTAAAAAAAGTTCTCAATCTAATAGTATTACTTCCTTTATGGGGGTGACNCCAGCCTTCTACGTAGAGCCTCCTATTGAGGAAGATAAATGGAGTGNAGATCAGGTNATNGTTGGGNTTAAATCATTAAAGAATGAAAAATATATGANNCAAACCCNNAATGGGGAGANAGTGTTGCNAAGCTCNTATCCAGANTCCTCTGCTCGCTATTATATGGTTTTTATTAAACCTAAATTGGTAGCTTTTAGAACNGTGNATGANCAAAAGTTTCTCACTNTCAATGATACCAGATTAGAAAANTCGATAAGGNATCAAGAAATTNATAGNCGAGATATATTTGCNCTAGTGGACTTGAAGGATAANAANGTGGCTTTTCGTTCTGTGGCNACTGGTCTTTTNTTAAGAGNAAAAGGAAAAAAGTTGNTGGCTAATGGTAAAAAANTNCGAGANGCATCNACTTTCTTGAGGTCCTANCTCTAACTATTATTTTNATATTGTTCCNGATATTNGAAAAANAANGCTCGATCTATNAGATCGAGCTTTTTTNTNTNTTCTTTATNANTCATNATGAGNTGATATTTTTAAANTCATNGAGCTAGATGTNACNTCTGGCTATNNTCAACTATGAAGANGCGATGACNCCTGTAGCCATGAATAACCAGGTTTCTTTATCTTTTTTTATAGCATCAATTTTTTTCTGAGNGGCTCCTTCATCTTCAAGNTAGTGCTTCTGNTCACTTATTTTCATANTAGTGANGGATAGTTTTCCTTCCACTTTTACTNTTATATTCTGTAGATTTTTCGGTACAAAAAATGAATAATCATGAAANCGCACCATTGTTTCNGATTNTNTNCCTTTTAATGTGATCCAACACCCNTTTTTTTGGCAAACNTTGACGACTTTACCNTCAACTAANATAGTTTTATTTTTATATTTATCAAAATTNTTTTGAGCTTCATCAAGACTAATTGCTACTTTTAGCTGTGGTTTTTTNCCAAAGAATTGNGGCTGAANCGCTTGAGCATTGTNAGCTGATAGTGATAANAAANTTANGTGCAGTATANACNGANAANNTTTCATAATNTCTCCTTNAAATAAAACCATTTTATCNCTTGTTTTNTTTCTGGAGTCAAATCCTTATTGNTATAGTTTACGATCTGNTGGCTNTCAGAATANTTTTTNTNTGANTNCNTNAGCTGTTTTCGTTTCANTGCAANTTAAAAGANTCNCCTNTATGAAAAAAATAAGANTAAATTNAAGACTNATTAAAATGGTCAGATNTNATGAAAAGNTACTGGAAATANAAGTGGAGTTACCTAGATCTTCGATTTGTTAAACNGTAAGCTGAAATTAAATAATTTTTGGTTNTATTATAATTAAATANTNGGTCTTTTGTTATCTGTATTAAATACTAAGAAATTCAAAGATATAAAATGAATAGACGTTTCAATTTAGTAAAGTTTGNCTGTTTTTNCTCTAANTATCTNTTAATATTGATTTATTATGGGTCGGCATTATTTGTTTATTANAATTGAGTTGTTCAATATAACAAAACNATCGACAATAATAAACAAATAACTTTTCAANTTTTTTCGTCATTGATTTCATATTTATCGAGTGACTGAGGAGTCTAATGTGAAAAAAGTACTTTTTTTTATGTTTCTTGCTTTGGGTTTANNNTTCCACACNAGCANTGTTTTTGCTGAAAACAATTTAGAGAAGTCCAAGCAGGTCATTATNTTGGGNGATAGTATTTTTGCACTGAGCGGTGAGATTAGNAAAGAGTTGGCTCAATTGTCTTCACTAGATATTNAATCGTATGCTCGNAANGGAGCNCTTATGAAGAATATTGTAAAGCAGTATGGCAAGGCTAGAAAAAATCTTTCAGCTCGCACANTTATTATGAANGGNGGTGGTAACGATGTNCTNGCTAATTTGCGAGAATGCCAAGAACTTTCGGATAAATGTAAAGAGGCGATCGATGAGGCAATAGANCATGGATATGAGGNTGTCGATAAGATGGAAGCTGATGGTATCGATAATATNGTCTATCTTGGATATTATTATACTAAGGTTCTAGGCAATGGCCTTAATGATGCAAATGACTATGCTATGGAAAAAATAATCACATTCTGTCAAAGCATATCAATTGATTGTCACGTAGTTGATACCCGNAAGAGNCTNCGTATGCGTGGTTATAGGAAGTTAGATGGTATTCANCCTACNGATAGAGCTTCCCGTATTATGGCCCNNATGATTTGGGATACAATGGTNAAAAACGATATTGAGCAGTGAGTAAAAAAGTAAAAATTTTGAACTTTGAANTCAGCTTTGAGTNTGACGGGGGCTGTTGANTCAGAGATAGCCCCCTTANTTGGCTNNNTNAAAGAAAANAAGCAGCCCTNATCAAAANATTTTGCTGTNAGCGAAAGCTTCTAGATCATATTANGAAGTCTGCTTTCTACCTGGAAACGACAATCAGTCACGATTTNTTCTACCACATCTTGGCAGCTTGGTATGCTGTCAATGAGNCCTTGTACCATACCTGAAGACCAAATGCCGCCGTTTANCTCACCACTATCCATGGCTTCGCGTCCGCGGGTTCCTTGGACTAGATCTTTAATATCATTAAAGTCGGTAGGGCCTGGTTTATTTTCTATTTCNACAACTTCTTCAGCTATTTTATTTTTATAAACCCGNGCTGTGTTNGTTAAAGAGCGTAGGATTAAGGCCGTATCCCTTTCNGAGCCNTCCACTATTGCNTTTTTAATTTCANCATGAATAGGAGCTTCTTTTGTGGCCATAAATCNGGTGCCCATATTGATACCTTCAGCCCCTAGTGCNAGNCAGGCNGCCATTTGGGCTCCNGTGCCAATACCNCCTGAAGCAATCATCGGTATAGTTAGCTTTCTTGCCGCAGCTGGTAANAGTACAAGGTTCGGCACATCGTCTTCTCCNGGATGACCAGCGCACTCGAAACCATCNACGCTGGCCACTGCTACNCCTAACTTTTCGGCTTTGATAGCNTGTCTAACNGAAGTGCATTTATGNATGACTTTGATGCCAGCTGCTGTCATAGCTGGCATCAGGGGTTCTGGGCTCCGNCCTGCAGTTTCTACTATTTTGACCCCTTCTTCGCAGACTACTCTAATATATTCTTCATAGTTAACTGGAACGAGGGTTGGNAGTAAAGTTAGATTGACACCAAATGGNTTGTCAGTGAGTGACCTCAGCTTTTTGATNTCAACCCTTAGATCATCGGGAGTTTTGGAGTTCAANGCTGTCAGAATCCCTAGTGCCCCCGCATTACTTACGGCTGCAGCCAGTTCAGCTCTTCCAACATGCATCATTCCACCCATAACAATGGGNTATTTTATATTAAAAAGTTCNGTAATTTTTGTTTTCATTTTTGTTCCCTACNTGCAAAATTGCTGATCCATNGTTGTTACTANTTTTTTAGCATTTTTGAACATATAGTGCTCAACTTTTTTTANTGCATATAGNNCTAGTTGAGATGATTTCTTTAGNTTNATGATTTGTTAAAANGTGAGNTNGNTCNCTTTCTTTATTTGTGNGTAGTTTAACTNGTGGAATTTAATGCAGNGTCACTAATATTCTGTTAAAANCCTTTTTTTTTCAATATGATCGATCCTGTNATNGNTAATAAACTAGGAGTGGGTGTGGGATTTAGTTCATTGANGCGNTTTGGNCAGGTGGTCACGNTTGGCTTTATNGGCCTTGTTGCTTTTAGTGTANGNCTNGTTTGGTTTNCTGTATTCTTACCATAACCANTTAGTCTNTTTTGCTNGATATTACGCCATGTTTGTAGATAAAACATGGCAACTTTCCTTTTAGAGTGCTGCCTAAATGNCNTTACCTTAGAATGCACTGNTTTCGGAATTGCAATTTTGTTACNAAAAGGCTGAGTACGGCGATCATCTTTATTTGAGATGTTTCTATTTATCGCCTAGTCTACGAAAAATAAGCGAATAATTATTTGCTGGCATNGAGATGATTTCATCCGCTCTGAAGCCTGATTTTTTTGCCACTTCTTTTACCTTTTCGTATTCTCGAATGCCCCATTGTGGGTTGCGTTGACGTAGTGATGCATCGAAAGTAATATTGCTTGGNGCNGTCTCCACGTCATCGAAAANAAANGGNCCGTATAAGAATAGTACCCCATTTTTATTTAACCATTTTTGTGCTTTTTGAAANAAGGATTCGCAAGTTGCCCATGGTGAGATATGTATCATGTTGATATTCACCATGGCATCTACTGTGGTTTCATATTCTGTGTTGGTTACGTCGAGCAAAATTGGTGGTAAGATAGGTATACCTTGGCCTTCGTCTTTGATCATCGCCTNTATACTGACTATGGANGCNTCGTCNATATCGGTGGGCTGCCATTTCACTCCATCAATNCGATTTGCGAACCAAATGGCATGTTGTCCGCTACCACTNGCGATTTCCAATACTTTGGGNCTGTCTGGTAAGTGAGAACGCAGAACTTCGGATATTGGNCCTTTGTTTCTTTCACAGGCTTCGGAATATAGTTTCAATGGATNGCCTCCGTAATTTGAATATATNTTNACAATATNAAGTATTNTTCTNGTCTTTGTAAATATTTCGAGATTTATGTGAACTCGATGGNACCATCTTCTAGTTGGTTATATTTCATATGAANTAGATCAATTAAATAATTTTGATTNATGCACCAAGGTCTTTTATACCCCTGTTTTGGTAGNTNTGCAGCTGATCTTAATACATAACCTGACTTNAGNTCCATATAGGGNTTAGTTTTCATNTTNGTGTCTTNTATTCTTGGNGTNCAGCNGNTTTTATTGTGTTTTTTCATNTGATTCAGAAGNCTACATACATAATGACAAATGAGATCACATTTCAAAGTCCAGGATGCATTGGTATAGCCCATAGAAGTTGCGAGGTTTGGGATNTCNCTGTACATCATTCCTTTATAATAAACTAGTTCCCCTGGGATGATTTCCTTCCCATCAGTATAGACCTCTATACCCCCTAAAAATTCCAGATTAATTCCCGTTGCGGTAATGATTAAGTCTGCTTGCAGTTCTTTTCCTGATTTTAGTTTGATGCCATCTGGAGTAAATTGATCGATTTCTTCAGTGATAATAGAAGTTTCTTCTTTTTTGATCGATTCAAATAAATCGCCATTTGGCACCAAGCATAGCCGCTGATCCCAGGGGTTATAGTTGGGTTTGAAATGAGTGTCGACATTGATTTGGGGTCCTATTTCATCTCTTAAAAGGCCCATCAAATATTGTTTAATTTTCTCTGGAAATCGTTGGGCAGCTTGGAAAAATAGTAGACCTATGATAATATTTTTCCAGCGAATTATTTTATAAGTAAGTCTGTCTGGGAGAATCTTTGAGAGGAAGTTAGCAAGGCTATCTTCGGATGGTCGGGCTATCATATAGGTTGGAGACCTTTGTAGCATAGTAACTGTGTCAGCCTTTTTGGCTAGCTCCGGGATGAGCGTGACTGCGGTTGCTCCGCTACCAATTACAATAACCTTCTTACTATTGTAATCATAGTCAACATCCCATTTCTGAGGATGTATGATTTGCCCTTTAAATTCAGCCATACCATCAAAGCTAGGTGTGTAGCCTTCAGAATATTTATAGTAACCCGTGCAGACGAATAAGAAATTGCATGTCATCAAGGTTGTTTCATCATGATTTCCTTGTTTAGACTTGGTATGCACAGTCCATTGGGAGCCATCGGTTTGCCAAGAAATTGTGGTTACTTGCTTGTTAAACTGAATTTTTTTTTGAATCCCTAACTGATCTGCTGTTTCTCGCATATATTTTAAAATTGCTGGCCCGTCAGCAATCGCTTTTGCCTCTTTCCAAGGTCTAAATGAAAAACCGAGAGTATGCATATCCGAATCGGAACGAATCCCTGGGTATTTGAATAGATCCCAGGTTCCCCCAATATTGCTTCTTCCTTCTAAGATTGTGTAGGTTTTATCGGGGCAGTTTTTATGCAGATGGTAACCAGCGCTGATTCCCGATAAGCCGGCACCAATGATTATGACGTCAAAGTGACTGCTGCTCATTCCATCATCCTGTGTGAAGAGTTATTGGCTAGAAATCCAAATATACTGATCGGTGGACTGATGATCAATAACCTATGAATTTAAAAGTAGGTTTTCTTTTAGCTTTAATGGTTTTTGCATAGTGCCGTCGCTCAAATGATGCTAAGGCTGCATGATGCTTGAGGGGTGGATCAAATATAGTCACGAAGGACGAGGAATGAAAAAGAGTGAGTTAACCCAGACTTCGACAGGCGAGTTCGTGGCTATGTCTGCATTAATGATGGCTTTGATAGCATTGGCAATTGATGCGATGCTTCCGGCATTGCCAGATTTGGGCAAGGATCTAAATGTCAGTCATCCTAATGATGCTCAACTAGTCGTTTCAATGGTTTTTTTAGGAATGGCCATTGGGCAGGTGTTTTTTGGGCCTCTGTCGGATAGTATTGGGCGAAAATCTGCGGTTTATATAGGCTATGTAATATTTTTTATAGGTTCAATTTGTTCGATTGTAACGGATACTTTTGCTTTGATGATCATTGGGAGGATTCTTCAGGGTATAGGTCTCGGTGGTGCTCGAACTATTTGTATTGCCTTAATCCGTGATCAGTTCGTTGGGGACGCAATGGCAAAGGTGATGTCTTACATTATGGCCGTATTTGTCTTGGCCCCGATGATAGCGCCTGCTCTTGGGCAAGGTATTCTGCTGATAGGCAATTGGAGGTGGATCTTCACGTTCATCTTGGGTTTATCTGTAGTGTCATTAGTATGGTTTTTATTAAGGCAGCCGGAGACACTTTCTTTGGATAAAAGAAGTCGTTTCTCAATAGTTCTTATTTGGTCGGCAGCGAGCGAAGCGGTTAGAAACCCTATCACTATCGGCTTTACTATAGCTCTAGGATTCATACTAGGTGCATTCATCGGCTATCTAAGTTCGGTGCAACAGATCATGCAAATTCAGTATGCACTAGGTTCTCACTTTCCGATTGTGTTTGCTGTATGCGCTTTGTCTGTTGGTCTTGCTTCTTTATTGAATGGTAAGCTTGTTTTGTACTTTGGTATGCTAAAACTATGTAAGTTGGGTATTCTGGGTGTAACAGTTACTTCTATTATCTTTTTTGGTGCTAATTTACTGAATATAGATGAGCCGCCCTTATGGTCTCTGATTTTGTATTTTATGATTACCTTATTTTTTGTAGGTCTTCAGTTCGGTAATCTTAATGCTTTGGCTATGCAGCCGCTAGGACATATTGCTGGTGTCGGGTCTTCGGTAGTTGGCTTTATTTCTTCTGTTTTGTCCGTGCCGATTGGTATTCTTATTGGGGCATTGTACGATGATAGCGTCATGCCAGTGGTGGTTGGCTTTGCTTCTTTAGGGTTATTGGCTACGGTCACTATTTTTTGGATCGTTCCCTGTCTATCAATGTCAAAAAATCATTCACCTTCGTAGATTGTTGTTCTGCCAGTTCCGCAACCGGGATAAGTTTTTCTGTTGGCTCCTGGATAGGCATAACCGTTTATGAAAACCCGTCGGGGCTTTTCAGATTGGTTAGCGGTACTGCCATGAATCACCCAGGGGTGAAACATGATAGCTGTTCCAGGGTTAAGCAATGGTGTTACTATTTTAGCTGTCTCACTATTAAATCGTTCGGGGTGTTGAATTAGGTCGATATGGCCTTGTTTTGACGAGCCAGGTACAAACATGATGGGACCATTGTTTTCAGTCATTTGGTCAATGGCTATGGCTGTTTGAACAAAACTTCCTTTCCCATTAATATCTGTCCATAAACTGGTCCCTTCTTCACGGTTATTGCTATCCTGATGCCATTGAAACGACAGATTATCTCCTGGAAGCTTATAATGAGCTTGGCAAATAAGTTGTACCATTTCAGTTGATCCTAATAATTCTGATACTGGTGCCAAGATCCTTGGATCCTGAGAAACCTCAAGTAATTCTGGGCATTCGCCAGCGCACCATACGACCCGATCTATGCGAGGACCTGTCATGACAAAGTTCGTTCCTGCTGCTGTGGTTGTGGTTTCTTTGCAAAGAAGCGCCATATTCTGTAAGTGGTCAAAATAATGTAACATTTCTTTTATTTCAGCCTGAGAGAACATGTCCTCGAAGATGAGAAAACCTTGATCAAAGAATTGGTTAATTTGTTGTTGGGATAGCATGCAAGCCTCCGAAATCATCGGCCAACAGGCCTCTAGAAGTATCGGAGGATGATAGTCTTTTCTATAATCGCTTTTAGAATCTCTTTTATTTTATAACAAAACAGCCAAAGATAAGGTAAGTCAATATATTGAAAATTGAGATTCCCCGAAGAGTGCTGATGAGTTGATGAAGACTAAGCATACATTTTATATGGCCCCCATGTTGGGTATTACAGATAGCTGTTTTCGCTCGGCTTTTACTCAGTGCTTTGGTGGCTTCGATCTTGGTATTAGTCCATTTATTAGAACGCTCCAAGGTAGGCGTTATAAAGCATCTTCAGTCAATGATCTTCATGATCAATACAATAATGAACTTATAGTTCAGCCTCAGATTATGAGTAACCATGCTGATGATTTTGTCCACTTAGCAAGTCATCTGTTTGATATGGGTTATCATACGATCAACTTTAATATGGGGTGTCCAGTTCCTACTGCTGCTGGTCGGGCTCGGGGTGCAGGTTTAATCAAGGAGTTGGATCGGGTGGATCGCTTGTTGGATCATGTATTTGAGAACATTCCAAATCGTCTATCTGTCAAAACGAGGATTGGTTTAGACCATGACAATGAGCTATTACCGATGATCAAGGTTTTTAATCGCTATCCACTCCATGAAGTCATGATACATCCGAGGACGGCAAAGCAAAAGTATAATGGATCTGTCAATCATGATGCATTTCATTCAGCTTGGAAGGCTTTGGACCATGAGGTGGTATATAGTGGAGATTTGTTTTCAAAGGAAGCATTTGATCATGCTGCCAAAAGACATCCATATATTAATAAATGGATGTTTGGNCGNGGCATTTTATGGGACCCTTATCTCCTTCAGAAAATCAGAGGGGAAAATTTTTCANTGAATCCCGCACAAAAAAATGAATTTTTGCTGAGTTTAGTTGATCTCTATCGACGCAAGGGCTTATCTGATCATATAATTTTNACNAAGNTAAAGACGATCCTNTTTTATTTCGGAGTTGGTTTTNGCTATCCGCGTTCTGTGATTCGNNGTTTTCGNAAGTCAAGAAAAGTCGATGATCTNCTAAGNTTATCGATGAATGTNGTCTATTAGNTTCTCTNATTGATATTGTATNAAGTNTNTTTTAGTNTGTNTTTTTATCTAANCCCAAATCGAATACNTCTATATTGTCGATNAGNGTACCCATGCTNTTCGATGTNCCCATTTCTTCAAATAAGATTCGGGANGTTTCTTTNGTCGCTTTTACCTGGAAAGACATNTTTTGCCATNCCATNTTNATNGATTCTCCATTGTGAATNTCCTCGTCCCCGAACATAACCACGTAGGCTTCCTCTCCAATGTTGGTNTCTCGNGCCCGAGTATCAAATTCTANGGTATATATATGTCCNGGGATTGTTTNTAGATCTTGATANACANCTACATTCCCACCAGCNCTGTTATCANTGCAGCGAGAGTCTAGTTCTAGATGNTGATTGCCTTCACTACTTTGAGGGACAAAAGTGGCNCCGTTTCTGTTAGTTTGGATTTCGAGTTCTGGTATTGAGTTTATGCAACCAAAATTAGATCCAGCGNCAACATCCCAGGATGGATGTTGTCCNGANNCTGCATAGAANGTTGGCCCTTGANCTATAGATATTGTTTCAAAACTNCCATCTTGCACTAGATTACCTTCGAAGCGATATTCAGGATCTGGTTGTACTTNAGCTACTGAGCCTTCTCCATCTTCCCANTTTATAACGANTTGATAAGGTTCCTCGGGCTCATAGATTGGTNTTATCTCAATAGATTGNTGTTCTGTTATTTGAAAGTTGGCCTCAGTTTTGACNTTAGTNACAATTCCTTCTAACCAGAGATCCTCGATGGCAGGGACTTCCTGCTTGCCACTGTTCTTAAATACGTGGCATGAAATTTTCATATTTTGGCCATCGTTAGGAGAAATACAGGTGAGAAAAGATCCNCCGATTTCGATCGGNTCATCTATTGTAGTACTTTCTTCGTCAATCGATGCAATTGNATTAGAGATGGCTTTATTTGATCCATCCNTCATAGTTATNGATTCGCTGCANCAAACGATGTTGGTAAGTATAAATAAACCGAAAACAACTGTTATCGGAGAATGTGTCATAGACTTTGATCCCTTATAATTAGNCAGCNTTTNTATCGGGATTTTAGGTNGTTANTTAAGATTTTCCTCTTTGTTCTTTAATTTTAGNGTGATGAACTGTTACTTTTTTGTTAGTTTTTGCATGTGCTTTGTTAAAAAAATNCGTGTGNTTAGGTACGAACGTACGTTTTGTTGTTAACTGATCTCTTGCTAAATTATATTACTTATTTTGNTTCTTNCNGAANTTATAATGAACCATATGGTTNCAAACTATTTTTTCGTTCTTATAGGGATCCATAAAAATAGTNCAATGATTANTAGTCCAAAACAAGTGTAAGCTGCTGTGAAAAGCCATGAAGGNAAGCTATAATAGAGCAGATTCTGGAAAAGGTTGCCAATGAAGCTTCCCTCATAATTTTCGAGTCCAGCTAGCTTTTGGGCTTTTTTTTCCCAGACAGTCAACGGGCAAGGTATACTGAGNCACGACTCNCCTACGACAATTAGTATCATAGTGACGTGAGTTATCCTTATCCANGGCTTTCTAACCCAATTCCATCCTTTAAATTTGCCNATAATGATGAGTGGCACCATTAAAACAATGACAAGGACCCAAACAAGGTGAACACTCACCAATAAATCTGCGATTAANCCATAAGACATCAAGACTTTTTCCATAAGTAGTTGCTAAGATTTTTACACGAATCCTCAAATTTATTAACTATTTAATNATCTTTCTTTCAATGACTCAGAAAACNAGNCTGCGTCAGTAGGTTAAGTATATGACTATTATAAGAAGGATATANTAAAGTATTGATTTTANTCNCTAAATGCAATATACCCCGTGGGGGTATGTTGGGAATAATTGAGAATGGATAATCTAAATGAAATCAATGTGTTTCACCCTTGAGGGTGTNAAGTGTGGCAAGTGTGNAGCCAAAATAAAGGATTATTTTTCCGAAGTGGANGGTGTNGTCATAAAAGATGTNGATGTTTCCTCTGGTAGAGTAACTATGGANTTGAATGCNTCNTTATCTGTGATGGGAATTAAGAGTCAGTTTAAAGATATAGGGTTTCAGGTTCAAAAAATGGAAAAAGTTNGTTGATTCCCNGTTTCTATTATTNCAGTTCGCTAGAGTGAGATTGGTATACCTATCTTACGCCAACAGGCAGATGTATGAGGGAGTATAACGATTGAATACAATTAAGNTAAAGATTGGCGGTATGAGTTGTGCTGGTTGTGCCATAGATATTGAAAACTCAATAACTAAAATAGAAGGTATCAAGTCTTCTAATGTCAATTTTGCAACAGAAACTGCTATTTTTTCTTTTATTTCTGAGTCTAAAGAGAAGGAAGTAAAACAAAANATTAAAGACCTTGGTTTTACAGTCATCGAGGCTGAGGGGGCGGGAATATCTGATTCTACTCATAGNAGCTTGAAAATGTTCTACGCTGCGTTTACCCTCTCTTTAATCATTTTTATGCTTGCTATGGGTCCATTTAAAAACCTCCCTGATACTCAGTCTAATTGGCTGCTTCAGCTGTGTTGTGCTACTCCTATTTGGGCTTGGATTGGAGCTCGATTTCAGAAGGCTGTTCTGAAGTTTTTTATATCAGGTCGGTCTAATATGAATACATTGATAGGTTTGGGCACTAGTGCTGCCTATCTTTATAGTACCTTTGTGACACTATTTCCGAGTCAGGCGATTTCCTTCGGTTTAACTCAGAAGGTATATTTTGAGGCTGTGGGCTTTATTATTGCCTTTGTTTGTCTTGGTCAATACTTCGAAGATAAAGCCAAAAAAAAGACGAAGGAGGCTTTGGATTCTCTATTGAAGCTAAGTTCTAAAAAGGCGCAAGTGATTCGTGATAGACAATTAATTGAGATAATGGCGGAAGAAGTTGAAATAGGTGACCTTGTTAGAGTAAAGCCAGGTGGTAAGTATCCGGTAGACGGTAAGGTCGCTAAAGGAGAATCCTTTGTCGATGAGTCGATGATTTCAGGAGAATCCTTACCTGTCTTGAAATCAGCCGGTCATGAGGTTTATGCTGGTACGATTAATGGTGATGGGGTAGTGGATTATCGGGCTACTAAAGTCGGTTCAGAAACTTTTTTGGCTCAAATAGTTTCTTTTGTTGAAAATGCGCAGATTTCAAAGCCTTCCGTGCAGAGATATGCTGATAAAGTTAGTGCATATTTCACTCCAGTGGTCATTGTCATTGCGGTATTAACTTTTGCTATATGGTTTTTTGTGGGGCCGGAGCCTATTTGGGGCAATGCTATTTCAAATTTCATTGCTGTTTTGGTTATCGCTTGTCCATGCGCACTCGGTTTAGCAACACCTACGGCAGTTGTTGTCGCTACTGGAAGGGCNTCATTGAAGGGNTTATTGATCCGCGGGGGAGAAGTTATAGAAAAAGGCATTGGTATGGGNGCCATTGTTTTTGATAAGACNGGCACTATAACNGAAGGCAAGCCNCGGGTTTTGAATTTTGTNTGTTATGACGATAGTCAAAAAACTCTTAGAGATGTGGGCTCCATTGAAACTTTTTCGGAGCATCCNATCTCTCAGGCCATTGTTGCATANGCNAGTGAATCNGNAAGAGATTTTNTNGAACCNGANGAATTTGAGCTTATNAAGGGGAANGGGGTCATNGGNTCTCTTGAAGACTCTNGATACGTGATTGGNAATAANTCATTGATGGATGAGCANGGNATTGTTGTTCTNGANAAANATATACCGGTTGAAGTNGGCACTCATGTTTATGTNGCATCTGATGGCGTNNTTAANGGTANTTTCGTTATTGGTGATAGGATAAAGTCAGAAGCGAAAGTGGTNATTGAGCGCTTTAAAANTTANGGTTTTCAAACTTGGCTAATTACAGGNGATAATGAAGTTATTGGTTCTGCTGTCGCNNAAGAATTGGGNTTCGATCATTATATNGCAAATGCCCTTCCCTTNGATAAGGCCCGTCAAATTGAAAANCTTCAGTCGACGGGNATNCGGGTTGCTATGATNGGCGATGGAATCAATGATGCGCCNGCNTTNGCTAANGCNGANTTATCTTTAGCTATGGGNACNGGTACNGATGTNGCCATAAATACTGCCGATGTAACTATTGTCAAAAGTGATCTTACAAAGGNATTGGANTTTTTCGTGCTNGCNCAGGGTNCGATGACNATTATTAAGCAAAACCTNCTATTATCTTTGTTNTATAATTCTCTGCTNATACCTATTGCAGGTGGAGTANTATATGTTTTTGGAGGNCCTATGTTGCCTCCAGTTCTGGCTNGTATTGCTATGGCTATGAGCAGNGTGTCTGTNGTTACCAATAGTNTGAGAATNCGGAGGTTAATTTAGTGGTTCAGAAGGGTGCTANTCATAAATTGCTGAAAAATAGGGTGAGTCGGATTGAAGGCCAAATGAGGGGTATAGCTTCAATGATAGANTCAGAGAAGTATTGTATCGATATTCTNACNCAGNTTAAAGCTACNCGAAGTGCATTAAAATCNCTTGAGTTACAAATTCTTGAGGGACACCTGAACCATTGTGTTCGNGNTGTTCTNGAATCAGGAACCACTGATCAAACTNCTGCAAAGATNGATGAGATTATGGCGCTGCTGCGGCAGTCCAGTAAGTCATAAATTTTTCNCNNNGTTTTTTGGGTGTATATATGCGCCGATCTTGGTAGTGTATTTAATTGCCGATANCTGCCNTATANATTCTAAATATNTNTTTTAAAAACTATCTATATACTTCTCATTACGGATATAGATGATGGTTATGATTCGATAGNAGATTCNTTTTGTTGGTTTTCANCATAAANTTATCCTAAGAACCTTAGAAAGNATAATTGAAATAGTTGGATGCTGCTGGTTTAAGTAGGCTGTCAATGAATGATTAAGTTTNAGTAANTTTTAATAAGATATCATCTNGTTGCNTGACCCTACANTGTTCTTNTTAANCAGCTTTTCTTCAATAATAGATAATTTATCTGATCGCATTATTGGTNNNGCAAATAGGAAGAATTCGCCTAGTTNGANAGTATTCCATNATGAGNATTACCAGCTAAAATAAACATATATGGTTAGTNCNATTTNGACTAGATGNTAAATATTTGCGNGTTATAGCTNCGATGGAGAAAACACAGATAAGAGCCNTATCATTTGAAGAGATTCCAATTTTCAAGCGCATGGACCAGGCTTCTAGAAAGTTGTTNCCAGATCACTTGGAGAAACAGGAATATATTCAAGGTGAAAAAATAATTACCGCAGGTAATGAAGTAAAAGGGATATATATACTTTGTGCTGGACGCATAGGAATTTTCCTTCCAGATTATGACCATCCGGTGGCTGATCAGGGTCCTGGTTCAGCTTTTGGTGANATGGCATTGATTGAGGGAGATTCGAAAGCNTCAGCAGATGTGGTGGTTAGTTCAGAAAGTGCTGTNANCCTNTTCTGCCCGAAAGTCAAATTTAACCAATTANTAGAAGANAATCCACTTTTTGCTAAGGGCTTCTACCAAAGTGCATCTCTAATGCTAAGTNCTCGTTTGCGTCANACTAACGAAAAAGTAGTGCGTGAAGTAGGTCGAGCCATTAAAATTATGGACCAGATGTTCGATGAAAGTGGGCTAGTAAATAAGATTAAGCAAACTCAGGGTGAGCTAGATGAGGCTGGCGGAAGCATAATGGGTAAACTTATGCACGTTATACCACTGATAGAGCGCATTGCTCATGAGGCTCCGGAAATAGGGAGCCTGTCGCTGGACCTTAAACATAAAATAGAAGATGTCTTTTTGATAGAATCTCAAAAGTTCGATCGGATATCTCAGGAAATGAATCTATTGATGCAATATTTTGAAAACTTGAAGATCGTGGCTTCTGGTGGTGAACCTAAACAAATTAGAGGCGATAAGAATCTTTTTACGGACTAGCTTTTGTTTTCCTCTGCTTTTCACTGCTAATTCAAAGCTTTGATGCATTTCAATAGCAATACCCCAGCCTATACAGCCGTTATCAAACTCATATGAGCCATCTATGATAAATTCTCAATAAATCCTGCTTTTATTACTGTAAAGTGGGCGCCCTTAGCTTATGGCAATATTTTCATGATTGCGCTGTCGTAGAATGTAGATTTGCTCCTGATCTTGGATGGCGGTCTTGGTATAAATCTTAGGTTAATTATGGCTCGGTTTACA
>PBRN01000152.1 GCA_002725955.1 Pseudobdellovibrionaceae bacterium
TCTTTCACCGATTGCCTTATATCCGAACTATCCTCACCCAGCTCTCGGAGTGATGTATTTCTAGCATCAAGACCAAGGTATTTCTCCTTCAATTCGTCACGCTGCTGAACTCTAACCTGAAGTTCTTCCTTTTTCGCAGAAACTTCCTGGTCTAAGGATTGCTTCCTTAACACCTCATCATCCAAACCTGACTGATGTGTTGAAATTTTCTCTTGTAATTCGCTCATGCTTTGCTCAGAAGTATCCACATCACTTGACAAAGACTGAACCCTATTTTGCGTCGATTCCATCTCTACCGTGGCTCTTTTCCGATCTCTATCCACCGCCTCGAACCTAAGAGTGTTGCTCTCTAATAAGTGATCAATGTTTCGAACAGTATCTCTCATTTCAGTCAATCGATTTTCGAAAACTTGACGCGACTCATCAACTTGATCAACTTGATCCTGATAAGCCTCTATCTGCTCTTTTAGAACTTCTGACTCTTCATCTGCTTCCTGAAGCTCTTTCTCAAAGGCAATCTGCTCTAACTCTAACTTATTTAGTAAATCCTTATCTTCACCCGCCTCTTGGTCGATGACTAGGAGCCTTTCCTCAGATTTTTCTAAGGTCTGCATCGCTAGTGTGATTGTACTTTCAGCGCGAGCAATATATTCTCTTAAGGTTGAAGCCTTCTCCTGCAAAGCTTCCGACTCAGGATCCATTTCAATCAGTTGGTTCTGTAATTCAGTATGATTAGCCTCGATAGCACCTAATTCAGTCATTAAAGAAACTTCTTGGTCTTGCTGATCCGTCAATACCACCTGCGCTTCAATTAATTTATTTTCGAGATACAAATGATTATGAGCAAATAAACTGATTTCTTGGGACTTTAAATCATCTGACAGTTTCTGCCATTTCTTAGCTTTTTCCACCTGACCTTCGAGAGCCTCTAACTGAACACTCAGTTCTGCTACAATATCCTCAATCCGAGAAAGGTTTTCGCTTGTGCGCTCTAGCTTCTTTTTAGCGGCCAGTCGCCTATTTTTATAAATTAAAGTACCGGCGGCTTCTTCAAGAATCTCCCTAATATCCTCGGGTTTTGCGTTCAATATCCGATCAACCTGTCCCTGCTGAATCATAGCGTAACTGCGACCGCTGAGGCCGGAAGCAGCGAAAAAACCAACTATGTCTTTAAGGCGACAAGGCTTTTTATTTATAAGATATTCTCTCGTACCATCAATATACAATCGGCGCGTTAGAGCTATTTCTGCTTCATGGCGATACTCAATAGGACAAAGTTCATCTTCTTCGCTATTATCGAACACCAAAGTAACTTCGGCCAAACCAAGAGCTTTCCTCTGAGGTGAGCCTGCAAATATAATATCTGTAGCAACTTGTCCTCGCAGATTTTTTGCGTTCTGCTCACCCATCACCCAGCGAACGGAATCAATCACATTGCTCTTGCCTGATCCATTAGGACCGACAATACCGGTAATACCATCATCAAAGTTGACAGTCACTTTGTCAGCAAACGATTTGAATCCAGAAACGACTAGCTTCCTAAGTTTCATCAAGTAACCTTTTCAATAAATCACATTTTTTTCATCTAAAGCCTTTCGCGGCTGCACATCCAGCTTCATAACGGCATTGCCGTAAAAAGAGCAAGACATAGCAGTGCCATCGGACCCTAATGCCACTCCAAACCAAGACCGTTGATATGCAGTATTTCGAAAATAGCTTAACCAAGAATCATCACCAATGACAGAAGCTTCTACCGAAAACTGAGATTCTGCGATCGAAAAGTTCGATTGTTCGCGAAAGTGATTCACAAGAAGAATCTTATCACCACCGACCTTCTGAATATCGAAATCGGTAATGTAGTGATATTTATTATATTGATCCGCGAATCCATAGACACGTTCAAAAGACATATAATCACCAACATCTTTGACACATGACTCGCTGACAGTAGTAATTTCCGTGCACCCAGTATTCGCCTGCTTACGGACAGCATCACTATCACCCGTAACAGTCACTCTAATAACATTATTACCATAAATATTATCCCTCCCTCCCCGATGAGAAATATAGAAAGAGTTTTCGGGATCATCAGGATCTACCTTGGTAGCCCAAAAGTTGGAACGAAAATAGTAGCTACCCGCACCTCGTAGTGAGTCTGCACGAGGTATGTCAATACCACCTTGGCGATTAAGTAATTCAAAGTGCAGCCAACGCTTCTCTCTTGCCAAAATTACGGTATCAGAAGTCTCCTCAAAGAAAGCGTGGCCATTAGCCTCACTGGCTTCGATATCAAAAGCAATAAACTGAAATCTTTTCCTCTCNNTGATCCTAGAAGCTGATAATCTATCCGTTTCATAANCATCCGGNACCTTATTACTACCAAGTACGGGTAATGANGTATCATAGTTCCAAGTAATCAAATCAGTACTGATAAGATCTACCGCCGTTATGCTTCCCTGGTTTGTATAAAAAAGATAGATCATATTCCTTTGAGCATCCAAATGAATCGCTCTTCGCTTATACGAAAACTTACGGACCATTGAGATGGTTGATTGAGTCAGATCAGTATTTAGAACACCTAAAACCAAACCTCCGTTAAAGCATGAAACTGCAAAATATTTATATAAACCTTCTACATTTCCCGTACCTGACCAGGTTCGCATCACAGCATTCCACGGATCACAATCCCCAAGCTCTGAAGTCCACTCTTTAGCTAAAACAGGAGCCTTAGCATCAGTGATATTATAGAGCTGAAGTCTCCCATAATCGCTATCTTCATTTTTACCAAACGACACCAACATATAGTTGCCAGCAACCATCAGGCTACGTCCTAACCTCGGTGTCTCTATAGCCCCCTGTTTATTGCCGTCTTTATCAAGAGTAAGGATAGAACCTTGATTATAAATTCTCTGCAAATCGGTATTTAATACATAAAAATAAGAAGCATCACTTGATTTTCCAATAGCACCAGGATCAGCGAAAGAGTTCCCTAGGGTTTCAAACTTTTCCGGCGTACCACAACTACCAGCAACGAAAAGAGCTAAAGACAATATGACGTATTTAGCAAAACTTTGGATATGCCCAAAAACCATAAGTCAATCACTCCTATAATCAAAAACCTGCAAAATTCGTTACATGGCCACTGCGATACAATGTCATTGAAAGGCTATCAAGAGCAATGGTAATTTTCTCTTGTCCAGCTTCTAAAACTATAGATATAACCGAAGAGGTCCAGGCTTTATTTCTGCTAGTTATAAGATCCATGGATCTGCCTTAGTTTTAATTTGGATCCGATTATGATACTCGGATACCACTAAAATTACAGCTACTACAGCTTCTCATCACAAAGGAAAGACAAAATGGCATCCGTAAATCGCGTCATTGTATTAGGGAACTTGGGACAAGATCCAGAACTACGATACACCTCTAATGGCACTCCTGTCTGCACACTAAGCGTAGCCACAACCGATGTCCGCAATGGACGAGATGGTCAAAGACAAGAAACTACAGAATGGCACCGAATCATAGTCTGGAGTAAGTCGGCAGAAAATTGCGCCAAATATCTAGCAAAAGGGCGTTCAGTTTACGTAGAAGGACGCCTACAAACTCGCTCTTGGGACGACAAGCAATCAGGACAAAAAAGGTATACAACAGAAATCGTTGCTCAAACTGTTCAGTTTATCGGTGGTGGCCAGCAAAGAGACCAAAATTATGGAAGTGGCCAGGGTATGCCACAAGGGGAACCTTCATATAACAACGATGCAAGTGGTGGTGGGTACCAGACTGCGTCAAACCCTATCGGTGACTTTGCACCCCAGCAAACACCGGCACCTGCAGGTAATATGCCGAACAACAACGCACCAAGCTTAGACGACATACCTTTTTAATAAATAATCTTATTTTTTATTTATTAGAAAATTGAATCATTAAAGCCCGTCATTGTTGCCAATGACGGGCTTAATTAGTGCTGAAGCTACTAGAACCGCACACCTAAACCAGTTGAAAAAGCAAATAAACTCTCAAAACCAGAAGGCGTTCCTAGAATAAGCATATTTCTAAGCAGAAGATTAAAGTGAAGGGCGCCAAAATGAAACTTCTGGCCGATACCTAAGTTTAAAGCCACATTAGCTTTATCCTGTGCAGGTGGACGCCCCGAAAGACCCCATGCATATGTCTCCTCCGGGGTAGCACCAATATTGCCATCCAAATCAGAGTCCGCTAGCTTTTCTCCTCTAGCCTTAAGTGAATTAGCCAGAATATTTCTCTTAGGATAATACTTTGATATGACTATGGCTCCACCCGACTCCAAAAACAAATCAAAGTGACTGATAAAGCTCTTAAAAATCAACTGCTTGCCATACACAGGGTTCCACAAAGCATTTACAGAAATAATCTGACCAATTTCCCGGACAGGCACATAGGCTGGACCATAATTCGGCTTCTCTTTAACCCCTGAACCCGCTTGGCCATATTGGTCTCGAACTTGAATCAACTCTGTCGGATCAGGGTTACAAACCTCAGACATATCATCGCCAGGATCATTGTAAAAACTTTCGATACAAGTCCGTTCGGTTTTATCCGAATTGATAGCGAGAGTTAAATCAAGCCCAAAGCCCCATTCTTCGCTCATGTAGTAATTAACTCCAAGACTAGTTAACACTGAATCCACATAAGACTGATTTAATATCAACCCGAACCTTGGACTAATCTCTAGAGATTTCCGCTTTGGAAAAAGCTTATCCTTAACTACGTCAGTACCATCAGATGCCCTATAAGACCTTGCCGATACCTCAGCCGAGGTAAATAGCGACCCCATCAAAACAAACAACGAAAGTATGAGCTTAGGTTTCAACACGAGATCCTTTTCGAAGTTTTACTTAGGCATTAAAGCTATCATCGCCTCCTTAAGCTGCTCGACCCTATTCAGGCATCTAACTTTGATGGACTCCAGCTCAACTTGAGAGCAGGAATCAGGTACGAGCATATTGGCCGAAAAATAAAACTTAATCTTCGGTTCTGTGCCTGAAGGGCGAACGCTAACTTTTGAGCCATCTTCAAGTATAAATTGTAACACATTCGATTGTGGGAGAGTGATCTCACCCGACGGCATGTAACTATTATTTTTTCTAATATACTGACGCCCTAATTGAAAATCCATAACGGCATCAATTTGAGCACCCGCCAGCTTCAAAGGCGGCTTATCCCTGATCGTTGCCATTAACGTTTGAATCAGCTTTGCACCGTCTTGACCAGGAAGAGTTTCTGTATGCAACCCCTCTTGATAGACACCATGCTGCTTAAACAAATCGTCCAAAGCATCTGTCAAAGTTCGACCTTGCTCTAAGTGCCACGCCAACATTTCCGCAGCAAGACAGCATGATATGACAGCATCTTTATCACGAACAAAGGTGTCAGCCAAAAATCCATAGCTCTCCTCACCACCACAAACATACTTTTTGTATGGTGTCTTTTTTCCTGACTCATACTGATCAATTAGATCACAAATCCACTTAAAGCCTGTCAAAGTATCTTCACATGAAGCTCCATAGGAAACTGCTATGTGCCTCTGCAACTCAGTTGTAACAATGGTTTTTACAACTAATGGGGATTCCGGTAATTTCCCACTATTCTTTAAAGACTTCAAAACGAAGTCAATCAGTAAACAACCCAACTGATTGCCATTAAGCCAAACCCACTTTCCCTTCTCCTTCACAACAATCCCAACACGGTCAGCATCAGGATCGGTACCCAGTACTATATTAGCATCGCTAATATCGGCCAATGCAACCGCCATTTCTAGAGCTTGAGGGTCCTCTGGGTTAGGAGAAGCAACTGTCGGAAAATCACCATCTGGCTGGGCCTGCTCAGGGACCACTTGCACCTGATTAAATCCAAAACGCCTCAAAGCTTCCACAACAGGAAAATTCCCAGAACCATGCAGAGGGGTATAAACTATTTTTACCTTGTCTCTTCCTCCGGCATAATTCGACAACTTTTCTACTGCGCCAAAATAGGAGTCATCTAGCTCTTCGCTAACTTCCACGATTAAGCCAGCTTGAATACCCTGATCCCAATCTAAAAAAGGAATCTCTCCATAATCGCTAATAGCTGAATATTCCCTGATGATATTTTGATCATCAGGCGGCACCAACTGACCACCTGTCTGACAATAGACTTTGTAACCGTTGTACTCTGGTGGATTATGACTAGCGGTTATACAAACGCCAGCATGGCAACTAAAGTGTCTCACCATATATGAAAGCATAGGAACCGGCCTAAGTTCCTTAGTAATATAGGTCTTAATATCATGAGCAGCGGCCACCTCTGCAACTGCAACTGCAAATTCCCTCGAATAATTTCTCGAATCAAATGACACTGAGAGCTTTAGCGACTCATCAGGAAACTTCTTCTTAAGATGCCGCGCCAAGGCGCAGGTTGCCTTGCGAACATTGTATATGTTGATACGACTAGTACCAACACCCACAACCCCACGCAAACCCCCAGTTCCAAAATCGAGATCCCGGTAAAACATCTCGGACAGTTGTTCAACGTCATTCGATTCAATTAATGCTGAAACCTGTTTTCTGGTAGAACTATCAAATACTTCCGCTGTTGACCAATATGTGGCTTGTCTTTCTATCAAGGACTCCATACCTCTTCTTTCAAAGTTTTTTTCACTGTAGCAACAAACTATTTAATTCCGAGAAAAAGGCCAAGCAATAAGTCCTTTTCCATCGATTGAAGCTGTAACAATGGCTTTTGGGTAAGATAATAGAAAAGCCAAACCGACACCGCTAAGACGATGATGGCCACATTGATTTTTACCTGCAATTCCCGGATGCAACTCTATATCTATTGTAGGACTATTGATTAATACATTGGGCGCACTTAAGGAATGGCATAAACCAGCAACCTTTGACTCTTCCCCAAACAAAGAAACCACCAACTGCGCATCAGTGGCATTCATACAATGAATGGCTTCATGTTGAGACTCATAAACATATACCGCAACATCCGGACACATTAAAACATTTGCCTGGTAAGCAGATGTTGAATCAAATTGATCCAATATATGCAGTCCCGGGGTAACAAAAAAACCATTTACACCAGTTTCTAGCCTTTTCCCCCATAGCGGCGAGCTTTTAGATTCTCTCTTTGCCATCGTCTGAAACCTTAGAAACTTCTCCACCGCTTTATTAGAATATAATGGGCCCATGACGACATCACTATTATCCCCATCGGTCGGACCAATCTCGATTTTCTTAGCCATCTGGACATAACAATCAACCCAATCGACCATGCTATCTTTCGGCAAAAAAACCCTACTCGTTGACGAACAAAGCTGCCCCGCACTTTTGACTGACCCCAGTAACGTTGCTCTAACGGACTGTTCTATATCGGCACTATCATCAATATATACTGAGTTTTTGCCACCAGACTGTAAAATTAACTGACGACCTTTTACTCCAGCCCTCTCTCTTCTAATCAATTCACAATGTTCTCGAGAGCCTGTATAAATAATGCCTTTGATCCGAGAATCACTCAGTGCCGAATGAAAATGAACAAAATCAGATATAACAACTTGCATGAGGTTAGGTTCTATTTTTAGGTTCTCATATATAGAAGCAAAAATTGAACCACAAATCCCTGCATTACCCGATACAAACAACACTAGAGGACTATCGGCAACAACTGATGCCGCAAAGGTATATGCAAAATTCAAACAAGGGGAAGAGAAAGGCAACCAGGCACAAGTAATCCCTATGGGCTCTAGACTAACTTCCCTGGGAACCACCCCCAGTTCTACTGGCCCCAATAAACTTGAAGTATCTACTTCTTCGAGCGAAGCAACCCTATCTAAGTAATTCAGAGTCCCAATAATTTCATTCTGAGCCTCCCATATTGGTTTCCCACCCTCTATCACCATAGCTTTAATCAAGGCATCTTGAAAATCAGTTAAGCCTTGCCTCAACCTTTTCAAAATCTCAAAGCGTATATGCATAGGAGTAGGGTTATGTTTCTCAAACTTTACAGAGGCTGCTTCAATCGCCTGATGTATGACTCCCTTATTTAATCTAATATCATAAAGGGTAGCCCCTGAACTCGGACTAACAGCCTGTTTTATAACATTTTCTTGCTGTAATTCTTGCCATTTACCATCTACAAAATGACCTGAAAAAGGTATGGGAAAATTTTTTTCATTTAGACTATCTATAAGACCTCGTAAATCCATATGCCCCCCATTGAACCCATAGTTTTGAAAGATCTAGCAATGCTTACTGTGGCTTTTTCTTTTGATAAGGTAAACTATACAACAAAAGGTATTTTGAAGATATGGAGCAGAACGGTTTTTGCATGTTCTAATAAAGAGAGTCTGGAGTCAGAACAATGACAGAATATCTTTCGGCTGAACAGATAAGCGCAAAAGAATGGTATGCATTTTTCGACGGAAAAGTGCATGGACCTCTATCATCCGATATCATCTCCACCATGCCTCAATATGGTAAAGATGGTTTAGAAATGCTAATAAGTCAAAAGGGATTCAAAAAATGGCACTCACTCGACAAATTAGAAGCACTATCAGAAACAAAAGAACAAGAAAGAATCAGCAATAACATAAGCCCTGAAAAAACACGCAAAGCAAAGAAGGTTGAGAAGAAAAAGCTACTAAGCTCCAAACGAAAAAACGAAAACTCTTTTGCATCAATGCTCGCAGATCAAACGATCAATCAACTAACCCAAGTATCTGAGGACAAAAATAAAACGCCTCTAATAGAAAAATCATCTAAAAATAATAACGTAACCATCCAAGAAGAAACGAGCGAAATATATGAACCCTGGGCTTTTAATCCGAACAACCCCCTTCCAGGGCTGTCAAACCTAAAGATCAACGATCCAAACGAAAAAGATAAAAATATAAAAAGCGACCAGAAAAAATCTGAGCTGTTAAAGTCAAACTACTACCTATTAAAAGGCCGGCTGCGCTTAGGGAATCTGGAACACCCTTTCCGGGCAGCATTTCTTTGGGGTTTGCTATGGCACAAATGGGCTGTATCAAGGAGAAATGAGTTGGAGTGGCATATTCACGGGTGCTGCTCAAACAAAACTATTCTTTTTAGACTTTCCTGGATTCCACTGCTCCACCTATTTGCGGGATGGGAAATAGCGAAACTAATATCAAGTGCTGAGCAACAAAATGGTTACCAATTGATAAAACAAAAAGTAGCTATGTTTCTCTGGGTTATCCCACCGTTAGGTATTCTTTATATGCAGAAATATATCAACTATCACTGGAACTTACACGTACTTAATATCGTAGCGAGAGACGATGAAAGATAAAACTACTTTCCCACACAAAACTGACTGAAAACTTTGTCGAGAATATCTTCAACACCAACGACACCAATGATCGAAACTAAAGATCTGGATGCTTCCTGAAGCTCAAAAGCTAAGCATTCATCAAAGCCACCTGACTCATAGGAATCGAAAAATCTTTTTAATGATATTTGAGTCTCTTCAAGAGCACTTCGATGTCTTTCAGTAGTGATATACACCTTATCTTCTAATTTATTCAGATGTGAATCGACTGCTTCGACTAATAAGTCTTTTAAAATATCTAATCCATCAGAATTATAACAGGAGATTGGCACGCTACCTTCCCAGCCAATCCCTAGACCCAAATCAGACTTGGTCGTTATTTTAATAACATCAGCATCACAACCATCAACTAACACATCAATCTTTTCAGCTTCAGCTGGGGGGGTATCTGCACCGACCATAGCAACAACAATATCTGCATCTCGGGAGATCTGAATTGATTGTTCAATACCAATCTTTTCAACTTGATCATCGGAATCCCTGATACCAGCAGTATCAACCAGCCTAAAAAGCCGGCCATTCAACATACACTTCTCTTCGATATAATCTCGGGTCGTACCTGCAATTGCAGTTACAATAGCCCTGTCTGATTTCAACAACGCATTCAGTAAAGTAGATTTACCTGCATTAGGCAGACCAATAAGAGCAACTTTCAAACCCTCAGCAGCCACTCTGCCGTTATCCCAAGTCTGGAGAAGTGCACCAACCCGATCATCAACCTTTTTCACCCGAGCATACACATCATCCAAATGGGTATCCTGAGTATCCCCTTCATCTGGAAAGTCAATCCGCGCCTCAAGATATGCCATGGCTTCCACTAATGCATTGCGGAGACCATTAATTTCTTTAGCTAAACCACCCGTTGCCAAAGATCTAGCTGCCTGCCACTCCTGCTTACTCTGTGCAGAAACAAGCTCTCTAATGCCTTCCGCAGCCGTCAAATCGAGCTTTCCAGATAAAAAAGCTCGCTTGGTATATTCTCCTGGCCCA
>PBRN01000153.1 GCA_002725955.1 Pseudobdellovibrionaceae bacterium
TATTCGGATCTATATTGTATTGGTCTATTGCTGTATGAAATGATTACGGGTCTGAAGGCAATACCAGTAAACAGAGATCGAAAGTTGGTAATGAAAGGTATGAAGAATATAGATTTCAGTAAAATTCAGTTAGAAGATAAGAAATTGCAGAGGAAGTTACGGAAGTTACTAAAAAAAGCGCTACAGCCACGTGTATGGCTTCGTTATAAAAATGCAGAGCAAATGGCTAGAAAAGTCTATGAATTACTCAAGTATAGTGAAATAAGATATTCACGATATGCAATTCATCAATGGCTCGATGATAATGGTTTTTCCAATGAATCTTTTGAAAAAGTTTCACAAGATATCTATATGGGAGTTAGTTGAAGTATCTCTGATTTTTATCCCCACTTATTCTCTCAATCCAAAAGTAACATTTTTTTATTTTGACTTCCTATATGATACTCAGTTTTAAACCATCGATGTACGGGTGTTTTGCATCGGGGACTAAATGATCGGCTAAAATCAACCGTGGTTATTTCTATTCTTTCGTGAGGGCAATCGCGGAGCTCAGTATGGTTAAGGATATGAAAACCTTCCATATGAGGTGGGTATTGGTTGTAGCTGATTAGGATGAAACCACTGGATTGCTCAATGTCCTTCATATTCCATGTCCACATCTTTTTGCGTCGAATTAGTTCTGATACACGGGTCAAACCGGGAAGCTGTGCCACATTTAGATGAGGTTGATAGTAGTTTAGCATGGAGGCATTTTGATAAGTATCAGCAAAAATCGGTTTTTTTGTTTCCTTGATCTTTTCACTTAATTGTTCCCAACCATGGGTTTCAATCAATATTCTATCTCGATTGGGTTTAATGTCAAATATCGGCTGCCACGAATGCAGGACAATAAGACCGATGACTAGTAAATTTAAAGTTGCGGCAATCTGCATCCATTTCTTACTGATATTTAAGTATCCGACAATTATGATGGAGCCAGTAACCAAGTATATTGATGGCCAGTTGACTTCTACATTTTGCTTAAGAGCAATCAAACCAAAGAGGGTTAAAGGAAAAATTGTGGCGGCCCAGATTAAGGGTTTAGTATTTGGGTCAATAGTGCTTGTTATAATGTTTTGGCTATTTGCTGATTTTTTCCGATCTATTTTACTAAGAATCGTAGCACCAAGAGTCCACATTAAAGGAAATATGAAAAACCCTAAAAGTCCTGCTTGCCCTGAAAGATAATTCTTTNTCCGCTGTATAGTTTTCTCNACNTTAGATAGCTTTTTNGNNGNTNATGAAGGTTTTTTNATCTGGGTGANGAAGTAATCTCCATAGTCTTTTTCNGTTTGNCTCAANTTTTGAGNNGGNNNNGGCAGNNNTGGCGTNTATAGCGAGACAGCGTTGTGATGCCCGGATAANCCATGNCCCATCTGAAATTTAAAAGAGACCCAGCTNTTTTGTTGATTCCAGGCCAAATGCGGNGCAATAGTAACGAGGCATGCGCAGGCTCCTANCCAAGGCCATGGAGTTCTTAATGCNCCTTTTTTCTTAATGAGCGCCCATAGAAAAATCGGTCCNAGCATGAGNGTCATATATTTNGCCCAGATACCAATACCAGTTGCGATTCCAGCTGTGATCCATCTTTTNGGGTNTCGTTTTAGGGCTACGACAGCTTCATGCAGAGATAATANCCAAGTAAATAAGAATGGGACATCAGGAGTNATNAGGAAGCCAAATACTAAACCACACAGGCTNAAGTGNAATATTAATAAGGCTTTGGTTAGATCANTTCTTTTNTTTAGACCNACTTCTTTAAATAATAGAATAGATATAGGAAAGCATAGTGCTGCAATCAAGTTGCTTCCAAGTCTTGCCCAGAGTGGNTCTNTGCTAATCTCTTGAGTTATGCCTATCCATGAAACTANNGGTGGNTGGTCGAAATAACCAAAATCAAGAAATTTATTCCAATATAAGTAATATGCNTCATCTGGAAAAATNGGTAATAAGTANGATACCAAGNATCTGAACGANATGGTGACCAAAAAAAGAATCAAAATAATATTTATTGTCAGTTTTTTTTTACTCATTCTATTTCCTAGGNCATAATTCTTTCTATAAGTCTNGTTTGTCTATTCAAGCTGACTTGATTGCCGGTNGCATGAGCTAATGCTTTCTTNGTNCCGACAAAAATAGCTAATTTTTTTGCTCTNGTGAGGGCTGTATATATTAAGTTTCTTTGAAGCATTACATAGTGTTGCATGGATATCGGGATAATGACAACNGGAAATTCNCTGCCCTGTGATTTATGAATTGTTATGCCGTAAGCTAACTTTATTTCAGATATATTCTCGGAATCATAAGTTACTGTTTTACCGGAATAGGAAACAATAANCTTGCCTCCNTGGACCCCANTATGTTCGACGTAGCCGATATCTCCATTAAATACCGATAATTCATAATTATTGGTGCTTTGGATAACTTTATCCCCAGGCCTTAGGGCATATTTGTCTCTCTTCAATTCAGGTACATTCTTACGTTTTGGNTTCAGTAACTCTTGCATACTTTCGTTTATGGCCACTGTGCCTAGTTCNCCACGATTCATCGGGCTAAGAANTTGAATATCCTTGATGCTGTCAAACTTACCTAAACTNGGCAANTTATCGCTAACAAGGTCCTTTATTACACCCTTAATTG
The DNA here is from genome assembly GCA_002725955.1 of Pseudobdellovibrionaceae bacterium. Classification (GTDB taxonomy): domain Bacteria; phylum Bdellovibrionota_B; class Oligoflexia; order Oligoflexales; family Oligoflexaceae. The sequence continues at coordinate 2,680 of PBRN01000153.1, forward strand.
CNTCAGGGGACTCAACTTCGATAAATCTGCAATCTGAAAATTTGTCATTTGAAAATGATGGTACTTTTCCAGAGTTGATCTGGTGTGCTGTTTTNATNATTNGCGAAGTTTCTGCTTGCCGGAATATATCTGTCAGTCGGTAAAAGGGAATTTGATTTGAATCAATAAGATCNCGTAAAAAGTTACCAGCGCCTACAGAAGGGAGNTGGTCCGTATCACCAATTAAAATAATTTGNGTATTAGTNGCAATGGCATCTAGCAGGGAGGCTGCTANNCTAAGATCAATCATTGAAGCTTCGTCAATNACTATAGCCTGNGCANTAATGGGGTTATCTTCATCTTTTGANAAGCCATTGTTTTGTGGNGTCCATTGCAGNAGCCNGTGAATAGTCTTNGCTTCNAATGCTGAAACTTCNGTTAATCTTTGTGCNGCGCGACCTGTTGGAGCNGCTAAAGCNACTGTTTTGCCCATTGCTTTTAANAGTCTAATAATTGTATTNGCTGTNGTTGTTTTGCCAACGCCAGGGCCNCCCGTTAGAATGAAAAANCGTTCAGAAGCAGCTTTTACGATNGCTAAAAGTTGTCCTTCGCTGAGGGAAATTCCCGATTTTTCCGAAAACTTCTCNGTCCANGCAATAATTCTNTCTCTNTCATTCTNNAGAGGNTTATTGATCAGAGCTTGAATTTTATTTGCGACTCTAGTTTCTGCAAGTAATAAATCAGCCCGGTAGTGACTAGANGTTACATCTTGATTCTTCATTTTGAATTTTTCAGAAATGATGCTCCCAGATTGGTTTAAGTCTTTGAGNCANTCAGCCATGATGGGAGCTAATTTTTCTTCATCAAGATTAAGNGTATCTGCTAGCTTACTTATGATTTGATTCGTTGTAAGGTAACAGTGGCCATTGTCTTCAGCTTGNTCGAGCAGATAGATGATGGCNGCTTTGATTCGTTCNGGTGAATCGCACTCCAAGCCAATGTGTTGGGCAACTCTGTCNGCTGATAAGAAGCCTATTCCACTAATGTCCACAGCNAGTTGAAACGGGTTCGCAGAAATGACTTTGATAGTGTCATCACCATATTTGCGGATAATCTGGATCGCTAATTTCGGTGACAGTCCATTATTTAATAAGAATAGTTCGGTGGCTCTGCTGGTTTTATTTTGATTCCAGCTTGCAATAATAGAATTGGTTTTCTTTTTACCTATACTTCCTACTTCAGTTAGGCGATGGGGATATTGGTCAAGTATCTCTAGTGTATCAGAACCAAAGTGATCTACTATTTTGTTTGCAGTGACTTTTCCTATACCTTTTATGAGTCTTGAAGATAGGTATCTTTCGATCCCAGCGGATGTGGTTGGTGGAACTTTGCGTATTGATTTGAATTGCCTGCCATAAGTTCTATGCTGAGACCATTGGCCGATTAGTTCGATATATTCGCCTTCTTCTATGCGGGTAAAGTCGCCGGTAACGGTGACTTGGTTGGCTGACTCTTCTGGCTGGATTCTCACGACGCTCCAACCATTTTCTTCATTTCTAAATGAAATTTTGGTGACTTCTCCAATCAGCTGGGTCATTTCTGTTGTATCCTGCATCTGGTGAGTCTCCGGCATCACGTTGTTCGAGAACAATTTATTTTTATTGCAATTATCAATGGTTGGCAAGTATCAGTACCCAATTTAAGGAAGAAAATGCCAGTTGAATATGAAAATATTGTAAAATTAGATAAGAACCTCGGATTAGTTTGGGTCTTCCTGAAATGTAGTTATCTATCATATTAAGAAAAAGCAAAATAAGCCGATAAGGTTCTTAAGGCTCTGATAATACTTGGAGTTTTTGGTCTCGCTAGGGGATTTAGCTGGGCGAGGCATCTTTTCTTTTTTTGTGGAGGCATGACATGAGATTTCAGTATTCGTTTAAACACATGGAAGTATCTACAGCAATTCAGGAATACGCCGAAGGGAAATTAAAGCAATTAATTGATAAATTTGTAACTAAGCCAATCGAAGCGCACATAACTTTTTCGGTTGATAGGCATCATCATTTGGCACATTGCTCTTTGTCAGGCGGTGATGGCTTTTCTATAGAAGTTGAGCACAAATGTGGTGATATGTACGGATCTGTCGATAAAATCATAGACAAGCTGGCGGGTCAGCTGAAGAAAAAGAAGGATAGACTCAAAGATCATAAAAACAAAGATTCGATAAAAAATATGAAGACAGTTGGGGAGAGCGATCCTGAAGATCCTGATATGGTTTCAATTGATGCTTCTGATCTTGTCAAGTTTGAGGAGGCAAAACGGAGAAACTCAGCTTCTTAAAAAGATGTAATTGATTATTGACGAAAAAAAAGAGGCTACCCGTAGCCTCTTTTTTTTCAACTTTTTTGATTATCTATATTTCTTCGGAGTCTTCCGAATTGTCACTTTCGTTTGAGCTTTCTACTTCATCCTTGAATATTTCATTTCCATCTTCGTCAAAGTGCTTTTTAAAGCAACCCTCAACTTCGAGCTTGGTCCAAAAAGGATCTAGGCAAACGGCACAAACATATTTGGCATCATGTCTACTAAATTCTTTTCCTCCAAAGTCTGATTTTTTTCTTCTGCGACGATTGGTAGCAGCTTCATCTGCCTGTTGGTTTTGAATCTCTTCTGTACTTGCATCATTTTCCAGTTGATTCATATTGTTGAGTACATCCGAAGCATTATTTCTTTCCTGCCTGTGACTATTGTCTTTGCTGCTGTTTTTGGATAAATTTGGGCTTGTTCGTCGATTGTCACTATCGAGGTTTTCGAGTGTATGAATCTCGTCTTCTAACTGATCATCTATGCCGTATTCCGTGCTCTTACGGCCGGGTTTTAAAACATATTTCGGAATTAGTTTAGATCGCAACTTGTTAATATTCATTCCTTTTGGAATTGATTTTTTACGGTTGCCACTAGAACTACTTTGAGATATTTTTACTTCCTCTTCTATCATTAGAGAAATTTTATTTTTGCAGTCTTTGGCGCATTTTAATCCTTTTTCTTCTGTTTTGTAGTCGCGAGAACAGAATCTACAGCGATAGAAACATCCTTGCCCAAGAACGCGGCGATAAGTTAAAGGATATTCTTCCTTAATTCTTGACCAACATACACTCATACAGTCGTGTGCTTCATCCCTATAGTCGTGCGCACTTCTGCAGACTCCGCATAACCAATGCTGACCCTGCTTTATAACTCTATGCAGGGGCTGGTGAATCTGTCGATAAAAGGTGCCCCTCCTCAAAAAGCTTTTTCTATATGTCATTGGTTCTTCGTTTTGGACTTTATGATTGCATGTATTAAGGCATTGGTGAGCGGCTATTTCTTTATCATAGGCACTCCGGCAGATGCCACATAGCCACTTACGACCTTTTTGGATGACATAGGCAACTGGCTTGTATATTTTATATTTATTTAAAGGTCGCAATAGTCATTACTCCGCCAACAAGGTCGCTTTGATCGATCGCATGCCTCTGTTTATCTATCGTCTTGCCTAGATAAAACTTGTGTTAAGGGTACGTATTTTTTAGAAATAATTAAGGTGCGGGGGTGCAGTGAGGTTATGAGCCTAATAGAGCCAGGCAGGAAATGACATAATTTTGACCGGTTAACTCACCGTTATCGCTGTAGCTGGATAGTTCATTATCCTGTTTTTCTTGATAATTGAGCCTGAATTTGGTTTTTAGGGGAATTTCTATACCAATTCGAATGATCAACCCTTCAAGTCTAGTCATTAGTAGCTTAGGCGAATTACCAATAGGACGTGGTTCGTTTATCCAGCTGTAGAATAGGCCTGGCATAATTGTGAATGCATTAAGTTTGAGTTCAATATTTTCTATCGGAGAATTACTTGATTCATTATTTCGGCCAACGGCTCGGCCTATAATATCCATATATTCAAGTCCCAAAAAAATTCCAAACTTGGACGATTTTGATCTCAACGGTCCAGATTGTACTGAGTATCCTAGCTGACCCGCAAAGGCTGTTCCGTTGTAGTCCAGTGGCAGTTCTTTTTGGCGCTGACCGTAGGGGCCAGATAAGAACTTCAATCCAATAGTGCCCCAGATTTTTCCAGAGATATAACCTCTATATATTTCGATGCCATTGCTTTGGCCGGAAAAAACGGTGCCTGACTTGCCTTTCAAATGATATTGATAGTCAGTAAGACCGACTGACCAAATGTTGGGGTCATAGCTTAACTTTGACTCCTCACTATAACTGACCCAAGCGTTCATCAAGCAGAATAGAATAATTAACTTATTTTTGATCATTTTGTTACCTGGGGCATTGTCTCTTTGTTTCCTTTTTGGATCATTTTGATAAATAAAATTGATAATTCAAACATTAGATATGTCGGCACTGCCATCATGATTTGAGAAAGCGGATCAGGCGGCGTTATGATAGCTCCAACAGTTAGAATACCAACTAAAATAATCTTTCGGTTGCGGCTAAGTCCTTCGGCTGTGATAAGGTCGAGCATAGCTAGTAATACGAGTACAACCGGCGTTTCAAAAATAAGACCAAAGCCCAAAATTAATATCATTAGGAAAGAGATATACTCTGAAACAGTTAGAATACTTACGATTCCTGCTTGTGGTCCCAAGCCCATTAGAAACTCTAAAGCCATAGGTAACATGATAAAAAAGCAAAAACCAACGCCTCCCAAAAATAAACTTGCTGACGCAAAAGCAAAAGGGAGTATGTATTTTCTTTCATTTTCATATAACGCTGGCTCAATAAATCTCCAGAATTGATAGAACCATATTGGACATGATGCAACGACGGCAGTCAGGAACGAAACTTTTATTTGAGCAACAAATACTTCGAGTGGCCCTGTAAAGTGCAGCGGGTTAGCTCCTTCGGGGGTGATTGCTAATAGAGGTTTCGACAAAAAAAGTAATACTTCGTTCGCAAATCCGAATGTTGTTACGAACAGTGCTAGTATCGCCAGAATACTCTTGACGATACGACTTCTCATCTCATCTAGGTGATCCATTAAGCCCATGACTTTAGGATCATGGTTATCTTCATATTCATCACCTTCGATCTGATGAGTTTTTTCTGACATGAAAACTTCCTTTATTTAATTCTAGGCCTCAATGAATAGATAGCTTAATGAGCTTCAAGCCATGTATTTCCCACTCCCATTTCAACCTTGAGAGGTACTTTGATCTCGATGGCTGATTCCATGGAAGATTTTATGATATTCATTACTTCATCCACATTTTTCTCAGGGCATTCAAAAACGAGTTCATCATGCACCTGAAGTAACATTTTAGCATGGAGTTTCGATTCATCCAGTTTCTTTTGTGTCTTGACCATTGCAGCTTTGATTAAGTCAGCGGCACTGCCTTGAACAGGGGAGTTGATGGCAATGTTTTGAGCATTGGCTTTAATCATTCCATTTTTCGATCCAATTTCCGGCAGCGGCCGGGTGCGGCCCAGGATAGTTGTCGTTTCTTCGTTCTTTTTCGCATAGTCGATTGAGGCTTCAATCCATTGTTGAATGCGCGGATAGAGTTCAAAATATCGATTAATAAAGGTTTTTGCTTCTTTAATTGAAATTCCCGTTTCTCGCGATAGCCTTTGTGCTCCCATACCATAGATGATGCCGAAATTGATAGACTTTGCCTGGCTTCTTTGAGCGGCTGTTACTTCTTCATGTGCAACTTTAAATATCTTGCTTGCTGTTTCAGTATGTACATCTTGATTTTCGATAAAAGCATTCATTAGCCCCTCATCCTCTGAGAGATGTGCCAGAACGCGAAGCTCCACTTGTGAATAGTCAGCTGAAATGATGACGTGGCCATCTCTGGCAGCTCGAAAAGCGTTTCTAATGATTTGGCCTGACGGGGTCTTGATCGGGATATTCTGCAGATTGGGCTCGGATGAACTTAATCGACCAGTTGCAGTTCCTGTTTGGTGAAAATGCGCATGAATTCTTCCAGTCTGTTGATCAACCATTCCAGGAAGGCTATCAGTGTATGTGCTTTTTAATTTTGCTGCTGCTCTATATTCTAAGATCAAGCGAGGAAGAATATGCTGTGACATTTGTTCCATAACAGTAACATCTGTCGAATATCCCGACTTAGTCTTTTTGATTCTTTTTATGCCGAGTTCTTCATGTAGCTTCAGCTTTTCAAAAATGATTTTTTGGAGTTGCGTGGGTGAGTTTATGTTAAATTCTTCTCCTGCTGTCTCATATATATCTTTGGTAATCTCCGATAACTTGACATCTAAGTCTTGGGATAATTTTTTGAGTATCTCAGTGTCGATATTAATACCGTTGGCTTCCATTTGAGCTAAAATAGGTATCAAGGGTATCTCGATATTTTTATAAACTTCATGGGCCTTGCACTCTTTCAAGATGGGGTAAGTTTTTAAATGCAGCTGCAAGGTTAAGTCAGCATCTTCGCAAGCATAATTGGAAAGCTTTTCTATCGGTACATCCAGCATTGACCCCTTCTTACCGATAAGGTCAGATGTAGGAATTTTTTTATAGTTTAAATATTTAATGCAGCATGCATCTAGGCTGACTGTTCTTGAGTTTGATTCAAGCAAATGTGCTTCAATCATAGTGTCTCGGAGAGGTAGTGCTACCTTAACATTAACGTGTTTTAGCATTTGTATATCGAACTTGAGGTTATGACCAACCTTAGTCTTCAGCGAGCTTTCAAAGTATGGACGTACTTGCTCGAGCATATTGTTAACGGTTAAATCATGCATTTCAGACTCGATTAAGGGGATATACCATGCACTTCCAGGTTGGGTGGCTATCGATATTCCAATTGGTGAGTCGGATGCTATTTTTAATCCTGTTGTTTCGGTATCGAAGCTAAATGTATTTGCTAGTTCTAGTTCTTTTTTAAGTTCATCCAGCTTCTCTTGGGTTGTGACGCATTGCCATACTTCTTGGCCAGTGGTTGATTTAGTTTGCTCTTGCTCTTGCTCTTGCTCTTGCTCTTGCTCTTGCTCTTGCTCTTGCGGGCTGTTGGATTCTTGGCTTAGGGTGATATTTTGTTTGTCAGAAAGCTTATTTATATTTTGTGTCACTTTATTTTTAAGGACTTTGAATTCGAGTTCAGCTGTTAGTTCCAATAACTTCGGGTTGGCTAAAGCCTGCTGGCAGTCAATGGCGAGCTCAGGCAGGGACCAAGGCAGTGGATGGTCAATTTTGATTGTGACAAGCTTCTTTGAAAGTAAACCTTTGTCGGCATGCTCCATAAGGCCCTTGCGCTGGCGTGCGGCAGTAACTTTTTCCTTATTTTCAAGAATTTCTTCTAGGGAGTGGTATTTTTCTACTAACTGTATTGCCCCTTTTTCACCAATCCCTGGAATACCGGGAACATTATCAGCACTGTCACCCATGATGGCCAAGATGTCGATAACTTGATGGGGTGCACAGCCGAATTTATCTTTAACCTCCTTTGTGCCGAGTATTTGAACGATCCCACCCTTTTTCGGGGAATAAAGCTTTATTCTTTCGTTCAGCAGCTGCATGAAATCTTTGTCTCCCGATACAATAAAGCATTCGAGGTCGTTACTGTCGAATTGGCTTACGAGGCTGCCAATTAGATCATCAGCTTCAAGTCCTGGCTCTGTAATTACCTTGCACCCTAGCGACTCATATAGTTTCTGTAGGATCGGTAGCTGAATCGCTAAGTCTTCAGGCATCGGCTTTCGATTGGCTTTATACTCACTGTATAGTTCATGTCGAAAAGTTTTCTCTTTAGAGTCATTCGCTATGACCAGGTAATCAGGTTGCTCTTTTTGAATTAAGTTCCATAGGAATGTCAAACTACCATATACTGCTGAAACGGGTGTGCCGTCGCCTGTGGTTAGCGGGTTTCTTGAAAAAGCATGATAATTTCTAAAAGCCATTGCCATTGCGTCGATTATAAACAATCTTTTTTTCTTAGAGGACATGCTATCTCCGTTTCTTTGGCTGCTATTGGGCCTGTTCGTTCGATTTCCGATAAGGCTTTAGTTTTAGCGCAGGATGAGCTTGAAGTGAATCTCTTATCTGAAGTTGGAATTGAATCTTAGCTAGGCCGTTTGAGCGGATATGACGAAAACAAAAAGTGGATCGGATGATGGCGCGTCAATATTGACAACAACCATCGATTGATAATCAAATCACAATCAGCTAGGATATGCGCAACTTTGATATCGGGGAGATACTCACAAAAATGGAACAAAATGCTGAACTAACGATTGAAGGTAAATCCTATAAGTTACCAACTGTGGTAGGTACTGAAGACGAAAAAGCTATTGATATATCGAGCCTGCGAAAAGATACGGGATACGTTACTCTGGATTCCGGCTATGGCAATACTGGGGCGACAAAAAGTGCTATTACCTTTATTGATGGGGAAAAGGGCATTCTTCGTTACCGAGGTATTCCCATTGAGCAGTTGGCTGAGAAGTCATCATTTGTAGAAGTGGCATTTCTTTTGATCTATGGTCATTTGCCCAAAAAAACTGAGTTAGATACTTTTAGTGAAACTTTGACTAGGCATTCCTTGATCCACGAAGACATGCTGCACTTTTATGATGGTTATCCTTCTACAGCCCATCCTATGGCTATTCTTTCATCAATGGTTTGTTCAATGTCAGCATATTATCCTGACATGTTAGACCCGATGGATGAGGACCAAAGAAACCAATTGATAGCTAGGGTTCTATCAAAGATTAGAACTATTACGGCATACTCTTATAAGAAATCGATAGGACAGCCAGTAGTTTATCCCAAAAACTCTCTCACATACTGTGAGAACTTTCTATATATGATGTTTGCTGTCCCCTCGGAACCATATGGTATCGACCCCGATGTCGTAAAAGCGCTTAATATGCTTTTGATATTGCATGCTGATCATGAGCAGAATTGTTCTACATCGACAGTTCGTTTAGTCGGCTCTTCCGATGCTAACTTATTTGCTGCAATTGCTGCAGGTATTTGCGCTCTTTGGGGCCCCAAGCACGGTGGTGCTAATCAGGCTGTTATCGACATGCTCCAGGAAATTCACGAGTCGGGTGCCGACGTAAGTGATTTTGTTGCCCGAGCTAAGGATAAGGACGATCCCTTTAGATTGATGGGGTTTGGTCATCGCGTGTATAAAAATTATGACCCAAGAGCACAAGTGCTGAAATCCCAGTGCGATAAGATTTTGGCTAAGAAAGGTATCAAGGATCCGCTTCTTGATATTGCCAAGAGATTGGAAGACGTCGCATTGAGTGATCCTTACTTTGTGGAGCGTAAACTATTTCCTAATGTGGATTTCTATTCAGGTGTCATTTACAAGGCGATCGGAATTCCTAGCAATATGTTTACTGTTATGTTCTCGCTAGGACGGCTTCCTGGTTGGATAGCTCAATGGCGTGAAATGGTAATGGATAAAACTACCAGAATTGGTCGTCCTCGTCAGATTTATATAGGTGAGAATGAGCGAGACTATGTTCCTCTAGATGAGCGTGGTTAGAAGCTAAATTCCTAGACCCTGACTGCTAAAGCTTTTAGCATTTTGTGGTAAAAGCCCAAGTTAGCTGAATTTTGATGAATTAAGGTTAAACTTTTATTTGTCGCAGTTGACTTGGGCATTTTTGTCTGTTTATGGAATTCATGAGTTTGGGCTATGCAGATATTGTCAGATCTTACAAATAAAATTCAATTCCTACCCTGATGCCATTGAAGTTGCTTTTTTTGGGAAAAGGCACTTTAACTCTCTGACTGAATTTCCCTGAACTTAACTTTAGTCCCGCTTTTTGTGCAGTTTTAGACGACCATCGTGTTTTACTTTGGTTGCTGTTTATTAAATAGTTGCTGCGCCTTATCGAGGCTATCAGTCCATAATGTTTATTTAATTTAGTCTGGGCACCTATTTCGAGAAAGTTTGTTTTGTTCTGAAGCTTTTCCCAGGATGTGGAAGTAAAGGTCAGGTTTTGGCTTGAATCTACTCGGGCAGATCCGGGACCTTGCCCTATGCGATAACCTAAAATATAAGAAGTTTTTTCAAGTACGGTGGCCTTATAGCGTAACTCAGCCCCGAACACGAACTGAGAATTGTCGATAGATCCTAAGGTTTTTGTATTGGCATCAGATGATTTCCAAGATAGGCTATTTCGACTATATCCAACGACGGGTATAAAAGTAACTTGACTATTAACTGTAAATGATTTTCTTATTTCCATATCCCAGGTAGCTAGCAAACTGGAGGATTTTGTCATAGCTGAAGGACTAATGGCTAATGTCCAGCTAGAAGCCTTTGCTTCATTGCTCATAAGAGTGAAAATGAAAATAGTGACTAAATAAATTGGGCTGAGCTGATGCATACAACCGCCTATGTTAGAATATCAAGAGATAAGTATTATAATGGATCATTAAAGTCAATATAATTATATAAATAATTGATAATATTTTAAATATTGAAGATAATGTTTTATTATTAAGCGGGTTAATCTTAGGTTGAGGTTAAACCCTATTGTTGCGGGACTTAGTTTAAAGAGAAATGGAGGAAGCTGCGGAAAATGTGGAAGGTGTATCGAATTGATGACGGCGAGATCTTCAAGGCTGGTTTTGCCGATGATGAAACTGCAGAAGCGTGGCTCTTGAGCAAATCACATCTTGCCCGAGAAGACTATGAAATTGAAGAAATGGATGAAGACGAAGCAGAGGAATGGCAAGAGCTTGAAGAAAAACGGGCTCTAGAATCTGCTGAAGAGGATGAGTCCGATTCAGATACATTAGATCATGTTGCAGACGATGGCTTCGATACTATCGGTTTAGATGATCTGCAAGAAGAAGAGGGTGAGAGCTAATCTGACTCTCTACGTACCGCCTCTTTCTAGTTCTTTTAAGATGTTGGTTAAGCCCCCTACTGCGAATGAGTATTCTTCATTAGTAATAGAAAGTGCTGGTACTAAATATATAGTACTTCCTAGTGGTCGTAAGAATAAGCCGTGTTTTCTAGCTATTTTAGGGATTTCATTTGCTATAGCTGAAAAATAGTCGCCTGATGCTGTGCCGGGTAGTTCAAATGCCAAAACTGCTCCGCAGGTTCGCGGGTTTTTGATTTTGAATGATTCCTCGGCTTCATTAAGCCACTTTTCATTCCATTTCTGTATTTCCTTGCCGCGTGTCATTAAATTTTCTTTTTCGTATATGTCGAGCGCAGCTAGCGCAGCGGCACAGGCTATGGGATTACCGGTAAAGGAGTGACCATGCAGTAATGCTTTCTCTTTTTCAGGGTATAAGAAATCATTATAGATTTCATTACTTGCTAATGTCGCTGCTAAAGGGATTGTTCCACCCGTCAAGCCTTTGGCTATGCACATAATATCAGGTATTACCGATGTTTGCTGCCATGCGAATGGGCTGCCAAGTCTTCCCATTCCTGTAAATACTTCGTCTAATATTAGGGGTATTTCATATCTTTGGCACAATTTACCTACCGTCTCAAACCATTCCTTTAATTGCATGTTCATTCCGGAGGCTCCCTGAACTAAGGGTTCAATGAGAACGCCAGCGACCTGAGAGTGCTTTTTTTCAAAGAGCTGCTCCAACTGGGTTATTCCGCTTGAGAGGCCACTTTTGCCTTCGGGGCAAATACTGGATTTGTGCTTTGTTATAGGGGTAGCGAATAATGTTTCGAACATCCAGGGTGTAAAAGCATTGTGAAAACCGTCCGATGCAGCGACGGACATCGTCCCAAAGGTATCCCCGTGATAGCTGCCTTTGAAGCTTAGAAATTGATTTCTATTCGTTTCTCCGCAGTTAACCCATTTCTGAGCCGCCATTTTCATGCCAACCTCTACAGCGCAAGAGCCGTTATCAGTATAGAAAATTTTTGGGAGTTCATGTTCTGTCAGTTCTGCTAAACGCTGAGCAAGCAATGCTCCGGGTTCGTGGGTGGCGTTGGCGAAGATAGAGTGGTCTAACTTGGCTTGCTGGCGATGGATTGCTTCACCGATTTCCGGTCTGCCATGTCCGACTGTATTGACCCACCAAGATGAAGTGGTGTCCAGTAACTTGCCATGATCGGTTTGATACCATACACCATTTGCTCCAATGATTTGTTCAGGATCGTTATGAGTTTTGTGTTGGGTATAAGGGTGCCAGCAGTGGTTTTTATCAATTGTATCGATATTGGCCGCTTTTGTTAAGCCGAGCTGCTGGTCTACAAATGTGTGTAAGTTATTACAAGATGTTTCCCAGTCTGGGTTTTGATTCAGCTCTGACATCTTAGGAAAATGGTGGAACCTAATATGAGGAAACATGCTTTGCAGAGATGCGAAGTTATCTTCGTGTTGCTCGCCCTGCAGTACGACTCCTAATATTTTTAGTCCAGCAGTTTCAGCAATTTTAACGGACATAGCAGTATGATTGATGGTTCCAAGTCCGGTATGTCCCACAATCACTAAAGGCAGCTGGGACTCTTTAATAAAATCTTTCCAAGTTTCTCCTTTTTTGTTGAAAGGAACAAGAATACCTCCTGCCCCTTCAACAATAACAGGTACTTTAGTGATCTCCTCTGCTTTCTTTAAAACTAAGTCGATCTCTGGCTGCGGAACATTGGCTGTATTCGCTGCCTGATCCGGTGAAGCGGGATCAGGGTAATCATATACGGTAGGGAATATATGGGCGGTGGGACATAGATCCCTTACCTGAGATGCGTCTTTAGTTGGGCCTGTTTGTATTGGTTTCCAGTAATTGGCTGTATTATTGTTTCTAGACCTTGACCATAACAAAGCTGATGCGATGATCGTTTTACCTACGTCAGTGCCGGTACCGCTTATGAATATAGAGTTTTCATGATTCATCATAGATCCTTCATGTTAATTGTTTTGATAGCTGTTTGAATTGCGTCTATTTCATTTTGGCCCAAGTTAGCATTTAGAGATAAGCGGACTCTGCATTGGTTAATGTTTACTGTGGGTGGGCGAATGGCTGAAGCTTGTATCCCACATTTTGCTAGATGGTTCGAATATGTGAGGGCTGTTGCTTCATCGGATAAAATAATAGGAATAATGTGACTACTGGAGGTGCCAAAATTAACTCCGAGATTTGCCAGCGTCTTTCTGAGTTGGTTGCTAATTTTACTTAGGTGTCTTCTTTCTTCCTGCGCATGTTTAACCCGATCTATGGCTACCAAGACTGAAGCTGCCATCCATGGGGACGGGCCGGTAGTATAAATGAAACTTCGGCCTTTATTTATCAGTAGTTGTCGAAACCATTCTGGGCAGGCCACCAGTGCACCCTGACTGGCAAGAGCTTTGCCGCAAGGATTGATGGATATGATTCTATCATGTGCGATTTCTTGTTCTTCAATAAGGCCAGCGCCGTTGCGACCTCGAACCCCCAAGCTATGAGCTTCATCCAATCCAAACACCGTTACCATATGCGACAGCCTCCCAGCTGTTATTTTCTGGTGTTGCAATATATGACCAGGTT
>PBRN01000154.1 GCA_002725955.1 Pseudobdellovibrionaceae bacterium
TGGGATGACGACTGGAATGATATTCCGATCTATGTTTCGCCTCACCGCTAAAAGTCTGAAGTCTCTCTCTGATTGAGAGGGCTTCTTTTTCAACTTTTTTAATGCTCATCATAGCACAGAAAATTTCTTTCCTATCACATAGAAGTCTTGCGAACTCCCGGTTAGAGCTTATTTTACAAAAATAGAGATAGTTCACATCTTTATCTCAGTCCTACAAATTTCACTAGTTACCTTGCATATGGTAAAATTTAATTGGGTATGAGGAGTTCCCAAATTAGTTTCGCTTATCAAATTTTTTCTTCTGATGGCAATAATATGAGATATTTACGATTAAATTACTTCATAATAGTGTTCTGCTTTTTCGTCGGGTGCCCAGTGATTGCTGCTAAAAAAGTTAGCTCAAAAAGATCTGAGGAAACAAACTACGGCACCATGGGTAGTTATCATAACAATGGTTCTTCCTTAAAGGGGTTTCAAGCGTATCTGATAAAAGAAAAGATATGGATGGGGATCAACTATGATAGTGGCCCCCGCAATAGTTGGAGATTTGACAGTAATGTCATTTTAACGACCGAACCCCGCGATAAAGTCGGGAATTTGGTTGGTTTGACATTCGCCGGTGGCTATGCATTTGGCTATTATGCACCGTTTGGCTTATTGAAGCTTGGTGCTTTGGGAGAACTGTTTTGGCTAGCTGGGATAAATCTTGAGGAATATAAGGTTGCATTGCCTATATTTTTTGAAGTTGTCACCTATAGTCGATTCTATTTTCAGGTAAGAAACTACTATATAAAATCAGATGGATTAGATATCGGAGAAGATCGTGCATATCAGAAAAGTTGGATGGGTAGTAATTTATTCGCTGTTGGTTATTATTTCTAAACTTAGGAATCTTTTTCAGAGTGATGCTAGGATGATCATCCCTTTGCTTTCATTCTGTTATGCTTGTCAACCAGCTACTATTTCAAATGATGCTAAATTTGATTTTGAAACATATCCTATAGGTTGCATCAATACTATGACTGCAGATATACCAAGTCTATATTCATATTATCTTAAGACTGAAATGGAAAATGAATCAGGTTTCGTTAAATTTTATATAAGTTGTGGTGATTTGCCTGTGGATCTAAAGTTTGCTGTCACAGCTGTTATTACTAGTTATAGCAGTGGTAACTATACTGCTTTAGTTAGTTATGAAGCCAAAGATAATGACGGCCAGACTATCAAGGCTGGTTCCTCTACTGATGATGCCGATGATGCTAATGAAGCTGTTGAAGATGCTATTGATGAAATGGTTCTCTCATCATTTATGAGAGCTTATCGGATCTAGTATGACCCTTCCTGCTGATCCTTTCTCAAAATATTTTCGTGAGATACTTCAGGTTATCATTACATGCATTATCAAAATAAGATCCCTACACTTATTTTCATATCAATTGGAGAAGGGTTCAGCAGAGATGTCTACTGAACCCGTGATCATGTGTGATTATTTACTTTCACATTGTATAAAGCTACAGTCAGCTAGTTCTTTATTAAAACGCTGGCAAGCTTTTCGTGCTTTTTCCTTAGCACGATGATTACTTAGACCTGTTCCCAGGTAGGTAGTGCCAGATTGGTTGCGATAAGAGCATAAATATCCAACTGGGTCGGATTGATTACGACATTGGGAAGCAGAATTATCATAATAGCAGTGATTTTGTCTTTGGCAATCCCTCGGGTAGTTGCGATAATCACTGCAAGATGCTTGCTTTTTTTCACATCTATTGCCGTTAATTCCGCAGAGTGGAGAGATCTTACAATCCACAGAACCCATATTTGAACAGCGCCTTTCGTCGACCCAGTACAATATGTCTTTTACAGCCAATTCACCCTCTTTCACTATTTTATAGAGAGTGTGAATTCTTTCCACACTTTTTTCTTTGTCACCTGCTTCACAACGGTCGCATGATTTATTACATTTATTCTTCATCCAAACCTTGTCACATCTTCCCCATTCAGCTTGCTGTTCACAAGAATGAAGTCGGTCTGGAGCTCGATCAATACACAGGTCAGAAGGCAGTTCTTCTTGGTACTTTTTAAAAGCTTTGTGAAATCGTATGAAGTCCCATGATATATCTTCCCATTTTTCAATAAATTGGAAGAAGCTTTCCTGTTCATGGAAAATACTATCAAAGTAAATATTGTTCGTTACTCCTTGGAGGGTTTTACTTCTCTTCTTCAGCTCTGATGTGGGAGCTATGTTCACTAACTCTTCAAGAGCCTTAGACATTGATTCATTTAACTCAGCTATTTCTTTCAATTTGGTTTTAGTTTTTCTGTCATTACTAGATAAACTTCCAGCTTGACCTGATTGTCCTATTAATAGAAGACAACATGATAGCATCAATAATCTTTCTAACGATCGTTTCATTTTAAATTCCCTCTGATATAGTTTCGGATTTGTTCTGCGGGATTTTTTTATTCTAGTGTTTCGTAAATCACAATGGCCGCCATCCTAATTTATTTTCGCCATGACAATCACAATTCGAACGTTCTTTCTTTTTAAAATGTTAAGCCCCCGTCTTCTTGTGTTGATCGCTCTTATTTAAAGATAAATTGGGGAAATTTGGATCAAAAAAAAATGACATAGTGTCGATGTTTTTCGATCTTAGTATATTGGCTGTGAAATATTTTGCGAAGTCATAGTAAAAAGTTCGACTTTTGGGCTGATGCGGTTAGGTGATCTTATCTAAGAATTAATCGATTATTTTAAAATAAAGGCAATCTGCGTCTGGATCATCACGTACATAAACATTATGTTCTTTAAAATCAAATCTCTGAAATTGGTCTCGGGTGCGGTCATCCATACTATTAAAGATTACTTCCATAATTATCAGAATATTTCCAGATAATTTTAACGATTGTAGTATACTTTTTCTCATCGATTCATAGCGTACAGCAAGTATGATACCACGCCCATAGGCGTCATACTCAACAGGTACCGATTTAGGATAAAACGTTTCGATTGGGCCATAGCCTATACCACACCCACAAAATATATCTTCCGGGTAATTAAATTTACTAGCATGATATTTAAATTTTTCGATAAATCTTTCTGAGAGTGAAATAGCATCTCTAAAAGGATTATTTGTCGGTGATACCAAGGGGTATGCCACTGATACAATTAAACCATCACCTAATTCTTTTACCCTAAATCCATTAGATACTATGCTCTGAATGTCGGTAGCTTCACGATAGTTTTCTAGCATTAATTCATTGCATGAAGAAAATAGCTCTCTTAAAAATTCGTTCAATCTATGAGACTTTATCTTACTGGATCCTTGGATGTCGAAAGAAATGACACATGCCTCACCTCTGCCAATAGGCATTGTTTCTTCCAACTGATATCCATTTTGAATTAGTGATAATTGATGAGGGTAAAATACCTTTTTTAACTGTGAATAAGAATGTCGTATTTTTTCATAGCTTCTGATTCTTTCTTTTTCTTTATGATAGACTTTATCGGCAAGTGCGACTAGCATCAGTATGTTTTCTATTGCTCCAGCATAGAACATCAATTTTCCAGAGGTAAAGTCTACTATACCCTGCCACATAAGCATTTGAACTATAATTCCAACTAAAAATGTACCATAAGCTACGATAAATATAGCTACATGTTGCTCTCGTGCTTTAACGTACATGTAGATTGCTGAAGAAATAATTGTAAATGAAATTATACCGGCGAGAACTTGCTGGATACGCGCAGAGAGTAAAAATTCATTGAAGATATACGATATATTCAATACTAATATTATTAATAAAAATAATAAAATTTTCTTAATTTTGCCTTCGAGATTCAAAAAATTTGTTGAAAATAGAATAATAAATACTAAGCACAAAAAACCAGTAATGGTTCCTAAATAATCGGCATACGGGATATCCATTACGCCCCAGAAGATTGTGATGAAGATGGCATAGAATATGAGATAGAGAGTATAGTAGAGATAGAAGATCGATTTATAGCTGATGAATAATATTAATGTAAAAAATAGAGACATTAAAAATATCGCTATTACGAAAGACCAGCTTTGCCTAAGCTCTATGATATGTTGATTTATTGCTTGTCTGTTCTTCCAATAAGAAAAGTCTTGTCGTTGTGAACCATAAGATAGTTTCTTGATATAAAAAGTTGTATAAGTCGAGGGTTGTAGATAAAGTTCGATCACTCTTTTTTGGAGATAGTCTTCATGTTTAAGGGTGTGAATGAGACCTTTCTTATAGATACTGAGTTCTCTAGTAAAATTCAGTGAAGAAAATAGGTATATTTTTTGGGGTATTGATTTTGGATTAAAGAACGATATTTTTACCCAAAAGTTTTTCTTATTCTGTTTAAAAGAAATTAATTTCTTCTCGGACTTTATGAATTTATGTTGAAAATTCGGGGAAGATACAGTTTTGAAATCTTCTTCACCAATATGATAGTAGCTCTTTTGACTGAAAAATTGTCCATCATTTATTATGCCGTTCTTATCTAAGAAGTCCTTCTCTATATCTACAAAATTCTCAGGGCCGTTAGCGAAACCGTTTACAGAATGAGCAAATAAAGAAATTATGATAAAAATGATTAATTTTCTAACCGTCATCGTCTCTCATTATAAATCTATTTTTAAAATACCTGATGGCATAATAGGTATATCGTCTATAGAAAGATAAATAATAGAAATCCTACTAGGTATTTTTTGCCTACTGTAGAATACATAGTTATTCAATTAGTAACGTCCATCACGATAGTCATATTTATTATGAGCTATACAAAAAATTTTTAATCTCATAACAAGGTAAAAAATGCACTCTTTTTTTGTTATTATATTCCGTTAATTGAATGCTTAAGAAAAAAGGGGAGTATTTTGGGTCGAAGATCCGTAGGTTTAATATTTTTAGTGATGTTTTTGCTTTGTGGATTAAAAGCACATTCAAACACAACTGCTTTGACTATAGATAGTTCTCAAATGCCGTTAGGCAAACATTTGTCTTATATTGAAGATGCGAATAATTCTCTCAAATTAGAAGATTTTCTTAGTAAAAATAACGAATCAATTTTAGTTAGATCGGAATCGGATACTTTGAATTTTGGCTATTCGTTGTCAACATTTTGGTTTCAATTAGAAGTAACAAGTCCTGTTAAAAAGGATTTATTACTACAGATGAATTGGCCTCAGCTTGACTATTTGGATATATATACATTAAATGATGGTCAAATAACATCTCACTTTGAGTTGGGTGATAACAAACCATTTAACCAAAGGATAATACAACATAGATACTTTATTGTCCCCATAAGCATTGAACCGCATGAAAATACTAAAATAGTTATTAAGGTTAAGACAAAGAATGTAGTTAGAGTTAATCCTGTTATGTATGAGGCATATCGTTTTATACAAGATGATACCAAGATAACCATGATTAACGGGTTATATTTTGGCTGTATGCTAGTGATGCTTATCTATAACTCTTTTATTTCATTTACCTTGAGAAGCAAAGCATATCTTTTCTATGTTATATTTATTTCTAATCATGTTTTAGCATTTCTATATCTTACGGGTTACAGTTACCAATATCTGTGGCCTGATAATCCTATTATGCATGAGAAATCTCTGCCTGTATGCCTAGGGTTCTTAATCTGGGCATCATCTGAATTTACGTACTATTTTCTAAATCTGAAGCCAGCTTTACCTCGTTTACATCATGTTGTTCGTCTCACCAGTGGGTTAGGTTTAGTGATCGGTATTTCAAGTATAATATTTGGTGTTTATCTACCTTTTCAGTTTTTAAATAGCTTGGTTATATGGCCTAGTCTGTTCTTGATTTACGTAGCATGTATTATGCTAAAAAAAGGTAGTATTGAGGCCCGATATTACTTAATCGCGCTTATTTTCTTTGTTGTTAGTGTTGTCTTTATGACCCTATCTGCTAATGGTCTTATTCCAGAATTCCTAATTACTCGATTTTTAGCTCAGATAGGGTCAGCTATAATGGTGGTCCTATTTGCTATTGCATTGGCCAATCGTCTTAAGAGGCTGCAGAAGGAAAATATAGATATTCAAAAAGAGGCAGCCGAGAGTTTACAACAAAAAGTAGAAGAAAGAACAGTCGAACTTTTGGCCGCGAAAGAAGATTCTGATGTTGCAAAAAGATCGGCAGATGCTGCGCGACGGGAAGCCGTTGAAAATGGTCGTATAGCTGAGTCGTTACAACAGAAGGCAGAGGCCCAGACAGAACAATTGAAAGAGTTAGATAAAGCTAAGACAGCTTTTTTTCAGAATATCTCCCATGAATTAAGGACTCCTTTGACTTTAATTATGAATCCTCTTGAAAATGCATTAAGGCGTTATACTGAAGATAAGAATGTTGCGATCGCAGCTAAAAATTCAAAGCGTCTTTTGAGGTTGGTTAACCAACTACTAGACTTTCAAAAACTAGAAGCAGGGAAAAAGGAACTCATTTTATCTCCTATTAATTTGACGGATTTTATCCAGCATTGTGGGGAGTATTTCTCTACGGCGTGTAAAAGTCGAGATATAACTTTTAATTTGAGATGTAATGATGATTTTTTAGACGACGCTTCGTTGGACGTTTGGTGTATGGCAGAAATTGATGCGTTAGAAAAAATTGTATTTAACTACTTGTCTAATGCATTGAAATATACTCCTAATGGTGGATCGATAGAATTAGGTCTGAAAATCAAGTCAAATAAAATAAGGATTTATGTCGTAGATAGCGGTGGCGGTATCTCTGAGAAAGATCAGCAGAAGCTATTTAAGGTCTTTAGTCAAGTGGATGCTTCGACGACAAGATCGCAAGAAGGAACTGGTTTAGGTTTGGCGTTGGTTAAGTCCTTAACAGAAGAGATGAAAGGCACCGTAGGAGTTGATAGCAGTTTAGGTAATGGTTGTTGTTTTTGGGTTGAATTTGACCGTCTTATGGTAGCCCAATCTGAAGTTCATTTTTTAGTAGTAGAAGATGATAAAGAACTTAGAGAATCGATTGTTTTAGCCATATCAGATCATTTAGACCTCAAAGAAACGGAGGTGTGTGGTAACAGTTCTGTAGAAGAAACACTGATCTTTTTGAGAGATCATAAGGTAGGCTGCCTTATCTCTGATTATAATTTGAACGCAGATCTTGACGGATTTGATTTGATGAAGAAGGTGTCACGGCTTTATCCAGAAACCTATCGAATTATGATGAGTGCGGAGGCTAGCTTTGAAATGATAGAGCAGGCTGTCAATCAAAATCTAGTTCATCATTTTCTTGAGAAAACAAACTTACCAGAATTTGTACTTCGTATTCAGGAAGTCGTTGGAAATTTGCGTATGATAAATAGAAATTCTTTTCAACTAGCAAAGCCACTCATAGACCTTTTGATCGTTGAAGATGATGAAGAAGTTAGAGATGCTATATGTCATTTAGTGGAAGAGAATACAGATATTTCTAGAGAGAAAATATTAGTCGCTTCTTCAGTAGAAGAGGGAGAGGACTTTTTATCATCCCATATTATTCGTTGTGTATTGACTGATTATAAGCTCGGGGGGAAAGATGGCTTAAGCCTTCTTCAGACTATCACAGATGAGTACCCTAGAGTTAAGAGGGTATTAATGACAGGTCATACCAATTTTAGCGTAATCCAAAAAGCGGTAAACCGAGGAATGGTTGAACAGGTCTTTTATAAACCTCTTGATTGGGATCAGCTTATATCGACTTTGGTGCAGTTAGTAAGTGAGAGTCCGGTGGAGCAGGTGGTTGCAACCGAGCAAAATTTCGATATTAAACCATGGATGTTAATTACTGAAGAGCCTGAAGAGCCACTAGATTTCGAAGTTTTGCAAGACCGAGCTGATCTGAAAGAAGGTGAACACGAGCTTGTTCTAATAGTAGATGATCTGTCTGATATGAGGGAGTTAATTGGTGCCGATTTGATTCGAAAGAACTATAGAGTCATCACAGCTAATAATGGAAGAGTCGGGCTGGAGCAAGCAAGAGAGCATCACCCAGATTTAATTATTACAGATTGGATGATGCCAGAAATGGATGGGATCGCTTTGATAAAAGGTTTGAAAAGTGATCCGAGTCTAGCCTCTATTCCGTCTATTTTACTTACTGCGAAGAGTGATGAAGAAAGCAAATTGATGGGTACAGAGATGGGGGCAGACGCCTTCTTAGGTAAGCCCTTTAGCGAGAAGGAACTTGTTTCAATTGTGAAAAACCTTTTGTCGCTAAAGGCACGAGAAAAAGAAGTTGAATCATTGAATCTGCAGTTGACAGAAAATGTACTCAAAAGATATTTGCCTCCAGTATTGGTTGATCAGATAGTTAGCGGTGAAACTAAAATAGAGCAGGAGCCGAGAGGGGTTAATGCAACGGTCGTTTTCTCAGATTTAGTCGGATTTACTCAGTTAAGTGAAAATCTTGGTACTAAGATGATTGCTGCAGTTTTGAACGAGTATCTAGAGGTTATGAATCAGATTATTTTTGAACACGACGGTGTTATAGATAAGTTTGTTGGTGATTCAATTATGATTATTTGGGGAGCGCCACAAGCAATGGACCCCGAGGAGCAGGTCCGTAAAGCAGCTCAATGTGCAGGAGCGATGCAAGATGCGATGATTGATCTAAATACAAGTTGGTCTCAAGATAATATCCCAGAACTTAAGATGCGGATTGGAATACATAATGGATATATTATTGTGGGTAACTTTGGGAGTAAAATACGCTCTGATTATACAGCGATTGGACCTGTTGTGAACTTTGCTTCAAGAATAGAAGGAAAGTGTGAGCCGGGATGCGTATATTTTTCAGAAGAGGTTTATCAGCTTTTGCCCAAGAATTTGACAGATATCGCCGGCGATTTCAATATAAAGGGTATTGTTGGTAGGCGTAGATTATATAAATTGGCCAGTTAGTGGATGGAGTTATAACAAGAGAGGCTGAAAGGCCTGGCTTTATATAACCCGGCCTTATTCGTTCAGATCTGCTTTTTTAATCGAGTGTTTCTCTTAGAATTTCTGCAAATAGAAAGACTTCGCTAAAGCTGTTGTATAGGGGGGCGGGTGCGACTCTAATGATGTCTGGCTCTCTGAAGTCGCAGATAATTCCTTTCTCATCTAATTTATCTAGTAGAGCGGTGGCACTTCCATGAACTTTAATCGAAAGTTGCGCTCCTCTCTCAATTGGATTTTTGGGAGTGATGATTTCGTAGCGACTGTGGGGAATTTTTTCCATTAGGAATTCGAGAAATCCAGTTAGTAGTAGACTTTTCTTACGAAGGTTTTCGATACCAGCCTGAGCAAATAACTCGAGAGAAGCTTGAGCACTAGCAAGCTGGAAAATAGGAGGATTACTTAATTGCCAGCTTTCTACTCCGCCGATAGCTTCGAAATTCGGTCCCATTGCAAATCGTTTTTCTTTGTTGTGTCCCCACCAACCTTCGAAACGAGGTAGCTTTTTTAGGCTATGGCTCTCATGCATAAAGCATCCAGCAATGCCTCCAGGTCCAGAGTTTAAGTATTTATAACTACACCAAACAGCAAAATCCACCCCCCAGTCATGCAGCTTAAGTGGCACATTACCGACTGCGTGGGCTAGGTCAAATCCGACGCAGGCGCCGCAGGCTTTGGCCGCTTTGGTAATAGCTTGCAGATCGTAGAGTTGTCCAGTGAGATAGTTTACTCCGGCGGGGATGACTAGTGCGATAGATTCACCATGTTGATTTATAGTGGCAACAATGTCTTCGGTGCGGAGAAGGTTTTCTCCTTTTCTGGGGGTGAGTTCAATGAGATGATCTTTTGGATCTAATCCATGAAAATCAAGTTGACTTTTGACCGCATACTGATCGGAAGGGAAAGCCCCTCCTTCGATCACTATTTTAGTTCTTTTGCCTTTTGGGCGGTAAAATGAGACCATCATGAGATGAAGGTTTGTAGTCAGAGAGTTCATCATAACTACTTCATCTGGTTTAGCTCCGACAACGTCACCCATGTTTTTAGCTAGTAATTCGTGGAATGATACCCAAGGCTTTTCTGGTTTGGTGTGTCCTTTGACACCCATGGATTCCCAGTCTCGAAGCTCATTTTCGATAAAAGCCCGCGTGGATTTTGGTTGTAGCCCTAGTGAATTACCGCAAAAATAGATTGCTTTTTTACCTGCGTGTGCCGGGAAGTGAAATTGATTCTGAAACGATGCTAAAGTATCTGATTGGTCAAGGGATTTGGCAAAAGCTATAGTATTTTCAAAGTTCATATTTTTTTCCATTTATTCAAAATCAGTGGTTTTCATATTCAGCCACTCTAGTGCTGTGCCTGATAACAATCTTTCTTTATCTTTAGCTTCAATATCCATAGATTCAATGAGTGCTCCTGGTTCTAATTCCCCTAAGGGAAATGGGTAATCTGTACCTAAAGCAATGCGGTGGGTTCCAGCAAATTGGATGAGATATTCGAGTGCCGCCCGATCATGGACTAGTGAGTCATAGTAGAACCGATCAATATATTTTCTTGGGTTGTGAGCATTGTCTTTAGCGCAAAGGTCTGGTCGAACCTTATAACCATGTTCTACACGGCCTATTGTTGCAGGAAAGGATCCACCTCCGTGAGCAAAGGCAACGCGCAAATCAGGTAATTTTTCAAAAATACCGCCGAATATCATGCTGCATATAGCTCTTGCGGTTTCGGCTGGCATACCGACAAGCCATGGTAGCCAGTAATCTGGCATAGCTTGTTGTCCCATCATTTCCCATGGGTGCACAAATACCGCTGTATTTAATTCCTGAGCAGCTTGTAATACTGGGAAGACTTTTTCGTGATTCAAATTCCAATCGTTAATATGGGAGCCAATTTGGACTCCTTTTAACCCAAGTTCTTTGACGCAGCGTTCTAATTCTTTGATAGCGAGGTCGGGGTCTTGCATGGGTAGGGTGCCAAGACCAACGAAACGCTTTGGTTGTTGCCGGACGACCTCAGCAATATGGTCATTGAGGTATTGTGAGACGGTCAACCCATCTTTGGGTTTGGCCCAGTAGCTAAAGAGTACGGGAATAGTTGATAATACCTGTACGTGGACGGAATGATCATCGCATTCTTTAATTCTTGTTGCTGGGTCCCAGCAATTGTCCTGTATTTCACGAAAAAATTTGCCATCATCTCTAAGCATTTTTGCGCAGCAATTGGACTGATGCTCGAGCTTTATAAATCCACCATAACCAAAGTCTTTTTTGAAAGGGGGAATCTCTTTCGGTATGATATGTGTGTGGATATCAATTTTTAGCATTTTTACAACCTAGTTATTAATAATTTTTTCTTGTTTAGTACCACATGATTTGCAAGTGCAGTGCTCATCATTATTATAAAAACGTTCAAAAATGGGTGGTAGGTCTTTGACTATGTTCTTTAATTCTAAAGTTTCTTGGTAGAGCTTTTCATTGCAATTTAGGCAATACCATTCAAACTCATCTAACATTTTATCAGGGCGTGTCCGTTCGACAACGAGTCCGACAGTTCCTTTTGGTCTTTGCGGTGAATGAGGGATTGATGGTGGTAAAAGAAATATTTCACCTTCCTTTATATCTATGTCCTTAGCTCTATTATTTTCTCTAATAGTTAAGGTGATATCCCCTTCAATTTGATAAAAGAGTTCTTCTGTGTGATTAACATGATAATCTAAACGAATGTTAGGGCTCCCCACAATCATTACGATAGTATCAGTATCTTCGTAAATTACCTTGTTACAAACCGGTGGTTTGAGTAGTTCTCTATTATCGTCGATCCATTTTTTCAGATTGATGGGCGGTATCATCTTTAGTGCTCCAGTTATGGTTTTATTAAGGACATACAGCAATACATTTTAATTCAATGGCAATAGGAGTTGGTAATGATTTTACTTCTACAGTTGTTCGACAAGGTTGATTCTCTTTAAAGTACTCAGCATATATCCGGTTAAAAGTACTGAAGTCCTCTTTCATGTTAGTTAGAAACACAGTGACATCTACAAGTTGATTCCAAGAAGCGCCTGAGGATTCTAATACTGATCTTACGTTTTTAAAGACGCTGTGGCACTGAGCCTCAATGTCTCTCGATATTATTTCGCCTGACTCATCGAGCTCTACTCCAGGGATTTTCTTAGTGCCTTTTTCTCTTGGGCCAATGCCTGAAAGGAAAAGTAATTGTCCTACTTTTCTAGCGTGAGGGTAAAGTCCTACCGGTTCGGGGGCATTATTTGCCATAATGGGGTCTGTTGGTTTCATTTGTTCTTCTCCTATTCATTAATTTCAAGGCAGATATTTTTGGGTTCAGTAAAAAAGCGGAGAGCTTCCAGTCCGCCTTCGCGTCCCACGCCAGATGCTTTTGTACCACCGAAAGGAGTGCGTAGATCTCTTTTCATCCAGCAGTTCACCCATACGATACCGGTTTTTATGGCTTTGCTGACTCGGTGAGCTCTTGCAAGGTCTTGGGTCCATATACTGCTCGCCAAGCCGTAGCGGCTTTGATTAGCAAGTTTGATGGCTTCCGGTTCGGTTTCGAAAGGGGAGATGGTGACAACGGGTCCAAATATTTCATCCTGATTGGTTTCACATGAGATCGACAAGCCTTCAATCACTGTTGGCTTAATAAACCATCCTCCTAGCTTAGCTCCTTGCTCCCAGGGGCCTCCGCCACATAATATTTTCCCACCCAATTCCTTAGCTTTTTCTATAGAATTAAGGATCTTCTGATAATGGGGCTTAGATACGATTGCGCCTTGCTGAGTTTGATTGTCAGAGGGATCACCTTGTTTTAGTTGTTCAACTTGAGCGATGAATTCGTTCTTAAATTCTTTATAAATTTCTTTTTGGACATAAATTCGGGAGCCACACAGGCAAATTTCACCCTGGTTAGCAAAGGAACTTCTTACGGAAGTCGAAACAGCACTCTTCAAATCACAATCTGCAAAGATTATATTGGGGTTTTTCCCTCCCAATTCTAGAGAAAGTTTTTTAAACATTGGTGCAGCCGTTTGTGCAATGTGAGCGCCGGTTGCTGTGCCACCAGTGAAACTGATAGCTTGTACTTCAGGGTGATTAATTATCGCTTCTCCAGCTTCATCACCTCTTCCATGAATTATGTTAAGAACTCCAGGTGGTAATATATCCTGAATCAATTCAGAAAACCTGTAGGCCGTAGCTGGTGTTATTTCAGATGGCTTAGCGATAACACAGTTGCCGGCGGCTAGTGCAGGAGCAATTTTCCAAGTCAGGAGATACAGGGGTAAGTTCCAGGGAGAAATGCATCCGACGACTCCTAAGGCATCTCTTCTAGTATAGTTGACCCATTGTTGATCGATATGAGCTTCCGATGAAAATTGGCTGATGGCCGAAGCGAAAAATCGAAAGTTTTGTCCGCTTCGGGGTATGTCAACAGATAATGCTAGTCCGACTGGTTTACCCTGATCTTTTGATTCGAGTGCAGCTAATTCTTCACAATTTTGATCTATGACATCAGCTATGCGAAAAAGAAATTTTGCCCGTTCATCAATACTTATCTCTGACCACTCTTTTTGAGCTTTACTAGCTGCGGAGACGGCATTCGCAATATCTTCATGATTTGATCTGGGCACATAGCTCCATACCTTACCTGTAGCTGGGTTAAAGTTATCTAGGTATTGGCCTGATAATGGCGGGACTAATTGTCCGCCGATAAGGTTTCTCATTTGTTCCATGGTTCATTACTCTATAATATTTTCAGTCCTGATTTTGATTCTATAAACAAGGAGTTCTGCCGCCATCTACAGGTATATTAATGCCGTTAATATAGGCTGCTGCTGGGCTGCATAAAAACCCGATTGCTGCTGCTACTTCTTCTGGTTTACCAAATCTTTTTGCAGGTATTTCGTTTCTCATTCGTTTAGCCATTTCATCTTCACTACAACCTACTTTCTTGGCCTTGTTGGTTATAATGCTACTAAGTCTTTGGGTTTCGGTTGCACCAGGTAGCACGTTATTAACTGTAATACCAAAGGACGCTAGTTCGTTTGAAAGAGTCTTAGACCAATTTGCTACAGCACCACGGATAGTGTTTGAGACACCTAAGCCAGTCAAAGGAGCTTTAACAGAGGTAGAGATGATGTTGACGATACGTCCAAATTTTTTATCCTTCATTCCTGGAATTACAAGTGATGCTAAAAGTGCATTGGCTAGCAGGTGTTTTTCGAATGCATCTTGAAAAGCTTCAGCTTCAGCCGATGCAATCGGTCCACCGGGAGGGCCCCCTGAGTTATTAATTAATATTTCGAATGGGCCATATTCGTTGATGTGATTCTGGATTTTTTGACTGAGTTCTGTTCGCTCGCCAACATCTGCGGCAATCAAGTGATGATTCGATCCCTTCAGTCCAGATACAATGTTTTTCAGGTTATCTTCGTTGCGGGCAAGGCAGGTCACCTGACAGCCAAGCTCTGCCAGCATTTTAGCTGAAGCGGCGCCGATTCCTTGCGATGAACCGCATACCAGTGCTGAACGTCCACTTAGATCTATAAGCATAGGGCATTCTCCTCTTTAAGGCCTGTCAATTTGGATTGTAACTTAACAAATACCTTTCTAGGACCCAAGGGTTATGTTGCCCAAACATTGCTTATCAGAGCGTTGGCGATTAGAGTAAAACCACCTTGGAGGAGTGTCTATGCCAATTTGGAAGAGAGAGTTTCAGTTTGATCAAATTAATAGTTACTTAGGTGGCTGTGCCAAGGGCATGGGCATTAGGTTTGTTGAGGCAGGCGATGATTACCTTACCGCCACTATGGAAGTGGGGGTAGATCACCACCAGCCAATGGGGATTTTGCATGGGGGTATCTCCTGTGTTCTTGCTGAAACTGTTGGCAGTGTAGCGGCAAATTTATGTGCAGAAGCAGGCAAAGCTGCAGTAGGCATGAATATCACTGCATCTCATATTCGAAAGGTGCAGTCTGGTTTGATTACGGCTACAGCAAAACCAAGACATATTGGCAGAACATCCCAAGTGTGGGATATCCAGCTTTCTAGAGATGACTCTAAACTATTTTGTTCGGTGCAATTTACTGTTTCAGTTATTTCAATTTCAAAATAGGTCAGGCTGTTTTTCTTATCGTTAGATTCTAATGCGTAGAAACTGAATCAGTGCTTCGAAAGAATGCTGTGTTTGTAATTGCCGGTCCAGATTTTCCCCATCACTCTGATCAGTCAATTTTTTTAGTAGATTTTCTGCTTTTTCTAAAAGGGAATTTAAGCGTGATCGAGATGCTGTAATAGCATGATCAATTTCTTTTTGAGTGAAAGACATTTTTTCAGCATATTCTGGAATGTTCAGGCAGTCTTTTTCTGCTTTTTTAGAAATAGCCTCAAAAATAACTGAGTTAATCACCCCATTTTTCATGTCTTGGAATTCACAACCATCGCTGCGTTTTAAATCCAAAATATCATCAGTTAGTTGAAACGCAATGCCGAGGTACTCACCTAATAACCGCGCATCATTGATTACGTGAGGTGGTTTTTCCATCAGTATAGCTGGAACCACAGTACACCATTTCAGAACACTGCCAGTCTTTTTTCTCGCAACCTCTTCGACGTGAGCTCTGGTCAGTGCAATGTGTTGAGAGTTTTCTATTTGTAGCCATTCGCCTTCCGCTAAGTCTCCGATGACATTGGCTAACTCAATGACAACATTGCAATTACCTTGGCTGGACACCTCTTTGAGTACATATGCCAGCAAATAGTCGCCAGCAAGTACCGCTTGTTTATTGGAGGTCACTGCATTTATAGAGGGCTTTCCTCTGCGCAGGTCTGCTGCATCGATTACATCGTCATGAGCCAAGGTGGAGGCATGAACTAGCTCAACCGCTCTAGCGTATAGAGATGCTTTTTCTTTACATAATCCAAATAAATCTGCGGATAGGAACAAAAGGAGTGGGCGGAGTCGTTTGCCACCACTTAGCACAGTCTTACTAAGGTCTTTACCGATTCTTGGGTTTTGATTCCACTCTGACATATCAAAAGATAATTGATCGATATGTTTCAGGATATCCTTTGATATAACCTTTGAAATAATTGGGATATTCACTCAGCAGTCCAGATAGAGGTTCCAATCTACAAGCAAGAGGTCTTATATACACAGCTTGCCAGAAGATTCCAATACATGTCTTACATTTAGGTTGATGCAGTATGCGTAATTGGTTTATATAGTCTGGATCTATTGCTGTATTAGAAGAGTTGTATATGTCCATAACGATTAATAAAAATGAATCTTACCGCATGTTTGACAGAATCGCCCGTTGCTATGACTTTGTAAATTTATTTATTTCCTTGGGAATGCATCAAGGCTGGCGAAAGAAAATGATGCTGCATTTACCTGCCTGTAAAGATCAGAATGTTCTGGATCTGGCTACTGGTACTGGCGATGTTGCCTTTACTCTGGCAAGAGAATCTAGGGTGGCCAAAGTGACAGGCTTGGATTTGTCTACAGGCATGCTTACAGTTGCAGGAAAAAAGGCAATAAATGACGATCTCGATCAGAAGGTTAGATTCATAGAAGGTGATGCTCAGCATATCCCTGCTAAGTCTCAATCCTATGATGCGATTACTATTTCGTTCGGGATCAGAAATGTTCCAAATACCTCCAAGTGTCTAGCAGATGCGCTGAGGGTCTTAAAACCTAGTGGCAAGATGATTATTCTGGAATCGGCTTTGCCTCGTTCTCGTATTTTAAGATTCTTTAGTCTTATTCATGTGCGTTATGTTTTACCGGTCTTAGGTTGGTTGTTATCTGGTGACCCATATGCATACCGGTATCTGGACAAAACGATAAGAACCTACCCTCATGGCAAGGATTTTTTGGCCATGATGGTTGGGGTGGGATTTAAGAATACTGGATTTCAGTCCTTAGCTCTGGGTGGGGTTAATTTGTATTGGGGTGAAAAGCAGTGACCGAGCCCATACCTTTTCAGTCAAATGAGAGATGGCAAGGGGATCTCTTCTCTTTAAAGACCAAAGATCGTGATTATAAAATCCATGACTTTGGCGAATATTGGATTGCTGAACATCGGTTTAAGTGGCAGTACCCATTGGATCCATATGCTTTGTTAGATAATCATCAGGGGCTGTGGAAGGTATACTGGCGTTCGAAAGGTAAGAAGTTAGTTATCCTTGGTATGGGGCTTTGTGATCAGAGAACGGATATTGATGGTATACCAGATTCTCTTGGATTAAGATTTTATGGTGGAATGCCTTTTTATGGGCAAAATCGATTAGCTCATTCTTGGGGGGAGTTTAACGAAGAATTTTTCTTCTTACCGGCTTTGGAGTGGCAAATTGATACTGGTATTGCCTATCTAAGTGTTCGGGCCAAAGTTGCTAAATTATCATCGAACTATGAAATAGAAAATGCTCTGCGTCAGACTGTGAGTTTGTATAAGGGGCAGAAGCGTCAGCACTATCAGATGCCACAATTAGAACAATCTCTTGAGGAACCTAGATTTGATAACTGGCATACTCTTGTAGACGAAGCCAGGAAGCAGATTGCGGAAGGTCAATTAGATAAAGTTGTCCTGAGTCGCACTAAAACTTTATCTTTCGATCGTCCGCTGCCGTTAGGCTATGTCATGAGTGAACTGGCTCAGATTGATGAGCAATCCTACCTTTTTGCTTTGCAGGCACCTTCTGGTCNANCATTTGTGGGTAGGTCTCCAGAAAGGCTCTTGGCTTGGAGNGGNAGNTACGTTGAACTTGAAGCAATTGCAGGCACNAGGAAGNGGGTNGATAGCTGNGAAGAGGATAAAGATTATGCNACTCANNTGCAGAGTTCCGGTAAAGATTTACTNGAGCATAGAGTNGTTACCGAATACATTTCAGACATGCTAAAAAAATACTGNGATCAATGGCACCANGATGAGCAAGAAAGATTNTTTCAGCTAAAACATGTACAGCATATTATCTCGCGATTTTCCGGACGTTGTAAAACTGGTGTTCATCCNGTTGATTTTTGTAGGGCTCTTCATCCNACTCCTGCCGTTGGAGGCAGGCCATTAAAAGCTGCCTTAGATTTTTTAGCAAATAAAGAACCCNTTGATCGTGGATGGTTTGCAGGCCCCATCGGNTGGACTGATGGNCAAAATGGTGATTTTGCTATAGGTATCCGTACAGCGCTGTTGACCGATTGTAATTTGAAAGTTTTTGCCGGTGCAGGTGTTGTCGCCGAATCTGATCCCTCTTCTGAATGGCAAGAAACTGAAGATAAAATGAAAAATTTTATGGATTTATTCGAACTTCGTCTTTAGGTGTAGACCTTGGATCTCTTTAAAAATTATAGCACTGCTTGGAGNCATGTCATTGTNGAAACTTTAGTTTCAGGTGGTGTNGTGCAAGCATATGTTTCTCCNGGGTATCGAGATGCACCTATGATTGCTGCTCTCACNGCTAATCCAAAGGTAACTACCACTTCTTGCATCGACGAAAGAGCCGCTGGNTATCTGGGNTTAGGCTATGGCAGNGCTACAAACAAACCNGCTCTTTTGCTATGTACTTCGGGTACTGCTGGNGCCAATTATTTGCCAGCAGTTATTGAGGCAAGTCAAGATCANGTNCCGATGNTTATTATAACAACTGATAGGCCNTTTGAGCTGGTATATAGCGGNGCTAATCANGTTGTCGACCAATCGCACTTTTATTCAGGNTACTGCCGCAAGTATATCCCNTTTCCNGNTGCTGATGGTAGCCTTCAACCAAAGGTAATAGCTGCGCATGCTCAACTGCTATTGCGTCGTAGTCTGGGTCCTTCACCTGGACCTGTTCACTTGAATCTACCTTTTCGTGAACCTTTGGAGCCGGTTGCAGGNAAAGATCGACCTNGCAAAGAATGGCAAGATTTNAAANTTAAAACTATAGACCAGTATGAANTGNTGNAGTCATCTGTAGCTCTGTCTGNTNATCAGCTNGATGGTATTGTNGGGNTGATNAAGCAATCTGATCGTGGTGTTCTNATTCTTGGTCGTATGGAAGCGACTATTGATACGGANGGNCTGATGTCATGGGTNCAAGCNCTTGGTTGGCCTGTTTATGCTGATACTTTATCTCAAGTGCGCTGGCATGCGAAGATGAACTCCCTNGTTGATGTTCAGTTNNCTGANTCTATGTCCAGNTTAGCNGCATATAATCCTGANTGTGTGATTCATCTTGGCCAGAGGCTCATTTCAAAATGGTATGATAAATTTTTGGAAGAATANGTTGGTGAATATATAGTCGTTTCCAATACGATGGATCATCAGGATCCATCTCANACGGCAACTTTGATTCAAACTGAGCCNATGGAGTTGGTNCGTCGCAGCTATAAGNNTNTAAAACAGNGCTCATTAGNTNCATCATTTGAANAANTTGAGAATAAATCAGCCATATTAAAACATCTGATAAAAGATGAATTNGATGGCGAAGTATTTGGCTTTGCCTCCCTTGCTAGTGACTTAATTAAGTACNGTAAAANTGGTGCTTTNTTTATTGGTAATAGNAGTGCGATTAGNGCATTTGATAGCTGGTGTTATGATAANCCATTGGCGATAACTGAAGGTTTTTATCCGCAGGTATTTGCGAATCGCGGTGTTAGCGGTATTGAAGGTCAGTTGGCTACGGCNATTGGTGTTTCTATGGGCTTGAAGAATCGNGTG
Source organism: Pseudobdellovibrionaceae bacterium (assembly GCA_002725955.1). Classification (GTDB taxonomy): domain Bacteria; phylum Bdellovibrionota_B; class Oligoflexia; order Oligoflexales; family Oligoflexaceae. The sequence continues at coordinate 19,690 of PBRN01000154.1, forward strand.
ACTCTGGTNATTGGNGATGTNTCAATGATACANGACCTNAATTCACTATTATTATTAAAACATGCTAACGTTACTGTNGTTATTGTTAATAATAANGGTGGTAGTATCTTTCGAAGNTTGCCGATAGCAGCTCATCANAATNTTTTGAGTCCNTGGCTGGAGACNCCTCANGCATTTGACTTTGAAGGGGTTGCGCANATGGCNGCGATCCCNTGGGTGAAAACTGANAATCGTCAGAGNTTTGAAAATGCCATACGGANNGATGTAGAAACATCACAAATAATAGAAGTAGCGCTAACTTCAGAATCAGAAAAAGAACAGTTAAATAGTTTGAAGAATATACGGGATGAGGGCATTCATGACAANAATTGAACAGATGCGAGCTTTATTGCTTGCTGTAAGGTTACCAACTTTGTTGGCGGGTATTGGTCCGGTTATTTTAGGAGCNACTATTGGNATAAATAGNGTCGACTCNGTTGATNTNAGTCACAAGCTTTTGTTTCTAGGGGCTCTCGGAGTTGCGATTTTCTTGCAGGCTGGAGCNAATCTAATNAATGATGTTAAAGATGCAGAGTCTGGTGTTGATAATGATGAAAGATTAGGNTCGCTTCGGGTAGTGCAATCNGGTTTACTTAGTCCNCGTATTGTNACCAGAGCNTGGCAGTTNTGTTTCGCNATAGCANCNGTTTTATTTGTTTTTATAGCTTCAGANGCAGGGTATGAAACCTATTTNCTNGGGTTTACNTGTATGCTNTTCGCATGGTGGTANACCAGCAGTTCTANNTCTTTNTCTCATCTCGGCCTAGGTGAGCTAACAGCCTTTGTTTTTTTTGGTCCAGTTGCTGTTGCGGGTTCAGCCTGGTTGATTGCAGGTTACATTAATACTGATTGGATCATTTGGGGCTGTGGAACTGGTTTTATTGCAGCTGCGATGATGTCTCTCAATAATTTTCGGGATAGAAAAACAGATGAAAAATCTGGTAAGAANACGCTGGCCGTCAGGCTGGGTGATCCTCTCTCAGGCTATGTNCCATACNTCATGCTGTTTGGTTCTAATATTGTTTTAATTCTTTGGGTTATTTCTCAAAGGCATGGCGANCATAAAAGCTTGATTTCCGTTATCGCAATTATCGCCATCCAGGGNTTGTGGATTCGCCCCTTAATAAAAGATGATGCTTCCAAGCTCAANTTGGCGCTAAAAAGAACATGTATATATAATTTNATCTATAGCGCAGGTTTTGCAGGTCTTCTNCTGTGGTAAGGGTNGATGCATTCGATTTTCATAGTGTTGAATTGCCTCTAGCAAGATCATTGTCTTTATTGGGGGCGGAATCTTCTGTGCGTNGCGGGCTCAGNTTGNATATTCGCTGNGAAGGTNNTCTTGCCTCTTCCCATATTTTNCCATTGNATTCGGTTCATAANGAGAATTTGGCTGAATGTATTTCAGAGTGTCATCGACTTGCNGGTATAATCGTAGGCAGTTTTATNGATTTATCAGTCATTGATGCTGATCATTTGGGNCTNAAATTTCTAGAGGTGAGATCGNTATTGCCNTCCGTNCAATACGCTTTTGAACATTGTCTTTTGCAGATAGCTGCATTGCATAACACNAAGCTTCGTCAGCTATTTAANCCAGTAAATACTTCCATAGCTGGCCTGTGGCAACCAACCTCCTCTAATGTCANNTTTNCGCAAGATNTTGATCAGGGTTGTCGATTATTTAAGGTGAAGATAGGTCGTGCTTCCTGGNCCGAGGAAGCAGATTTGATTAATAGAAATCTAGANATGTTACCAGAACATATCAGGACGAATATAGTATTAAGGTTAGATGCTAATCAGAGCNTCAAAGTTCAGGATATGGTTGCTTTGCTTAATGCGATTGATCAGAAAATTGANTATATCGAGGAACCTTTCGCAACNTGGCATGANTATGAAGANTTTAATGCATTGTCGGATTGTCCTGTTGCNGTTGATGAAAACCTTTGGTCACTTACTNNCNTTAATAGCAATGACGCTCAAGTCAANNTGATGAGTGAAAACNTATCTAAATTGGCNAGANTATGGATACTCAAGCCTACGNGAATAGGTGGTNTTTCGGATTGNTTCAGAGTAGCCTCTANGGGTNANGCTATGGGTAAAACCGTTATTTTAAGTAGTTCATATGATTCCGAGNTATTGATTGCCTCATATGGTCTGCTTATTAGAGGNCTTAANTTGGCTGAATCGATTCATGGTTTCGGGACAGTATTTTGGTATGACATGGATAATTTTAANGGTGCGNTTAAACTANATNGTTTTCAGGCAGGANTAGATCCGCAAAGATACCATGNNCTTCTTCGGTNAGATCAATTTGGANTTGGTGAAGAAGNNCAAAAACCTGCAGAGGTTAGATAATGGATCGTGTTAACTTTTCTCATTATTTTGATCAAGAGCATANAATTATCGAAGGAGGAAGGACCTATAATGTTCAAGACCTTTGCGTGGCGATTGCCCGCTTTAAGTTAATGCTTAAGCAGAGAAATGTTACCCAAGGTGATTATATTGCATCCTATAAGTTAGATGCCTTTAAACATCTAGCCTTATTTTTTGCATGTATTGAACAGAGTTGCATATATGTTCCGCTTAGTCACTATGAGAACATTGACTATATAAAAAACCAATGTCCCACTTCACTGAAAGTCATATACCAAAATCATTTTTTAGATGATGTTCTAAAGCAGTCCGTTGGTTCAGAACCCGAATTAGAACTATCTTCAGATTCGGATAGTATGGCATTAATGATGCTAACTTCGGGTACTACAGGTAAACCAAAGGGGGTCATGCACACTGTAGGCTCTCTGGTAGGTTCGGCTCAGGGGACGAACCAATTTTATAGTTTGAATGCTGATGACACTTGGTTGGTTGCTCTACCATTATTTCATATGGGAGGGTTTATGATTTTGTTGCGAACATTATTAGCGGGCGCAACAGCACATATAGTAGATAATCCTCGTGACCCTGAAACATGGCCCACATCAGAATTTTTATCTGTTGTTCCTTTACAACTAAGAAGAATTTTGGATCGTTGTCCTGAAAAATATTCGAATGCTCGAGCGATCTTGGTCGGTGGAGATTCTTGCCCCCATAGTTTGCATGATTTGGGTTTAAAATTTCAGCTGAAACTATCCTTAACCTATGGTTCCACTGAATTAGCCTCTCAGCAAACAGCGACAAGACCCGGTGTCTGTATAGAAGATGGATCTGTCGGTTTTCCGCTTCCTGGTCGGGAGATCAAGGTTGATGGTGGGAGGATAGGAGTCAAAGGAACTAATTTATTTTCCTGTTATGTATTGGATGGTCAACGTTATGACAGTGATATATTTGATGCGGAAGGCTGGTTCTGGACTAATGACCGTGGCCATTGGGATGATTGTAAGGGTTTAAAAGTCCATGGTAGAAACGACCGTATTTTTGTTTGTGCCGGAGAAAACATAGATCCTTCTTCTGTCGAACAGGATTTATATAGGCTTTTTTCTGATGAATTAGATGAAAGTTGCTGGAATGGTCATTGGTATGTTTTTGGCTTTCCTGATGATGAATACGGTATGATTCCTATGGCTTTGTCTATTGGTAATGATCAACCGCTAATTACAACTAAAAAGATGGAAGGCCTTTCTGGTATTAGAAAACCAAAGGTCGTTTGGTGGATTCATCCAGATGAATTTTTTGATGATCAGTTTAGAATGAAGGTTTCATCCGAAGTTGTTCAGCGCTGGATTAAAGATGGTTTTCAATTTGTTAAGAAGATATGGATTTCGGATCAAATTGATCTGTTGACGAAAGGTGATTATATCAGTGGGGCGTAAGAAACTTATAGTTATTGGAGGAGGGGCTGCAGGTTTTTTTGGTGCGATCAATGCAGCTGAAAAAAATCCTAATTTGGATGTGACTATATTGGAAGGAAGTCGGCGTCTACTCACTAAAGTAAAAATTTCTGGAGGTGGGCGTTGTAATGTCACTCATTCATGTTTCAATCCAAGAGATTTAGTTAAGAATTACCCTAGGGGGGAGAAAGAGTTGTTAGGCCCTTTTTCTCGTTTTCAGCCGGAAGATACAATAGCATGGTATGAGTCAAGAGGCGTTAAGCTAAAAACAGAACAAGATGGTAGAATGTTTCCTACTACAGATAACAGTGATACGATTGTCAAGTGTCTTTTATCTGCAGCTCAGAAAAATGATATACAAATCAAAAAAGGTATGTTGGTCAAATCTGTTGTTTTCAAAGACAATCATCAGTTTTTAGTTCAAACCCGTGACGGCGAATTTATAGGAGATTATTTATTACTGGCAACGGGTAGTAGTCCGATTGGTTATGCTATTGCCAAAAAATTAGGCCATGAAATTATCGAACCTGTGCCATCCTTATTTACATTTCAGATAAAATCTCCATTGATTGATGAACTCATGGGTTTGTCTTTCCCCGAGGCGGAGCTTTCAATGGTGCCTCACCACGCAGATCCTCAGCCTAAGAAGAAATTCAAGCCTTTTTCTTTCAAAGGGCCGGTTTTAATAACTCATTGGGGGCTATCAGGTCCTGCTGTTCTGAAACTGTCGGCGTGGGGGGCAAGAGAGCTGGCGGCATCAAATTATAAAGCCAGTCTTACTATTAACTGGGTTAATATTTCTAATAAAATTATTTTTGAAAAAATTCTGGAGAGAAAAAATAATCTGCCTAAACAGAGTCCGCGCACCCGAACATTAGACCCTTTGCCCAAGCGGTTTTGGTTGCGATTATTAGATGTCGTAGGAGTTGATGAATCGTCCTGTTGGTCTGATATGAGTCATCAAAAAATTCAGGATCTCTCGAACCTGATAACTCATACAAACCTAGATATTCAAGGCAAAGGTGAGTTTAAAGAAGAATTTGTAACCTGCGGTGGTGTTAACCTGAAGGAAGTTGACTTTAGATCTATGGCTAGTAAGATAAATCCAAATCTTTATTTTGCGGGAGAAATTTTGAATACGGACGGTATTACCGGTGGTTTTAACTTTCAGAATGCTTGGACGACTAGTTATATAGCTGCAGTTCATTTGTCTACTCTACAAAAATGAAGTCTTAGTAGGAATATGAGTACAAGTCATTTTGATAAAAAGTTTGGCGTAGACTGGATCCAAGGTGTTCCACGTAAACCGGGTGTCTATCTCGTTTATGGTGTTGAAGATGAATTGGTTTATGTCGGTAAAGCGAATAATTTATTTAGTCGTTTAAGTCAATATCGTCATGCAGGTAGAAAAAAAACACATAGAAAAATGCGACTAATTATTAAACAGGCGCAGAAAATAACATGGAGGATATGTAAGGATGAAAAAGATGCACTCTTGGTTGAGAATTCATTAATTCAAGCTGAACAGCCTTTATTGAATCTGAATGGTGCACGATACTTTATCTATCCCAGTATTGGCTTTAAGTTAGAAAAAAGTAACTTCAGTTGCTGTGTTACTAGTTCTCCAGAGAAAATGCAGGATCAAGGTTTTATGATGTTTGGCAGTTATCGGTCCAGAAAAAATGTTTGGGAAAGCTGGGGCGCATTATCTGACATACTCGATATGCTTGGGCACAAAGAGCCTTCCTCGAGGCGGGGGTATGAGCAAGTAGCATGGACGCGAGGCGGCACATGGCGAAGATTACCTGTTAATATTTTCGAACACTTTGAGTCATTCCTTCGGGGGGAATCGGATCGGTTTCTCGAGACTTTAATTTTACAGCTTTTGGTCAAGCCGGGCGCACGGGCTAAATCGAAGATAGTTCAGGAAAAAATAGTTTTACTAAGAAGGTTTTTCCGCAAGGAAGCAATATCTCTCCGACTGACCTTATTAAAGCTGAATCGAAACGAATCATGGGTCTCTCAGGTGGATCGAGATAAGCTTTTCATCCTTGCTGTCAACCCCTAGCTTGTCATATCTATAAAAACATAGTAGACCTTAATCTAGCTGAGGCATTGTCATTAAAGGGCCTCATGGGTTACCCATAATAGTAGTATTTTTGGCGTAATCTTTATGTAATTATTATTGGAGATCATTTTGGATTCATCTGGCTGGTGGAGAAAGAATAAATATGTATCCAACCCTGAAAGAAATCAGGAGCTTGGCTCACGGAGGGTATTCCTTTATTCCGGTGAGTATAGAGCTCCCCTCAGACACTCTGACGCCAGTCAGTGCTGTGCTGCGGTTACAAATGACCGCCAACACTCGGGCGTTTCTTCTTGAAAGTGCCGATGGTGGCGAACAAGTCGGCCGCTACTCATTCCTTGGTATAGATCCCTTTGCAAAATTAACTAGTATTAATAACTCCGTTACCTACACCCCTCTAGATACAGACTCCTTAAGTAAACAAGCTTTCAATTTTGAACAGAAACATAATGAAAATCCATTTGAGGCCTTAGGTCGTTGTTTTGCCCAATTTAAATCACCACGTGTTAACGGGCTACCACCATTTCTAGGGGGAGCGGTAGGCTACCTGTCCTATGATTCGATAGCTCATTTGGAGGAGGTTCCTCTTCCTGGTCATGGGCCTGCCGGCATTGATGCTTCTCTTATGTTCTTTAAGACTGTGATTGCTTTTGACCGGCTCAAGCATCGAGTTTATTTAGTAACTCATCTTGAGCCTGATGCTGGTGAAATAGATAAACAGTACAAAGCAGCCGAAGAGGTTTTACATCAGCTTAAACATAAGTTGTTTACGCCTGCGGAGAATGAGGGTCCTTTAGATATTCCTTTGGATCAGTTCGGAGGTATTGATCCAGTGGCAGTTTCCAGCCTTATTGGAGAAGAACGATTTTGTGATTCGGTGAAACAGGTAAAAAAATATATTAGAGCTGGAGATATATTCCAGTGTGTTTTATCTGATCGGTTTACCTTTGATATGCAATCTGATCCTCTTACTATTTACCGTATACTGAGAATGATCAACCCCAGTCCTTATCTTTACTACCTGAATCTTGGTGATGGTGAAAACCTTTTGGGATCGTCTCCAGAAATGTTGGTTAGAGCAACAAATGGTGTGATTGAAACTTGTCCGATAGCGGGGACCAGACCACGGGGTAAAACAGATAAAGAAGATAGAAAATTTGAACGAGATCTTTTGGCTAGTGTGAAAGAAAAAGCCGAACATTTAATGTTAGTAGATTTAGGACGCAATGACATTGGTCGGGTGTCAAGGCCGGGAACTGTTAATGTTAAAGAGTTTATGACAGTCACTAGGTATTCTCACGTCATGCATCTAGTAAGCTTGGTGGAAGGCAAACTGCGTCGTGGGCTTTCAGCTTGGGACGCTTTAGGGGCGTGTTTTCCAGCGGGCACTTTGTCAGGTGCACCTAAGATACGGGCGATGGAAATTATCTCAGAATTAGAGACCGAGAAAAGAGGAGTATATGGTGGCGCTGTTATTTGTCATGATTTTTCAGGAAATCTCAATTCTTGCATAACAATTAGAAGTTTATATTCCCATCAAGGTAAGGGTTATATTCAGGCCGGTGCTGGTTTGGTGGCAGATTCGAGGCCTGTAAAGGAATATGAAGAAGTTATTAATAAGGCGAAAGCAATGAGGATTGCTGTTGCTATAGCTGAACGGGTAGGGAGGTCTGGTGCTTCTGATTATCGATAATTATGATTCGTTCACCTGGAATATCTATCAATACTTCGGAATTTTAGGGCAAAAGGTGAAAGTAGTCCGCAATGATAAGACTACTTTGAAAAAAATTGAGGCGATGGACCCTGAATATATTGTTTTATCACCTGGGCCTGGTATTCCAGATCAAGCTGGAATAACTTTGTCCGTTATTGAAGAGTTTGCGGGAAAAGTTCCTATCTTGGGTATATGTCTTGGTCATCAATCGATAGCTCAGGCCTTTGGTGGTAAAATTATACGGGCTAAGACTCTGATGCATGGTAAAATATCTGAAGTTTTTCATCAGAGACGTGGTATTTATAAGGGTATCAAGAGTCCTGTTGAAGTTACCCGATATCATTCTTTGGTTGTTGCTCCAGAGTCACTTCCCTCTTGTTTAAAAATTACGGCAAAAACAGATGATGGTATTATTATGGGACTTCGGCATAAGCGTCTTGCTGTGGAAGGGATCCAATTTCATCCGGAGAGTTGGATGACCCAAAATGGTATGTTGATGTTAGAAAACTTTCTCCAGACAAACTGAATAATAGGAAGATTGATGATGCGTGAAGTCTTAAGAAAACTATTTGCTGAAGGATTTTTGACGAGAGATGAAGCTGCGAATGCCATGAATATTCTCATGGAGGGGAAAGCCCCACCTGAGCAAGTAGGAGCTTTTCTAGGTTTCCTAAAAGGAAAGGGAGAGTCCGTCGAAGAGATTGCGGGTTGTGCAAAGACAATGAGAGATCATGCTCTAGCTCTTAATATTAATCGAACGGATCTTATTGATACTTGCGGCACTGGTGGGGATGGAGCGAGTACCTTTAATATTTCAACAGTTAATGCGTTTGTCATGGCAGGGGCTGGTCTGGGAGTTGTTAAGCATGGTAATCGATCAATTTCTAGCAAGTGCGGCAGCGCTGATGTTCTGGAAACCTTGGGAGTCAAGATAGATCTTCCTCCTGATAGAGTAGCTCATTGTGTTGAGGAGACGGGTTTTGGTTTTCTTTTTGCGCGGCTTTTCCATCCGTCAGTGAAGAANGTTGCAGGTATTCGGACTTCATTGGGGGTTAGAACTGTTTTTAATTTGCTGGGGCCATTGACTAATCCGGCACGTGCTACGCGACAAGTGATAGGAGTTTTNGATCATACTTTACTGGAAAAGTTGGCNTGGGTTATGAAGGANCTTGGTTCAGAAGAAGTCATGATGGTTACCGGTTATGACGGATTGGATGAAATTACNATTACCGGTAAGACTCATGTNTCTCANCTAAAGGANGGNNAGGTTCGTAATTATGACATCTCNCCAGAGGATGCAGGNTTACCNATTCACTCTGTGGAAGCCATTANAGGAGGGGATGCTGATTNCAATAGCAAGATNGCACTTTCAGTTCTNGGNGGTGANAAGGGAGCTCCNAGNGACATTGTNGTTTTAAATGGAGCAGCTGGTTTATTGGTGGCTGGNAAAGTTCAAAATCTGCGAGANGGCCGCGAGATGGCTGAGCACATNATCGATTCCGGTAAAGCGATGGCGGTTCTTGACAAGGTTCGTGAGGTTCAATGATGAAAGTAATATCNGATGGTGTGTTAGGAGAAATNGGACGNGCTTCTCTTCAGAGGGTTGAAAGATATAAGCTCGATNTANCTATGAAAGAGCTAGANAAGGAGGCTCATNCGAGCNGATTGCCGTTTCAATTCATGGATTGCTTNAAATCTCAAGAATTCAATGTCATTGCTGAAGTGAAGCGGGCTAGTCCAAGTCAGGGTGATATTGAGNTNNAAATAGATCCTGANGATGTTGCCGGTCAATACCTCCATAATGGNGCAAAAGCTTTATCTATTCTGACTGAGCCTCAGTGGTTTCAGGGAGATNTTAAAATATTAAGNAACATCCGGAAATGTTTTCCTGAAGCTTCAATTTTGATGAAGGANTTTTTTGTTGATGAGTATCAACTTTTTCAGGCCAGNTGTGNGGGNGCCGATGCTGTTCTTGTNATGATCTCTTTGTTGGGGGTCGAGCAAAGTGCCACTATGGTTAAGGAGGCTCGAAACNTNGGNTTGACACCCTTAGTTGAGGTTCANGATTTACATGAGCGTGATGCNGCGATCGGCATGGGAGCTGANCTGGTAGGTATTAATAATAGAAACCTNAAAGATCTATCAATCGACTTAACGACGACTGAGCAACTCATGNNNAATATGCCTNNTGAAGTNACTGCNATTGGTGAAAGTGGTATCAAGTCGGGAGCNGATATGAAATATCTTAAAAGTTTTGGNGTTGATGGTTTCCTGATNGGAACCAGTTTGATGGCATCGGGCCGNCCNGGAGAGGCATTGTCTCGNATGTTAAGTGAGGCAGGTCAATAATGATTCCAGTTAAGATTTGCGGGATAACCCGATATGAAGATGCAAAGCTGNCCATTGAACTTGGNGCATGGGCTCTGGGTTTTGTNTTTTATANAAAGAGTCCNCGTTATATTGATCCAGATGCAGTNCAGGAAATAATANACNAGCTGAAACANGATGGTTTGGCTGCAAAGGAATATGTTGGTGTTTTTGTTAACCCAAGTTCTNAAGAATTAAANAATATTTTTNGCAAAGCCGNTTTAACTATCTGCCAGTTGCATGGNNCNGAATCACCTGANTTTTGTCATCAGTTGCCATGGAATGTTATTAAGGCTTTCCGTTTAGAAAATGATGCTGATGTNNNAGAGTGTGAAAAATGGGGTAATCTAGGNTGGTTTTTGACNGATGCAGCTAAAAAAGGTGAGTGGGGTGGTACNGGAGAACTAAGNGACTGGGANCTTTCNGGTAAATTAAAACTGAATTCTNTGAACGTACCTTTATTACTTTCTGGTGGTATCAATATTGAAAATATTTACGAAGCCAGTCAAAAAATAAGTCCTTGGGGNTTTGACCTATCTTCTGGTGTAGAAGATGCCCCAGGCATTAAGTCNGCAGAAAAATTAAAGTCATTATTTCAACTTGTGAGGAAAATAGATTATGAAAATGCCTGATGCACGNGGCTATTTTGGAGCCTATGGGGGTCGNTATGTGCCAGAGACGTTAGTCACGCCTTTGATTGAGGTTGAGCNAGCNTGGCANAAGTATAGTACCGACCNTGATTTTCAAACTGAATTANCTCATCTTCTNAAGACTTTTGTCGGTCGGCCGACNCCATTAACTTATGCTCATCAGATGACTGAAGCATTGGGTGGTGCTAAAGTTTATCTTAAGAGNGAGGATTTAACCCATACTGGTGCTCATAAAATTAACAATACCCTTGGTCAAATTCTATTGGCAAAAAGAATGGGTAAAACTCGNATTATNGCAGANACAGGNGCCGGCCAGCATGGTGTNGCTACAGCAACTGCAGCTGCATTGATGGGTATGAAATGTGTTATATATCAGGGCGCTGTCGATATGGCTCGNCAAGGNCCTAATGTTCGACGNATGAAATTGCTAGGTGCTGAAGTTGTAGGAGTCGAATCGGGTAGCAAGACNCTAAAAGATGCGATCAATGAAGCTATGAGAGATTGGGCAAGNAATATTGATAACACTTTCTATATTTTTGGGTCNGTCTTGGGTGCTCATCCCTATCCAATGTTAGTCAGAGAGTTTCAGAAAGTNATTGGTGAGGAAGTCAGGCAGCAGATNTTAGAGGCTGAAAAACGCCTTCCTGATTATTTGGTGGCATGCGTNGGNGGGGGGAGTAATGCTATGGGNTTATTCTATGATTTTATTCCTGACCAAGATGTNAAAATGATAGGTGTTGANGCNGGAGGTCATGGNGTNNCTTCTGGCAAACANGCGGTTCGATTCTGTGGAGGCAGCCCGGGAGTTCTTCATGGTAGNCACACTTGGATTCTNCAAAATGATGATGGNCAGATTCAAAACACCCACAGTATTTCAGCTGGGCTAGATTATCCNGGNGTTGGCCCTGAGCATGCTATGTTAAGAGATCAAGGTAGGGCGATATACACATCGGTTACTGATNCAGAAGCTATTGANGCTTTTAAGTTTTTATGTCTCAAGCAGGGNATTATACCAGCGCTGGANACNTCNCATGCTGTTGCAGAAGTGATNAAANTAGCTCCTAAATTAAGCAAAGATCAAATTATCGTGATGAATCTTTCTGGTCGGGGAGATAAAGATCTGGAAGGAGATTTTTAATGACACGTCTACGAACTTATATGGAAGNTGCAAAAGCTAAGGGTAAGAAACTTTTTGTNGCNTATATTGCTGCGGGAGATCCTGGAATAGAACAGAGTTTGGAGTTGTGTTCAGTACTGGTAGAAAATGGAACTGATATTATTGAACTTACNGTGTTCCTTTTTCTGATCCAATTGGCGATGGTGCAACTAATCAGGCTGCTGCAGAAAGGGCTTTGGCGGCGGGCATGAATTGTAAAGGAGTGATTGATCTGGCTGCAAAAATAAGAAATCAGGGATTGAAAGTGCCGATCGTTCTATTTACTTATTACAATCCTATCTATAAGTATGGCATCCAAAAATTTACTCAAGATGCTGCAGAA
>PBRN01000155.1 GCA_002725955.1 Pseudobdellovibrionaceae bacterium
CAGTCATTGACTTGATCGAAGACCAATCAACTATATGGGAAAGACACACTCTGAGTAAAATACAGCAAAAAGGCGAATTAATGGCATTTTTTCATGATGGCTTCTGGCATCCGATGGACACCTTAAGAGACAATGAAAAACTCAATGAATTTTGGGATGAAAAAAAGGCGCCGTGGAAAAAATGGTAACTGCAGAGAAAAGTAATTTTTGGCGAAACAAGAGAATACTTATTACAGGTCATTCAGGCTTTAAGGGAAGCTGGTTAACATCATACTTATATATGAGGGGCGCCAAAATATCAGGGATCTCTTTACCTCCCGCCCAACACCCTAGCCTATTTAGCAGTATCTCTAATGAGCTTGATATCTCATCGCATTTTTTCGATCTAACAAATCAAGAAAAACTAAGAGAGTGTATTGAGGACTTTAAACCTGAAATCATTTTTCATTTAGCAGCACAGGCTATTGTTCATAACGCCAGAATCAATCCCTATGAGACTATCAAGTCAAATACTCTTGGCACCACATCGCTGTTAGATCTCTTATCAAAATCTGACTTTGAGATTAAAGCAATCATAAATGTAACGACTGATAAAGTTTATACCAACAAGGAGTGGGTTTGGGGTTATCGAGAAAACGATGAATTAGGCGGAGACGAAATTTACAGTATTTCCAAGGCTTCAGCAGACCTAGTGGCACAGTACTATAGCAAAAATCACTTTGTTAATAAGCAAGCGATTATGCGAGCTGGCAATGTGATAGGAGGAGGAGACTGGTCTGAATATCGCCTAATCCCTGATATAGTAAGAGCATGGCAACAAGGGTCGCCACTGGTACTAAGAAACCCGAAGGCAACTCGACCATGGCAACATGTAATAGAACCGATAATAGCCTACACTGATATGGCCAAGGAAATTTATCAAGGCAACGATCAACTCGCCACCACATGGAATATTGGCCCTAATGCCAAAGATTGCGTATCTGTTATGGAATTAAGCAATAGAGCGAAAAAATATTTTAATATCGATTTCAAGTTTGAAAATGAGGGCCACTATGAAGCAGGCTTCTTAAGCTTAGATTGCTCTAAAATTAAGGAACTCACAAATTGGAGACCTGTGCTCACATTAGACGAAACACTCGATTTAACCTTTGACTGGTACAAGCAATTTTATGAGCAAAAGTCTGGACTTAAATTGATCGAAGAACAATTCAAATATTACGAAAAAAGAAGCAGCCAAATAAAGCCATANGCACAAAAAAATTACTGTGACNANGANCAAAGTAGNTTNATTGAAAAGCTCATTACGATCTANAAGATGAATAACANCCTGANTAAAAANCCNTTAATATTANTTNGTTGTAGTTTNATTTGCNTTCTGAATCATCTTGACAGGATGGATGAATTATCCNTAGTATAAAAATAAAAAACAANAAGGGCTCAATAAAATTATGAAAGTAAACATTAACATCCTTAGAGAAAAAAAAATAAAGAAAGAGCCCGTGTCTTGGGTCACAGCATACGACTANCCAACAAGTAAAGTCGCAGAAAAAAGCGGCATCGATATGATATTAGTNGGNGATTCTGGAGGTATGGTNACNTTAGGCTATAAATCCACTAANCCCGTCACTATGGATGAAATGATCGGNTTCGCNAAAGCTGCNCGAAGAGGGGCACCGGATACTTTTATNGTNGGGGACATGCCNCAGGGNTCCTATGAGACAGANAAAAAAAGNGCNATCCAGAATTCNCTCCGCTTTATAAAGGAAGCNGANTCAGATGCAATCAAATGTGAAGGCGGTATTCGNATTGCTGATAAAGTAAAGGCTATGACAGATGCCGGCATCATGGTGGTAGGACACCTAGGATTAACACCACAAAGNTCCAGNAACTTTGGAGGNTATAAAGTACAGGGAAAAGATACTGAATCCTTAGAAAGGATTATANAGGATGCGCTAGCNTTGCAGGATGCCGGNATCTCATTTTTATTACTGGAAGCCATGCCAACGGAACCAGCTAAAATAGTTGCCGAAGAATTAANAGTACCTGTCTATGGCATCGGAACTGGCAACCAAGTAGATGGTCAACTATTAATTATGCACGACTTACTCGGATTTTATCCTGACTTCAGGCCAAAGTTTGCTAAGTGCTATATACCCGAGGTAATAGATGAGTTTATCAGCTTTTTAAAAACGAATAGTGAAAATTCTAAACTTCAAAAAAATTGTGAAGATGGGCTAATGACCTTATCTGAATTCGCACTTAAGAGATATATTAAGGAAGTTAAGGCAAGAAGTTTTCCAAGTAATGCATACACTTATGGAAACCCCGAAAATATTAAATTCGATCGCACCATCATTACTAAAGCCGTCAAAAACATTACTACGAATTTAAACCCATGAACTAAATCAAGAAGCTAGCATACCTTGATAATCAGGCTAGCTTCCTGATTTCATTTTAAAATTTTTTAATACCCGATATTAGATATGTAAAATGCACACACCCACAATCTAAATTCAAATCAATCATAAAATGTAGAACCAGAAGGGGATATGGTATGGAAGCAGTTAGAGTAAGTGACTTTATTGCCGATTTTATCCATAAGCAGGGTGTAAACCATGTATTTATGGTAACTGGCGCAGGGATAATGCACTTAACAGACGGCGTCGTCAGCCACCCCGATTTGAATTATATGTGCACTCATCACGAACAAAGCGCCTCAATGGCTCTCGAAGCATATAGTAGGGCAAACCAAAATCTTGGTGTTGGATATTTCACCACCGGCCCTGGAGCAACCAATGCCATCACTGGATTAGCAGGAGCTTGGCAAGACTCGGTTCCCTGCTTATTTATTTCAGGTCAATCTAAAAGATCTGAAGCTTCAATCAACACTGACATAAAAGGCCTCCGCCAGTATGGGGTCCAAGAACTAAATGTGATTCCAATAGTAGAGAGCATCACCAAGTATGCCAAAATTTTAAATGAGCCCAATCAAATTGCTTACGAACTAGAGAAAGCCATCCACATCGCAAAATCCGGACGACCTGGCCCCGTCTGGCTGGATATCCCAATGGATGTTCAAGGAGCTTCTATCAACCTAGAAGATTTAGCTCACTTTGTACCTGACACAGAGAAACCCTCTAAAGTAAATCCAGAATCCATAACTACGCTAAAATCTTTAATAGAAAAAAGTAAGAGACCTGCGATCATCGCTGGGCGCGGAGTCAGCCTATCCGGAGCAAAGAAAAATTTAGAAAAGCTCTCGTCTACTCTAAATATTCCATGCGTAACGCCATACCTTGGAATCGATAATTTCGAATATGAGTGCCCTACATATATTGGAAAGACAGGGATTAAAGGTGATCGCCCAGCAAATTATACTATGCAAAACTCAGATCTGATCATAGCAATTGGCACTAGCCTGCATGTGAGTGTTATAGGTTATAATTATAGTCAATTCGCTCGAGAAGCCTCAAAAGTCGTCATAGACATCGACATGACTTCTCACCAGAAAAAAACTCTCACCTTTGATCTTGCAATCGAATCTGACGCAGACTTAGTAATTTCATCATTGAACCGCCAAAGAATAAAACCAAAGGACGAGAGTTGGCTTAATCGCTGCCAACAGTGGAAGAAAAAATATCCTGTATGTATCGACGAATATCAAAAAGACAAGTCTCCACTCAATATATACAGTGTAGTTGATGAGGTTTGCAAAAAATCAGAACCTAGTGATATCTTTATATCAGATGCTGGATCAGCTTTTTATGCAGTATCACAAGGCATCAAACTTAAAAAAGACCAGCTATATATACCTTCATCAGCAATGGCAACTATGGGATACTCACTCCCCGGCGCAATCGGAGCTGCGGCTGCAAGCCCAGACAAGCGAATCATTGCATTTACCGGAGATGGTTCATTACAACAAAATATTCAAGAACTATCAGTCTTGGCTGAATATAATATGAATATAAAACTTTTTATCCTAGACAATGATGGATACCTTTCTATAAGAAATTCTCAAAGAAACTACTTTGATGGAAGATATATTGGAGAAAGCACAGGTTCGGGCCTGCGATTTCCATGCATCGATCAAATTTCCGCAGCTTACGGGTTGAAATGCATTCAACTCGAAAACATCGATAGTATCGAAAAGGTTTTAGACGAGGTCCTAAGGGAAAAAGGTCCTGTGATATGCAATGTTATATGTCAACCCAATCAAGCTATTGTACCAACGGTGTCTTCGAAAGTTAATGAAGATGGAACCATGGAATCCAGGCCCCTAGAGGATTTAGCTCCATTTTTATCACGCGAAGAACATCGATCTAACCTTCTAATACCAGAGATTTAAAAGTTAACTTGCCGCTCTTTGGAGCGGCTCATCTTATGTTATATTTTCTCGGAGAGAGCTCTCTCATTTTCTTATGCCAAATGATTGTCTTATCTATAGCGCTACCCAATGGCACAATTGAACTGATCTCAAAATCATTCATGGCTTTATCAATATTGGGCAGATACATTTTCCTTGAAGAAGTGCCGCCACCTTCTCCAAGCACACGAATAGAAAACTCAGATCCTCCATGTTTTGAGACTAGTTCTGCAAGCTGTTTTAGGTTTCTATGCTCAGAGCTACCCACGTTATATGCTTCACCTGACTTACCATAGACAAGAGCCTTCAGTATCCAGATCACCAAGTCTGCCATATACATATAACTACGATGAGCTAAACCATCACTTTTTATAACTATATCTCTCCCATTTAATACATCATCTATAAAATTACCGATAACAAAATGACTATTAAGAGGAAGGTAGGCCCCGACGAAAGCAAAACAACGAAGACAGGTTATATTCAAATCATACTGCTTATTATAAATCGTAGCGAGCAGTTCACTTATTCGTTTACCATGCGAATAGGTAGCAGAGATATCTTCTAAACTTAAAAAACCTTGCTCAGACTCAAGATGTTTTTCTCCTGTAACATTTTCTCCATAGACCCCCCCCGAACTAATCACTAAGGTTTTTTCTGCTGAGATATTTTTTATTTTTCTAAGTAAATTCCATGTACCATTCAGGGTTATGTCCAACATTTTTTCTGGGTCTTCGTCATTGAGCTTTTGACTAGCGTCAGTAGCACCGTGAATAACATAATCTACTTCTGGCAAGAAAAAATCATCTCTTATATCACTTTTAATAAACTTAATATAACTCTGACGAAGGTAAGGATAATCTAGCAAAAATTTTTCCGGATCCCTCGAAATCGAATGAACTACAACTCCATAAGCACAGCTTTGGTTGAGATAATGTATAGCTTCTAATAACCACTTACCAAAAAGCCCTGTACCTCCTGTTATAAATATTTTCTTACCCTTCAGGTGCGATTCAATATCCAAAATACCCGAATGTATATACTCTAGGTCATCTCTACTAATCATAAATATTTTCCAATTTACCTCATAGTGAGGTGATTTCTAAAAGAGGATCCGCATAATGATTTCAATTTAAACAGGTATCAGGATAGATACAACAGCAGATAACTTGACACTAAAGGGGTAACAAACGAGGATTGAGCCATCCATATCAACGGTCGTGAGTGATAAACAAGCATCTGAAGATCTTCTCTCTTACTTACCTTATAACCAGCAGACTCGAGAAGCATAAAAAATGAGACTAAAATATGTGCCCTTAATTAATAGAACTACACCCTATCTTAAATTTCTACTATATTTACAGTACAAACTATGCCCTTACGTTGCCATCTTTTGATTTAGAAAGAAAATCATCATACGACAACTTAAGTCCATCATCCAAACTAATCCTTGACTCCCAGCCTATTGACTTAATATGACCTATATCAAGCAACTTCCTAGGTGGCCCATCAGGATACGTGGTGTTATAGACAATCTCACCTTGAAATCCTGTTGTAGCTTTACACAAATCAGCTAACTCTTTAATCGTAATATCTTCTCCAGTACCAAGATTGATATGAGAAAAATCATTATTATTCATTTCAGAGAAAAAGGTCTGCACATTCAACTGCTCAGCCAAGAAAATAATCCCAGAAGCACAGTCATCACTATATAAAAATTCACGACGGACTTTTCCAGTACCCCATACCTCTACAACATCCTGTTTGGTCACTGTGCCCTCATGAAATTTTCTCAGAAGAGCTGGTACCACATGAGAATTTTTCGGATGATAGTTATCACCAGGACCATAAAGGTTAGTAGGCATAATAGAGAAAAATTCTTTATTATACTGCTTGCGAATCGAGTCAACTAACTCTAAACCAGCGATCTTTGCAATAGCATATGGCCTATTTGTATATTCCAGATTCGACGTCAAAAGTTGAGACTCAGCTATCGGCTGCTGAGCCAATTTAGGATATATGCAACTGCTACCTAGAAAAACCAACCTTTTACATTCATAGGTCAGAGCATTCCATATAATGTTATTTTGAATATTAAGATTCTGAATTAAAAAGTCAGCTCTATATGTGTTATTAGCATATATGCCCCCAACCTTCGCAGCCGCAATAAAAACGACTTCTGGAGATTGTTCTTTGAAAAACGCCTGAACATCTTTCGCGTTTGACAGATCAAGCTCTTCTCTTGTTCTAACGATTAGGTTCTTATATCCGCGACTTTTTAACCCCCTCAAAATAGCACTACCAACTAACCCGGTATGACCAGCTATGTAGATTCTATCCGTCAGTGATATGTGAGCCATATTATACTTCCTTTTGGGCCACTTCATTCTCATACCAATCAAGAAAGCCCCGATGCGTATGAACTAAACTATCAACATGTTTATGACCCATTTCTTTGGCTCGCAACTCTTGCTTAGTCCTTTCCAACTCGGCAAGAACCATTTCTTTACATAGGTCTTCAACTGTTATTTGGGCTTTCCAACCAAGTTTTTCCTGTGCTTTCGAGGGATCACCTTTCAACAAGTCAACTTCAGTAGGCCTGAAATATTTGGGATCCACCATAGCAACAATATCACCAGTTTCAGCATTCACAGCCTTTTCATTAACCCCAGATCCAGTATACTCGATATCAATTCCCGCATACTTGAAAGACAACTTTAAGAAGTCTCTTACAGTCGTGGTCCTGCCTGTTGCTAAAACAAAGTCCTCAGGTGTGTCATGCTGTAAGATCTTCCACATACCATAAACATACTCTTTAGCGTGCCCCCAATCCCTCAGAGCATCTAAATTGCCTAAATACATTGTTTTTTCGAGACCATACTTTATACGAGCTACGGCCCTCACAATCTTTCTAGTAACAAATGTCTCGCCGCGCAGTGGACTCTCATGGTTAAATAAAATGCCATTCGAGGCATACATACCATAGGCTTCCCGATAATTCACCACAATCCAATAAGCATATAGTTTTGCAGCT
>PBRN01000156.1 GCA_002725955.1 Pseudobdellovibrionaceae bacterium
CTGTCGATCATTGGTATTAAGAATAGCTTCATGTTCGCTGCTGCTGCCACCTTGCTGGATGTATTCATTGGAATTCTAGTAGCGTATGTCGCTACCCGTAAATTAGTGCCGGGTGCGGCCTTTTTGGATAGTTTATGTATGATTCCTCTGGCTTTGCCGGGCATTGTCTTGGCTTTTGGTTATGTGGTTGCTTATAGCGATACGATTTTAGATCCCGTTGAGAATCCGATTCCTTTGCTGATCATTGCATATGGCATTAGAAGGTTACCATTTATGGTGAGATCGGCCTCGGCCGGTTTACAACAGATGAGTCCTTCTTTGGAGGAGGCATCCGAGATTATGGGAGCTTCAAGGTTTCATACAATTCGTAAGATTACGATGCCTTTAGTAACAGCTAATTTAGTTGCAGGTGGATTGATGTGCTTCGCATATGCAATGCTTGATGTAAGTGATAGTTTGATTCTGGCGATGAAAGACAAGTACTATCCTTTGACTAAAGCAATATATGCGTTATTCCTTGAACCAGGTGGAGATTTGGTTTCTAGTGCGTTGGGAATGATTGGTATGCTGATTTTGACACTGTGTATATTAGGTGCATCTATGATTCTCGGTAAAAAAATGGGAGAGCTATTTAGATCATAAATGGCTTCCATTAAAATTTTAAGCTTGATTATACACATTGCCATCCACAATGAGATATTAATCAGGCTTTTTTTTATATAAGATTTAAAAACCTATTATATTAGCAAAGTGATGGTGGAAGTCAAATCAACTGATTTCAAATGCAACCTCTTTTCAAAACATAACTCAACAGCTATAAAAAATGCTTCCAACCAACGGAAATAGGGGGCAATAATGGCCAGACAAATGGAAAGAGTTTGTAGCTTATGTGAGGCTATGTGTGGATTAATTATTGAAAAATCTGGTGATAAGGTTTTGTCAATAAAAGGCAACCCGGCTGATGTCTTTTCTTCAGGTTCATACTGTCCAAAGTCTCAAGGACTTAAGGATTTATACGAAGATCCAGATCGACTAAAACAGCCTTTAAAAAAAACCAAAGCTGGTTTTATTACGGTACCATGGGAGCAGGCTTTTGAAGAGATCGTTGAAAAAATCCAAAAAGTTCAGAAAAATCATGGTAAATCGAGTGTAGCTAGCTATGTTGGTAACCCCAATGTTCACAACTACGCAAACACTTTTGCTGTACCACTTTTTCTTCGGTCCCTGGGTACAAAGAATCGCTTTTCAGCAACTTCTGTCGATCAATTACCTCACATGCTTGTTGCTCAATTGATGTTTGGGCATCAATTTCTCATTCCAATTGCTGATGTTGATCGAACAGATTATATGCTGATACTGGGAGCTAACCCGGTAGTATCAAATGGTAGTCTACTCTCTGCTGCTGGATTATCATCTAAGTTGAAACACATTAAAGATCGTGGTGGTAAAATAGTAGTGATAGACCCTCGTTATACTGAGACGGCATCGCTAGCTTCGCAACACTTTTTTATCAAACCAGGTATGGACGCATATTTTTTAGCAGGTATTGTCAAAATACTATTAGGGCAGAATTTTAGCCGAGGAAAGTGTTCGCCGCATTCATGGTCAAATCTCGAGGAACTGCAGGTAAGCTTTAATGAAATAGCATTAGATCAACTAGCAAATATCAGTGGAATCTCTATCGAGGTTATGGAGCAGGTTAGTAGTGAGTTATTAGATGCCAAGACTTCAATCTGTTACGGCAGGATGGGAGTTTCAACTCAGCAGCATGGTACTATTTGTCATTGGCTTATTAATCTTATTAACCTATTGACGGGGAATTTTGATCAACCTGGTGGGGTTATGTTTACTCATCCTGCATACGACATTGTTAATTTGATGAATAAAGCAGGGGTCAAAGGAAGGTTTGCCAAATATAAAACTAGAGTAAGAAAATTACCGGATTTTGATGGTGAGTTTCCAGTATCAACTCTTTTAGATGAAATTATCACTCCTGGAGACGGGCAGATTAAAGGTCTGATAACTGTTGCAGGCAACCCAGTATTGTCTGTGCCAAATGGCACTGAGTTAGAAAAGGCAATGAAACAATTAGACCTTTATGTAGCTGTAGATTTTTATCTTAACGAAACTACTAAATATGCGGATTACATATTACCACCGACTAGCCCCTTGGAAAGAGATCACTACGATATAGTGTTCAACGCTTTAGCCATTCGTAATACTGTGCGGTATTCACAACCTGTATTTGCAGCACCTAAAGGTTCTCTCGCTGATTGGCAGATCTTATTAGAGTTATGGAAAAGATTAGCATCAACTCCGGCGCAAAGATATCAGCGGTCTCTCATTTATAAATTGGCCAAAATTATTAAGCCTAAAGGCTTATTGGATCTTGGTCTTCGGCGTGGTCCATACAAGTTAAGTCTCAAAAAAATTGGTCGGCAGGTTGGAGGAGTTGACTTAGGCCCATTGCGGCAGTCTGATTCTTCACGATTTAGAAATAGTGAGATTGATCTGTATCCCAAAGATCTTCACGAGGGTTGGAAGGCATTCCAGAGAGAGGTCCAAAAATTTAGGTCTGCAGATCCGGAAGATACTCTTTTGATCATTGGTAGAAGAAATCTGCGAAGTAATAACTCTTGGATGCATAATTGTAAGGGACTTAAGTTAAAGAAAGACGCATGTTCTATATTCATGCATCCAAATAATGCCTCAGAAAGAAACTTAGAAGATGGATCTATTGCAGTTGTAAGCTCCAGTGTGGGGGCGATTCAGTTGCCAGTGAAGATTACTAACAAGATCATGAAAGGAGTAGTCAGTATTCCCCATGGTTGGGGTCATGGCCGACCAGGTACAAAAATGAGTCATGCAGCTAAGTCGCCGGGTGAAAGCTTAAATGATATTCTCGATCATAAAAATGTCGAAGGTATATCTGGTAATGCAGTATTAAATGGGCAGAGGGTTAAAGTGAGGAGGACATAATTTTTTATGTTCGTAGTAAGGATTGATTAGTTGTATATTATGCTATGATTTTTTAGAAAATTTTCTGGCTGTCTGAATCTTACAGTTAGAAAATTTAATATTATTGATTAATGGTCATTGGCTTTGCAAATAATAGACCCATTAAATTAATGGTTTATGTAGATCTAAGGATAGATTCCTCACGACTTTTTGAGGATAAATAGTTTAGTTTTTTAGTACTATTTTTGAAATTTTTGATTTGTCATTTTTTAGTTTGATGTTTTTTCTGCATAAGAATTTTTTTGCTTTTAATTCTGAAAATGATCATACTCACGTCTAAGCTTTTGTGACTTCCTAGATCTTTTCTAAATTTTTTTTCATACCAATTTTGAGAGCTATCAAAAAATATTAATTGCTAGTATATATTCAGCATTTTTGAATTAATTGATCATAATTATGAAATATACTTTTACTAATACTAGGAAAAAGTCCCAATTTTTCTTCGTATAACATTGCTGTATTTATTAGTCATTTATCATTTCTTTAACTGTAAAAAAAAATATAAATTGGCTTTGTGCAAGCGTGAAATTAAATTTTAGAAAAATTTGCTTTTAAATTCTTACCTAGCTTCTAATCAATTAGAGCTTTATGTACGCTCTCGGCTATTATTTACCATATAATTCAGTGTATTAGGTTGTAGTATTAAAGAGAGATCATTTTGAGGCGAAGAGTTAATCAGGTCTTCGTTATTTAAATTATTTTATGACTTTGCAATTAGTAGCATGGGTACTTGAATGTTAAATTTCTATTAAATTTATTTTGAAGACGCATTCAGGTTTTTACTCAATTTTAACGGAGTATGTACCAGTTACTTACGAGGCAACGAAGAGAGGCAGTTATGGCTATTCATTTTATGCTTAGTTTTGTATTAACTCTTTTTTTACTAGCTAGCTGTGATCAGCAGCAACCTGTCTTTAGAGAAGTAGCGGCAGATGGCTCTGTCTATATTATTGATCAAACTTCTGATCAGAAAATTCCCGATGATCAGAGTAATGATGATGCGCAAGATAATAGCAGGTCTGATAGCGATGATAATGATTCCGATAGAAATTCTATGTACAGAATCAGCTTCAATAGCCACGACTATGTTGATTCTACAATTAATCAGAAATTGGGACAACCATGGTCAAGGCAGGTTTATAAACTGCAGCGAGCGTCTACCAGGAGAGATTTGGTCCAACGTCAGTCCGAAAGGCCATTAGTTCGACAGCAGCTTGAACAAGGTCATTTACCCGCCGATAAGGAGGATCGCTTTGATCAAGTAGTCGATCGGGAATTGGATATCCTCATTGTGATAGATGATTCGCGTTCTATGGCAGAAGAACAAAGGAATTTAGCTTCAAAGTTGAGCCCACTTTTGAGTGAGATTTCTGAGACTGATTGGCAGATTGGAGTAGTGACTACTGACCCGAATTCATCTTGTTTACGTAATCTTATTAAAAAGTCCGATCCAAATTATGAGGCTAAATTTAATAGAGCAATTAAAGCAGGTACCAGAGGTAGTGGTAATGAAAATGGTATTCTCATGGCTGTCCGAGGTTTGCAGGGACAATGTTTAGAGCAGCCGTGGATTCGAAACGATTCTACAGTATCAGTGCTTATCGTTAGTGATGAAGATAACTGCAGCAATGCTGGTGAAGGTTGCTACGGTAAGCCATGGGCCGAATCAAGTTTTTTGATAGATTATTTAAAAACGATTAGGGACGTTGGCGTAACTGCAAAGGTTAATGGATTATTCTGGCATCCTGAACAAGGCGTAAATGAGTGTGGTACTGCTGATAATCAGGGGCATGTATACAGAGAAGCAGTCGAATCTTCTGGTGGTTATTGGGGGTCGATTTGTGATGTTGACTATACCGAAACTCTAAATGGACTTTCCAAGGATATTGAGGGAGTTTTGCGACATAACTTTATTTTATCCGAGGAACCAAGAGGTGATGTTGCTATCTTTGTTGATGAAATACAAGTTACGTCAGGTTTTTCTATCGAGGGAAAAACCCTGCGTTTTTCTGCTATTCCTGAAGAAGGGGCCGTTATAAAAGCTCAGTATACATGGAATGGTGGACCTTTGATCAATGATTTCCTGTTAACGGAGGAACCAGCGGTAGATACTCTTGATGTGAGGGTCAATGGTGTTCTGGAAAAAGATTGGATATTGATATCCGACGAAGGAGATCATGGAGCTATTAAATTTATACAACCACCTGCTGCTCGGTCTACCATCCAGATTACATATCGGAAAGAAAAAGTGCTTGCTGATAAATTTCAGCTACCTGAAATACCATTAACTGACTCACTAATAGTTAGAGTCAATGGGGTGCGTACATCAAGTTGGTTTCTTGCAGAATCAGTAGTTGAATTTAATAAACCTCCTATAGATGGGGCAAGAATACAATTTAGATATCATGTATGGAATGCTGTTGATCCCGTTTTACCTTTTCAAGTTGATCATGACGTTTACGAGTTGACTGTATCAGATGTTGAAACCGGACAGACAATTTCTAGCGATCTTACTGATGATGGTATAAGGATTCCAGAAACTGAGTATTTGAATAATAGAACTATCGAGGTTTTATATACCCATCCTACTCGCTCACAATTACAGTTAGATATACCACAACTACCTTTGAATGAATCGGTGGTTATAAGTTGGGGTACTTGGTCATGTAAACCGAACGTCTTATTAGATAGTTACGGATCTGTTCAACTTAGTGGCTGCGCATTACCTTCTGAGGCTCAAAATATTCGTATCGATTATAAATGGTTGAAGTCAGTTAGGCATCGCTTCGATATTAGTTCTTTACAATTACCAAGTGACCGCCAAGTTACCTGGAAAGTTTTTATCAATGGGCAGGTCAATGATGAATGGCACATTGAGAGTTCTGAGCTTGTGATAGATGCAGAAATTGAATCTCCACAATTCATAGAACTATTTGTGAGCTGGTAGGTCATAGCACTATATAGATCTGTTGTAATTTCTTCTCCAAACAGAATCATCTGGTTTTCTCGTTTTTTTGCTATGGTTAGTACTTTTGGCTTAAATAATTTGAGCTCTTTCTAAGAGGATAGTGTTAAGATTTTGTAAGATCTCTTCATTTGGTTTAAGTTTATTTGTCAGTGTACGATTGAAGTTGTGTGAAGCAAAAGTTGAACACCGCGTTTTTAATTTCATACGTTTTGTTAATCTCTGTTTCTAAGTGTCTGATGGTTTTCCATCAGACACTTTTTATAGACATCTGATTATCACCTGAAATGTCTTATAGATCTTTCTTGATGCTTTTTGTGTTTGTTGTATAAAAAAAGCGGGCTAAATTTCCGTTATGAGGAAAAATTTAGCCCGTTATTTGAAAGGTTTAAATTGAAGAAATAGAATTAAAGTTCTAGTCTTTAAGCCCTATCTTCTTGGCTATTTCGATTCTTTTTCATATTTTTCAGAGACTTTAACTGTTTCTCTGTTAATGCGATCCCTTTGTTTAGTACTTTGCTTAAGACCCGATTTCCTCGGTTCGAAGCCGTATCTCTAATTTTTTGGCCTGCTTTAGAAATTTTGTCTTTCGCTCCTGATGATGCTTTTTTTCCTGCGGTCTGCGCCTTATCTTTCAGCGCTTTCAGGTTTACTACTTTTTCACTCATAACTTATATCTCCTAGTATAATGACTAAACGGTTTTCATATATGTGAAAGTCCAAATCCATTTCGGATACTTTGTGTCTTAATTAAATGGCAATTCTACTTTTGTCTGGTTTCTACATAATCGATATAAATTCAATCATAATATCAGTTGCTTATAAGTTATTTTTTATGTGAAAAACTTAAAGCTTCAATCCATTTTTATTTTGCTTATTTTATCTGCTGTGACTCATGGATGAATTGGCGTCTAATCCTTAGTAATATTAATGCTTTAACTCTTCAGCAGGCGCAGTATCTGTTTTTGATTTGAATTAATTCGTTTTTTTGTCTTAATCTCTAGTTTCTATGAGGAGCGCATTCCTTGTTTTATTAGCTTTTTTATTTTGTGACTTTTCTCTTTCACTAAAATTGCAGAATTTTGGTTAAATACGTAAGTTCCTGCCCAGTGAGGTTCCATTTTTATCCGACACCCTTTTTTCCAGCTTATTGCTGTTTTAGAACCATCAATGTTGGTCAGTAAAATTTTAAAAATGTTCTCTTTCACTTCTGTCTGCTGACTGGAATTTATCGTGATCATTCTTGCATCGCAAGCTTCGTGGTTATCTTTATGAAACACTCTGCGGCATCTCCTGCAGGCACGGATTTCCCATTTTTCACATCTAACTAATGTTTCTTTGTTATTGCCGCAGTGATAGCAATGCCTAGAATTTTTGATTAGATCAAGCATAGTGACTCCATTCATAACTTAAACTATGACCAAAACTGCAAATATAAGGCCAAAGTTCTAAGAGCTATATTACTGTATTTTAAAGGGCTTTACTGATTTGATTTTGTACATAAAGTTTACAATCTTAAATCTAGATGTATCTTGGGGGAGACATCTAGATTTAATTCAATTTTTGTTCTTAATTTATAACGGTACTTTTAAGTGGGAAGACCTAAGATTTGTCAGATTTTTGTATGTATTTAGGCTTTTTTGCTTGTTGTTGTTCTGACTTTTCTATGGGCCCATTGTTTTTTGAGTCTCGATTTTTTATGTCGATTTTATTTAGATCAGTGGTTGTCGTATTTATTTTTTTGTTCTGAAGGCTGGCAATTGATTTAGTAAGAGACTCTGCTACTTTAACGTTGGAGTATTCAGATTTCTTTGGAGTTGTTCTCTTAGAGATCGAAGCTTTTTCTTGTTGAGGAACAACAGTGGTTTTCCGCTCTTTTTTGACTGTTGGCTTTGGGGCTACCGCTAATTTGGGGTTTTCTAATTTAGGTTTAGTTGTTTCCATGTGAACTTCTTGCCATGGCTCTTTTCGTTTAGAAGTTCCTAATTGTAATTGATTCTCAGCTTGATCGATGCTGGACCTGCTGGGTGGCATGGTGTTTCTTTGTTTGAGAGGCAGCTCATAAGCTACTTCATAAATATTTTTATGTTTTACTTGATAGTTGAATAGCTGCTCTTTATTTTTGACGATGGTTTCATTTAGATTTGCACGATCTTTATACAGCCAAATTGATGTGAGTAGCAGTCCTACACTGATAGCGATCAGAGCAAGAAAGGCTCCTAATGATGCAGCAAAAGCTTGAACCGACAGACTCCAGTGTTTGGTAGGACTTTTTCCCACGAAACTGATGATTTCTATTTTTTGTGTTCTCTTTTCCCACAGTCCAGTCAATATAACCCAAGCGCTACTCATATGTTTTAATCCTTATGATGTAAGCCTTGATATCGAATGAAAGAAAAAAACTATAATATACTTGTTTTGCAGTAAAATATTGATTTTGACAAGATCAGTCATAATTACATGCCCCTTGGTTTTGTTTTTAGTTAATTTCGCACTTGGCCATGAATGGTTGATTGATCGATTTCTTTTTCTCGTGATTTAAATTCTTCTTGTTGGTTCATTTCAATTTCATTGATCGCTGACTTTATTAATTCAAATGTATTCTCATGTTTTCCCTTACCGTCATCTATAATTTTCAGACATTGTTTTTCAATTTTATTCAAAAAAAACTTAACCCATTGTTGATCTCTAGATTTTGAAAACGTCATCATAGAAATACCTCCGATTATTACGACAGGATCTCTCGTATAATTGTATTTGTTGATATTTTTATTTAAACAGACACTATCTCGCTTCTTTAAATGAAAGTTAATTTATTAAATATAAATGTCAAATGAGCTTGGTTTGATACTGAAGCTAGCTCTTGTTTTTGGTTAAGTTTGATCTTCTGGTTAATTTTCTTTTCTCGAGAGAGATTGTCTTGCTGGGATTCATTAATTAAATCGCAAATTGAGTCAAAAACTAAAGGCTTACCTTCTTTGTGGGGAGGTAATTTGATTTACCAGATAAATACCATACCTCATAGAATGAATAGAAAATCTTATAACCATCTAAATATATTAAAGAAAAATACTATAAACCCTGAAGTTCATTCAGCTCAATCTTTTTGCGTGTTTTTGATTAATTTCTTCGAAAACCTGCCGATCCGTAATAATTAGGAGGGGTTTAATGTCTGGAAAGGTTAAATATAAACCGATAGCCAGCAAGAACAAGTATGCAGAGCTGATGAAAATAAATGGGGATCACCCATTTAAGAATACTTGGCCACTTGGTTATATTGAATACGAGGCTAGGGCGAGAAAGAACGGTAAGGTTTTATGGTTCAATTTCGATTTGGCTAAGGAAATGGGGTTGATTCCTGCTTCTCATACGAACGAAATTAATAAGGCTCTATCGAATCAATTGATTGATACCTTTGCTCTTACTATCATTAATGAGTGGGACCTCGTAAATAAAAAGAAGTTTGAACAAAAAAAAGCTGGTCGGTATATGGCTACCAGATATTTGCAGATGCAGCATCCCAGAAATGATGGTTATACTTCGGGGGACGGTCGGAGTATTTGGAATGGTTCTGTCAGTCATAAGGGGGTACGTTGGGATATTACTTCGTGTGGAACTGGCGCAACTTGTTTGTCTCCCGCTACAGCGCATAATAATAGGTTTTATCGCACAGGTGATAAGACGATTTCATACGGATGTGGTTTTTCAAACCTCGATGAAGGAATGATAGACGTACTTTTTAGTGAGGTATTCTTTCATAATAGCATTCGTACAGAAAGAGTTTTATGTGTCTTAGAGTTTCCTGGGCCTTTTGCTATCACGGTAAGAGCAGGTCCTAATTTAATTCGCCCTTCACATTTTTTCTGCCATTTAAAGCAGAGTAAATTAGATAGACTCAGAGGGGTAGCAGATTCTTTTATCGATAGAGAGATAAGTAACAAAACTTGGGGCCCTCTCCCGCGATCAATTAACAAATATGATTATATGTTAAAACAATTGTGTTCTACTTTTGCCGAGGTCTCCGCACAATTTGAACTAGAGTATATTTTTTGCTGGTTAGATTGGGATGGCGATAATATTCTTGCGGATGGTGGCGTTGTGGACTTTGGTTCTGTTAGACAGTTCGGTATGTTTCATCATGAATATAAGTTTGATGATGATGCTAAATGGTCAACTAATATTAAGGAGCAAAAGCAAAAAGCCAAATTAATCATTCAGACTTTCGCTCAAATCGTTGATTACCTCAAGACTGGTACCAAAAAACCCCAGGGTGATTTCAAAAATCATCCTATATTTGATGACTTTGAGAGGATATTTGTTAGAAAGAAACGAGAGTTACTACTTAAAAAGATTGGGCTGAAGCAAGATCAAGTCGACATTTTGTTAAACAAGGATATGGATGCAGTTGCTAAGTTTGAAAAAATATTTAGGCAATTTGAATTGCGAAAAGCAGTAAAAGGGCCACAGCGTGTGCCCGATGGGACTACTTGGAATGCGGTATACTGTTTGCGTAATATTTTAAGAGAATTACCCATCTATTTAAGGCTATATCGTAACATAATGCCAGATGATCTATTTTTAGACGTTATTTGTTCCCGCTATACAGATGCGGAAGCTAGAGAGTTAACCTATCATCGGCGAAGAAATATCCAACTGTTTCAGAAATCNTACATTCAACTTTTGGAATCTGTNTGTAAAAANAGTCAAATAAAAATGACTTTTCTNGTTCATCAATTGTCGAATCGGTCAGCNATAATAAATAGAAANGAACGTATTACAGGNGANGGTATTTGTCTATTAGCTGAATATTTATTGANAGTNCGAAANAAAATAAGCCCAAAGAACTTCGAAACNTTAGTGAAGGCTTTTGTNCGNGATCAGGTGTTAGATCCNGATGTAAAGAATAAAGAAGGGTCTAAGAGATTCAATAAAGAAATAAATACTTTATTATCTCAGCTGAATAAAATAATGAGCAANTGTAGTCAAGGTTTATGATTCTGGATATAATTTGAAATGGATTTATGGTTATTTAGTAGCGGTGATAGNGAATCAAATGCAGCTACNGACGAGCTGCTTATGAAACAAGTACGCTCAAAACATTCTGATTTTACTTTNATTGCGACAAATGTCGATGAAGCTGATGAATACTACGATGAATTCATAGATCGNTTTTCTTCATANGGCTATACACGTTTTCATATGATCATTCCAGGNAAAGAAATTACNAAGAAACAGCTAAAANNACTCTTATCNTCNGATNTGGTNTANTTGTCGGGAGGTAATACATTCGATCTNTTAGGTAATTTGAGNCAGTCGGCGATGATGACTGCATTAAGGGGTTATGCAAAAGTAGGTATACTTGCTGGCCATAGTGCTGGNGCGATTATCATGTCACCAAATATNAAAACGGCTTCTTATCCNGATTTTGANTGCGATATGAATCGGAAAGGTTATCAAGATTGGAGNGCTTTGCAGTTGGTTCAGTTTGAATTCTTNCCTCACTATAGTGTTCGCAGCGGTTACGATAATGACTTAATCTNGGCATCCAGCGANGTGTCTCATCCTATCTANGGNGTGGAGGATGGAGGAGCAATCCGAGTCACAGANNTNCAAACGACTTTCTTTGGGCGTGTTTGGGGNTATGTTAATGGNAGAAGGGTCAAAGTTCGTTGATTNNTATATGNCTNAGTGNCANNGNTGATTGAAGCTTCANTCTGGTGTTGTCTTTNTGGTAATCTCTAGCATATAAATTTAGTCTAATTAAATTGAGTGATTTTATAGGAGTCACAATGACGTCTAAACAATCATTACCATACTTGCTTCGGCAGGCTGGTGATGAAGATAAGTTNTTTTTGCAGTTTGGTGGGCAGGGAGGGTCTTGGCTTAAGGAAATGACTTCTTTGTATCATGATTTTCCCGAGCTGAAAAAATTCTTCGATGTTGTTTTTGCGGCAATCGATGATGGTATGGATTATCTTCAAGTATCTCCTCCTATATTGGAATATGGATTTAACTTAAANNGTTGGTTGGAAGGTNATGACATTCCCCCTCTGGATTATTTGACNAGNTGCAGTGTGGCATTGACATGTGTTCATGTGACTCAGTCAGCGTACTATCATTTACTGGTTTTGCATGGACATGATCCCCAGAAGTTTTTTGATAGTGTGGCTGGAATGACNGGGCATTCAATGGGCTTTCATTCTGCNCATTTAGCTGCCTTGGGTTATCAGGGTGACGAATTTTATGANGCTTTGAAGAGATTTGTTCTTTTTGTGTTAATTGGTGGTGTTCGCTGTCAGNAGGCATACCCTCTCAAGGANCATCCTGAAGAGTTAAANAAGCGTGTTGAACGCATTGANCCAGGNGCCTCTCCNTCNCCAATGGTTGCTACTCTGGCGATNCCGTATGATGTTTTACAGAACTGTCTTGATGAGTTGAATCAAGACATNCCNTCTAAGTTTCATTTGACTATTGCCTTGGTAAATACAGACGAGTCTCTAGTTGTGAGTGGGCGTGAAGAAGACCTTATTAATCTTAGAGAAAATTATCAGCAAGTGTGGGAACAGTTTCAAGGTCGGTGGGCATGGCTAGAGGTTTCGGCNCCTTTTCATAGTCATATTCTTCGTCCTGCATGGGATATTTTCCAGCATGATCAGGAAAAAATAGGTTTCTACTATAAAGGTTACGAAGTAAAGGTGCCGGTATANTCGACTTTTGATGGTCGTAATATTCAAGAGATGGATGAATTGTATCGTTACTCATTTTTACTTATGACCTCTACTCCCCTTAATTGGATAAAGAGNATTGCTGCGATTGATCAAGATAAGAATATCAAGGCTNTAGCTGATTTTGGNCCGGGAAGAGTATCTTCNACCTTTACAAAGGGCCTGTTGAAAAGAGACNTTGAATTACTNACNACGACACGCAGAAAAACANTGGATAAATTGATTGGGCAAGANCAAGTTTAATCATTTACTAACCGNTTAAAGANGGAATTAGTATCAATTATGATAATAATTNCTTCTTTTTTTTGNTTTTTCTATTTTGTTGCTTGAGTAGNTTNTGTTGTTGGTTGCGTTCTTCAAGTTTTTCTATATACACTTTCGGATCNATAATTGGNTCTAATTCACTGCCTCTTCTTTTNTCCAAAAANTCNCTGAGTCCCATTTCTTNTTCTTGATATTTNGAAAGGNCNTGTTCATTCATTTGATCATCNTCTCCTTCTGATGAGTATATTTAAGAATAAACATAATCATTATAAGTATATTATAAGANCCATTCNGTCGAAGTGACATAACTTTTTTGTAAAAGATTTTTATTAATACGGTTCANGGGAAAAGGGCCTTTCGTAAAAAACCGAGTTTGTTCTATAATAATGAAATCATAATCTAATAAATACAGGAGACACTTCATTACTNGCCTTTGTGGATTATTAGGTCGTTTTATTCANTATACCTGATAAGTTGAGCAGTACTCGAGTGAGGTCCATTGTATGGCAAGAGGAAAAGTCCCGAAGACGAGAGATAAAGAACTGAAAGAAATTCAGAGACTTAAGCACGATAATGTAGCTCTTAAACGTCAGCTGAATCGTCTTCGTAAGCAGATTGCACGGGTGAATTTAGATAGATTTGAGAATGTGCGCGATGCGCTGGAAGCAGATCATANGGAAGATGANCAAGAAACTAAGTTAGCAAAGCAACGTCGCTTGATTGAGCGNTGGCAGTGTTTTCATTGTGGTGAGGATTATTTACGGCTTTTAGTTATTAACCGGCCAGATGGAGAGTTCTATTTTAGAAAATGCCCAAATTGTGATCATCGAACNCGGATGCAGCGTTTCGATAAAGGAGTAGAAGGCCCCGANTCNTGAATGAATCAGTGAGGCCTTTNCTTTATTATATATTTTGACAAATTTTTTATTAAATAACTTTAATTTCTTTGNTTTTTACAATTANAGTANTTCCAGAGCACAACTATACCNTTCTNGAAGGTGATGGANATATCACANGTAGTNGCGGTTATTTCGTCATTCAAAGGNTTAGTTCTNGTNGTNNNAATATCGTGGAATTCTTTTTGNGTTCGGTGTTTCGACAGTTTCTTTACCTTTTCGGGAGATCCCCANTTTTTTTCTATAAAATAACTAGACATTCCTTTCATGCCNGCAAGCTCTTTTCTTTTTTGAAAANTTTGGCAATTAGTGAGTGATAGAGATAGACAGAATATTATTACAATCTGTCGTATTGCTATTTNCATAGTTATATCAGCCTTATCTTNTNGTGNGTCTACATTNCNGNTNGTTAGTTTAGCATGATTAATGCCGAGATTTCCATGTCATTATGCTGTGTATGCCTATTAACGAGTAAGTTTGTGCGCCATAATTAAACAGATAATTAGCTTTGCATGAGATGAAATAAATTCATTAATTTTGACCGGTTGACAAAAAGAAAATCAACCCTACTTTTTAATGTAAAACTTTTGTTAATCCGCCGAATTGCCGCTCGATGTTGAGACTGGTTTTGAGCTGAGAGAGATATAATATGTTGCAGATGGACGAGATCGTAAAAAGAAGTATACCAGTTATATCATCAGGCAAACTAGTGTTATATCCTGGAAGGACCTTGCCGGTTCGTTCTGCTAATCGNAAGGTTGTTACNGCTCTTCAGAAGGCCAAGGATGTNGGTTGGTTATTAGTTGTTGCCCAGCATAGTGATTATGATGACGTNCTACCAAANAATCTATATCAGGTNGGTACGCTGGCGAAGATTGATAAAGTNAAAGGTAATCGAAAAAGTGGNTTTCATACTAATCTGAGTGGAGTNGCTAGGTTTAGAGTATCTTCNTGGGGAGATAACGGATCATATATAGAGGCATCTGGTGATNTTTTGTCNGATATTATCGATGCTGATCAGTCCTCGATCGACNTAATTTTTTCTNATTTAAAAAGTATTTCCTTGGAGATTCTNAGCTTAGTTCCTGCAGACACTAGGCGTCTTGAAGAAACNATTGANACTATAGANGAACCNGGTTTNCTTNTCCATCTATGTGCTGAAAGTATAGATATGGATGTTGAGAGAAAGCAAAAGATCNTAGAAGAGACNAATTTAAAGCTGCGTTCGTTATATTTGTTGGATNTGCTTCAGGAACAAAAAGAAAATTTAAGTTTACAGAAAGATATTAGTGAGAAACTCTCTNAGCGCATGACCNAATCTCAAAGAGAAGGTATTTTGCGTGAACATATGAAAACAATTCAAGAAGAACTTGGGCAAGGAAAAGTTGGAGCAGAGCAGGAGTATTTACGAAAAATTCGTGAATCACAGATGCCNCCTAACGTTGAAAAGTTAGCGATCGAAGAATTAGANCGATTAGAAAGCATGGCTGATTATAATCCNGAATCTCAGATTATTCGTAATTACCTTGATTTAGTGTGTAGTTTNCCNTGGTCTATATCNAAGGANAAAGTGATAGATCTTCCTAAATCTCGAAAATCTTTGGAAAATGATCATTTTGGCCTTGAGAAAATTAAAGACAGGATTATTCAGCAGCTTGCAGTTATGAAATTAAAGNANGATAGAAAAGGNCAAATTATATTGTTCGTNGGACCTCCAGGGGTTGGTAAAACGTCTTTAGGCAAAAGTATTGCGAAAGCTTTAGGGCGNGATTTTGTGAGNGTCAGCCTTGGTGGAGTGAGAGATGATTCTGAAATTCGGGGNCACAGAAGAACCTATATAGGTGCTATGCCGGGNCGNATTNTTCAAGGGCTGAAGCGAGCAGGATCACAAAATCCGGTGTTCCTATTAGATGAGATAGATAAATTGTCACGTGGNTTTGGNGGAGACCCAGCTTCGGCTTTGTTAGAAGTTTTNGATCCNGAGCAGAATTCAGATTTCACCGATCACTATCTTGATGTTTCTTTTGATCTCTCTAAAGTATTTTTCATTGCGACAGCAAATAACTTGGCAGANATTCCTGGTCCCCTTCGNGATCGAATGGAGATTATAGAATTGACNGGNTATACTGAAGAGGAAAAACTTCACATTGCTAAAAAGCATCTTTTATCGAAGCAGTTAAAAGATCANGGNATNAAGAAAAGCCAGCTAAAATTAACAGAAAAAGCAATGAAGAGTCTTATTAATGACTATACCCGNGAGTCGGGAGTAAGAGGTTTAAATCGTCGATTANGTGAAGTNTGTCGGNCNNTGGCTGAAAAAATCATAGATGGTGCTGATTTGCCTATTTCTATCAATCCGACGACGCTNGAGCATCTTTTGGGNCCGCATAAATATAAATCTGAAGCGGCNCAGCTAAAAGGCCAAGTAGGTGTGGTNACAGGNTTNGCTTGGACTCCAGTTGGCGGCGANATNCTGTTTATTGAAGCTATAGAAATGGNTGGTAAAGGTAAGTTGAATCTAACNGGGCAGTTGGGTGATGTTATGAAAGAATCGGCCCAAATTGCTATGAGNATATTGAGNTCTCGCTTTCCTCTATTATTGGTTGATCATGATAAGAAGGATATTCATATTCATGTCCCNGCAGGNGCTATTCCCAAGGATGGACCNTCTGCTGGTGTTGCTATGCTTACAACCTTAGCTTCTTTGTTNAGTGGCAGGGTGGTAAATCCTAAGCTGGCGATGACAGGAGAGATCACTTTAAGAGGTGCCGTTCGCCCTGTAGGTGGTATCAAAGAGAAGGTTCTTGCAGCTTATCGGGCTGGTATGACTGAAATTTTNCTTTGTGATGAAAATGAAAAAGACTTANTGGATGTGTCAGACAAAGTGAAGAATAAGCTTGAGTTTAAGTTTGTATCTAATGTCGATGAGGTTTTAGATCATAGTTTAGGTCTAGATACTTCTCATGCTCTNTTGCAGAGGNTGTCGGTTAGTAATGNCTCAGAGATGATTTGTGCGCCTCAATNATTATGAGTCTATTTGATTTAANCTGTAACTTTTTCNATGATTTTGTGGGCTTGGTTGGATTTCTTAAGTTTCCAGCCTANGATAAGNCCNATAGCATCAATAATTGCACACATCACAAACGGAGCTAAAATTCCNAGGAATTGGTATCCAAAGCCNCCAATAGCTGGGCCACAGACCCTTGCTAAACTGGCAAAAGAATGATTAGTGCCTAGAGCCATGCCTTGTTTAGTATCACTAGTTCTTCGTGATATNAATGCAGAAATGCTGGGTTGGGTTAAGCCGTTGCCAATAGCTACTAATGCACTGAAAAACAGCAAGGATGATATGCCGATAGATGGTGATATGACAAACCCTAGAAAAGCTGNAGCCTGCATAAGNAGGCCAACCAAAATGAGAGAGCTGTCTTCGTATTTTTTTCCGGCTCGGCGCATGAAGCCCCCTTGNACTCCAGCAGCAATNACTCCCATAAATACAAAGAGCGCACCGACGCCGTTTTGAGTTAGGCTGAAGGCGTCCTTAGCATAAAAAGCAAAGGTTACTTCTAGGCCAGAAAATGCCAAAACAATCAGAAAGTTGACCATAATAGCTCTGCCGATGAACGGTATGCTAATAACTTTTTTGGCAGATTTTACGTTTAATGGGATCATGGATCTGCTCTGTGTTCGATCGCGTTTTTCTGGCGGTAATGACTCCGGCAGTCCTTTATATGCCCATAAAAAGTTAATAAGGCTGAGACCTGCTGCTACAAAGCATGCTACTGGCCCAATGCGGTCGTTTATTGGAAATTGACTCAACAGTCCTCCTAGGCCTGGCCCAATAATGAAACCAAGCCCAAAAGCCATGCCAATCATTCCCATACCTTTTACGCGATCTTCCTTGGAGGTAATGTCAGCGATGTATGCGCTGGCCGTACCTAAGTTAGCTGTGGCTGCACCGCCAACCATTCTTGCGATAAATAGCCATGCTATGGTTTGGCCCCATGCTAGGCTGGTTCCCAGAGCAACCATAGATAGCATTGTAAAGAATATTGAAACTAAAAGGACCGGTCTTCTGCCAATCCGGTCCGATAAGCTGCCCCAGATAGGGACAAACACAAATTGCATGAGTGAATAGGAGGCGCTCAGCATGGTTGCTGTGCCCTCTGATGAACCAAATATCTCCCTAGCCTGCAGAGCCAAGAACGGCATTACAAGGCCAAAACCAACAAGATCTAGAAATATGGTTAAAAAAATGGCTCCGGTTGATGATTTAATGCTGCCCATCCTGAGATCAACTCCCTGATATTCTTTCTGAATTCAAACTAGAAGAGTCTATTAGCTTGAATCGATCTTATCATACTGTACTAGCAAGGATATGGTCTTGTGTCAGCAAAACAATGAGAATGTTAGTGGGGGCGACTCAGCCGGAATTGTTGGTTTTATCTATTAAATGGCTAGTTTTGTCGCTTTATAAAGATGTGATTTGTTTTTAAGTCTTAACTAGTAAAAAACTATGCCTCGCTAGGAATCTCTCCTAGGCGAGACACATATAATTGAACACGAACTAGTCACGAAGTGAATATCGTTTTTTACAGGTAATACTTTATGGAATAAAATTATATCCTATAAATACAGTGGTATACGTGGTCACTTTTTTTCAGGATAAGTTTGGAGGGGGGCAAAGCAGCTTTCCAGCGCTCTATTGACGTATTTCAGCCTAAAAAAATGGAATTCAATGAAGGAGGCCAACTTCCGCAAAAAGTTATGCCTGCCACCATCTTTACCGCATTTTTGAAAAATTGCTTTTAAATTCCACTATTCAGCTGCTCAAGAAACTTTCGTTAATGCCTGTTTTGCATTAGCCAAGTTGAAACTTTTTATTGCAGTTGATTGATTGAATCCTCATCTTCTTCACCCAATCGATATTTTAGAATATCCCCAGGAGTGCAATCCAAGGCTTCACATATTTTTTCTAAAGTTGAAAAACGAATCGCTCTAGCTTTACCCGTCTTAAGAATCGACAGGTTCTGCACCGTGATTCCTACCTTGTCGGAAAGCTCAACCAATTTCATTTTTCTTTTTACCAATTGAATATCGAGATCAACTGAAATGGACATCGATAAACCTCTCGATCAAATAATATTTATGTTTCCGACATGTTCCGTAATCAGGCTCCTTAGCCTTATGTCGAACTCATATTTATCAAGTACTGAGGGATGGTACAATAAATCTTTGTTATTTAAGGATAACTTTATTTCTCAAAACCGCTGAAGACTTTTCCTGATAGTTCTTTTAGAGGTTTTTAGAAAAATGAATTTTTGTTTTTTTCAAAATTTCTTTTCACGAAGATCGCGAACTTCATAGNNGGTTANGGTTTTNGAGCTGATGTTTTTTCAGGCACTAAGCTGCTTCNGGTGAATCTTTGGCAGGGNTCATGTNTTGCTATGGGTTATNGGNTANTGGTNGGAAGTTTATNAAGATTATCTATNTNTAGTAAATCNGAAAGAAATTCGACCATGCTATTTACCGATTTTATGACCGTTNCGTTTANTTCTTCTACNGGTGGTGTATGNTCTTCGGATACCTCTACNGTTAATGCNATGGTACCGAAGGTCTGATANGCATAATCAATNAATTCCCCNTGTGTCGCATAGTCTTGCCAAGATTGTGTGTANTATGTAAAGTNCATGCGTTTTGCAAATCGTTTTGCCAGCCAATGGAACATNCCCTGCTGTCTATTTTCNTTGCTTTTGTGACACCATGGCCANAGTATCCCTTNCATNCCTGAATGAAGGGCGATGGCTCCGAAAAAATGCACTCTTGTCATGAATTTCATGATGCTTTTNATTTCNGGTAAAACGATCCTNGGTTCTNTCTTTCCTTTATGNTTGATCGGATAGTTTCGGTTGAGATCNCGGCCTTTCGCATCGAATCGCGATTGATGAATAAACCCATCGGGATTTAGGATTGGAATNACATATATATTAAAACTTTGAAGGATCTTCTGGATTTGAGCTTCNTGTTGTTCNTGGNTNATNTTCTGAATAAAGCCTAGCGCTGATTCAGTNGCAGACCTTTCATTCCCGTGGTGAGTCGCATTTATAAAAATAGATTTTTTGNTTTGATTNGATATAGGAGAGGCTATTNTAATTGCTATTATCGGTCGTTTTTCTTGAGAAAAGCCGATAATGTTGGTTTTNACTAAATTAGANTTTTGNTCTAATACTTGAAACCAAGNAGTGATNGTTTCCATCGAATGGTAATGATNAAAGTTCAAAATTATTGGAATTTTGATGGACGATTGAGTTTGGGCTATGCTTAAATTNCTAAAAAAAAAACTAACCACCAAGCCTTTAACATGAGTATTCCTCGAGAGGTCGCANTATTCAAAGTCTTTTGTTGAGTAGTCATAATAAGGCTANTGTTAATCGTTTTTACAGTCAATTCAGATTTTTCTACTTTAGTNCTATTTTATTTNACNAACTTCAAAACCGANCTNTTGTGNAGNTGCAGATATAGTTATTTNGNCGTGATNTTTANTCTTTNCTAGAAGAANANAGAATAAGTGAATGTCGTTAAATTAATAGGAACTTTATTTNCATTTTTGCNTGTTTTNTNAAGTTTTTTTNAAAGTTCNTTGTTCANATNCTAGTGAANACTTTCNNTGGAGTAATTTCTGAGNGGCTTGCCGTACAACTATTGCCTAGTGCCTTTTGATATAATTTATATATAGATCGTATCAGATCTAATNTTATGAAATTTTTTACAGAAGGTTTCAGGATGAAACCCTGAGNGTCAATAATGTTTCATTGTTAACCTTTTCTAGAGAGATACCTATGACAGAAGACAAGATGCAAGNNCTTACATCCGCCTTCATTAATATTNTGGATTCACTGGANGTTNCTGATTCAGATATTTCTGAAATAGTTGGNGTGGANACCACTACTATCAATGACTATAGGTCGTCGGCAAGAATGGTTGATCCGAAATCTGACGAGGGTAAGAAGATTATTGCCTTTATNAGTACCGTTAAGGGGATCTATTCNCTTGTNGGACGAAATTCAGCCCATGCAAAAGACTGGTTATATAAAACNAATTCACATTTTAAAGATNCTCCNCCAATTGCNGCGATGAAATCTCAGGAAGGTTTAACCGCTGTCGGCGAATATATCTCAAAAATGAACCAGCGATAACTTTCNATCCAAACAANAAAATCAATTTGAAGCAGTAGGGTTTTTTACTCACTGCTTTGTTCCTTTTTGGTATAGNANNCTCTTATAATTCTCATAGCATTTTGTTGATGATTGTGGTTATTAGTGATGNNAGTGATATTNTTTTATCCTTATATTGGGGCTTTTTGTGGAAGAATTTTTAGTNGGGCTAAGGCGTNTTATAAAAACTTGGCCNGAAACNGCTCGTTGGTCGATTGGGCAGATNTCTTCCTANACAGGNTCTCAAGAGGAAGATGTCATGAAATGGGTCNGCTCGATTTTNCAGAAGNCNATGGATTTNCAGTCGACGATGACTATTGATGAGGGTGAAATGGTNGCTGATGCCNTGGCAGGTTTNTTAGAGACCGGTGAGAGGNTGCCNGAATTGCGNGATAACCTTGTNCAAAAGGCGATNGACGAGTTTAAAAAATTGAAACCAAGACTCAACAATATGACTCAAAAAGGAGATTGGCGTCAAGCCTACAAGAGNTTAAATTATCAATTGGGTATTAANGGTCAATCNTTACCTCTTTCTCTGCGGCTTGAGCTGTTTGGCGATTGTTTGCGCTTTGGTCAAAAAGCTGATATTTCAGATAAGGAATTATTCCGATACTTGAGGTTTGCCGTTCTTGAAAGTATGGAAGATGGTACTCNGGGAGGGATAGAAGAGGCTTTGGATTTCATTGATGCATATGGAGAGATNTTCATCAAAGGACCATGCCAAAGCAGCCTTNTTGAATTANTGGAGCAGTGTTCCGACCCTGCTGCTGCCTACCAGATGATGGACAAATATAATGAGCTGCGGACGGAACTAGGTTT
Source organism: Pseudobdellovibrionaceae bacterium (assembly GCA_002725955.1). Classification (GTDB taxonomy): domain Bacteria; phylum Bdellovibrionota_B; class Oligoflexia; order Oligoflexales; family Oligoflexaceae. The sequence goes on from PBRN01000156.1 coordinate 21,902, forward strand.
GGTTTAAATAGCTGAGTCAAGATAAATTTAGTGATATTATCTTATAATATAGAAGATGGAGCCAGTGATGACCTCTAAAGCAAAGTCAGGATCGAAGAAAGTAGTAAAAAAGAAGTCAGCAAAGTCTAAGAAGAAAGTTGCAAAGAAAAAGGTGACGAAAAAAAAGGTAGTCAAAAAGAAAGTGACGAAAAAAAAGGTAGTCAAAAAGAAAGTGACTAAAAAAAAGGTAGTCAAA
>PBRN01000157.1 GCA_002725955.1 Pseudobdellovibrionaceae bacterium
CACATCTAGATCTTTGATTATTCCAATTCCAAAGTTCAGATCTGCACCTGTCAACGCGTCACGCGTCTTTCCCAAACGGGAATCATCTCCTCCTTGACCCAAGTCTTCATCAAAAACAGGTAGTATATTAACCGCATAATTCGAAAAAAGACCTAAGTTCACAATGCCTGGAGTAAGTGTCTCCGAAGACTGCACTGTAATGAAGTCGATGCCAGATGTTATGGGATTAAAATTCTGGACATCCGTACCTATGATATTGGCATATAATGGTTTTAACCCCAGGCCTGAACCTAGAATAGCTGCACAAATCAAAAAGTATGAGATGGGCCTGCGGCTTTGATTTATTGCCAACGTACTGCCCCCCCAATAATAGTTGCTCTGATCAAATCAAGTCATATCTATATTATACTTCAAGATGTTAGCTAATTGATACTTAACATGTCTATCCATCCCTCTTTAGAAACTACCAAAGTTGTAAAGTTTAGATTTAACCTTCAACAAAAATAAAATTTGTTCTTAGCCTCAAAACCGAAAAAGTGATCAAGAAATTTATGGGTTAGACAAAGTCAATTATTGGAACTTATGACTAAACTAGCTCATCATATTGACTTATACAGTCCTAAACTGAATCATATTAAAGTAAGGAACAAAAAATTTATCGGACTGAAAATGCTCTTTGATATGTGCAAAATGAAATTAAACCCAACGAGGATCGAGATCATCCCAGCAGGTGGATCATGACAAAAGACATGTGTTATTCAAGGTTACCGTTTAAAATAACCAATTTTCAAAAATCTGATGTTATGGTTACCAATAAGAAAGGCTTTACCGCCATAAATACATGGCCATATATCGAAAAAGACAGAGAGCAATTTGACGGTGATAGCTGGATCAATGGTAAGCAATCGAGCCTTTTTGCACATATCGTTAGTGCGTCACAAACGGAAATAATTGACAGTTATTAAAAAACTTCAAATTTTCTTTATAGGAAATGTTTAGAAAGAAAAATTATCTCATCGCAAAAATAACTTTAATATCATAGCCTTATGCAAAAAGGCTTTAGTTCCAGGAAAAAAAGTTGAGTAAGTTGGGTTGATTATAAAAAAATTTGAATTATCTTTTCCCGATCGTTTGTTCTATCCAGAAGCATAATGGATATGCTTTTGAAAAAAGAGTAGAAACTAACAAAGTTTTTGAAAAGCGAGACCAAAGTTTATGACAAAAGCATTAGTTATAGTGGAGTCACCTGCTAAAGCTAAAACTATCAATAAGTACCTTGGGAAAAACTACGTGGTCAAATCCAGTGTTGGTCATGTTAGGGATTTGCCAGTTAGCGGCAGCGCAGCGAGTAAAACGACTACCAAGTCAAAAGCTGCAACTAAAACCGCTAAAAAGAAAACCAAAAAGACCAGCCTTCAGAAGAAGAAGGAAGCCCAAGCAAAGCTGACGGCACGAATGGGCATAGACCCAACAAATAACTGGGAAGCACATTACGCTATTCTACCTGGTAAAGAGAAAGTACTTAACGATCTTAAAACTGCGGCAGAAAAAGCTGATATCGTATACCTCGCAACTGACCTTGACCGTGAAGGAGAAGCCATAGCTTGGCATCTAGCCGAAGCTATTGGGGGAGAAAAAGAGCGATTTAAAAGAGTTACTTTCACAGAAATTACCAAGAAAGCTATCCAAGAAGCATTCAAAAGCCCTAGCGAAATCAATATGAACATGGTCAATTCGCAGCAAGCAAGACGCTTTCTTGACCGTGTGGTCGGCTACCTGCTATCACCATTGCTATGGTCAAAAGTAGCACGGGGCCTATCAGCTGGAAGAGTGCAATCGGTAGCTGTGCGACTCATTTCTGGAAGGGAAAAAGAAATCCATGCTTTTAAGCCTGAAGAATACTGGGAAATTTACACAGACCTAAACACCCCTAAAGGTGTAGTTAGAGCACAATGCTCCAAGCATAATGGACAAGGCTTCAGACCTAGCAATAAGGCTGATACAGACAAAGCAGTAACAGTATTAGAAAGCAAACCATATCATCTAGCAAAACGAGAAGATAAACCGACAAAATCGAAGCCATCTGCGCCTTATATCACTTCTACGTTGCAGCAAGCAGCCTCAGTAAAGCTTAGCTTCGGTGTTAAAAAGACTATGATCTTGGCACAACAACTTTACGAGGCCGGTCATATTACCTACATGCGTACGGATTCAACAAACCTAAGTAANGANGCCGTGGAAGATTGCCGNGCGTTCATAAAAGAGCAACATGGNGATAAATACCTACCNGANAGCCCNGTTANNTATAGCAGTAAAAANGGNGCACAAGAGGCTCACGAAGCGATTAGACCTTCAAATATGCGCCTGCTGCCAAAAGAGCTTGAAGATAACTTTGAGAAAGATGCNGTNCGACTATANGACCTNATATGGCGNCAATTTGTTGCNTGNCAGATGACACCTGCTCAGTTTGATAGCACTGTNCTAATATTCAACTGCGAAGGCTATGAACTCAGGGCNAGGGGNCGCGTCCTAAAGTTTGAAGGTTTTATGAAAGTNCAACCACCTGTGAAGAAAAAAGGTGATGAAGACTTAANCCTGCCGGACCTAAAAGAAGGTGACGACATATCAATGAAGAAGGTGGATCCTTCNCAACATTTTACCAAACCGCCACCGCGTTTCACTGAAGCAAGCCTAGTTCGTGANTTAGAAAAGAAAGGCATAGGGAGACCATCTACATATGCCTCNATTATAACCACNATTCAAGATCGTGGTTATGTGAGGGTTGATAAGNGGCGGTTTCAAAGCCTAAAAATGGGTGATATTGTCACTGATCGACTCACTGAGAGCTTTGGCGAACTCATGAANTATGATTTCACTGNAAATATGGAAGCAGAGCTCGANAAAATAGCATCAGGTGAAATTAAGTGGAAAAACTTATTAAACGGTTTCTATAGCGAATTTACGGAAAAAATTGAATCTGCATCAGAAAATATGAGAGGTAATGANCCNACTCCGACTAACNTAGAGTGCCCGGCNTGCTCNCGAGAAATGGCGATTCGAACTGCNCGNACTGGGGTATTTATGAGTTGTTCTGGCTATGCNTTNCCACCAAAAGAAAGGTGCAAAGAGACTATTAATTTAGTAGCCGGAGAAGAAGCNGTCTCAATTATCGAAGATGATGACGAAGGAGATCTAGCAGAAGTCCANTCTAAGAGAAGNTGTGACAAATGTGATACCGCTATGGATAGCTACCTTATTGATGAAGAAAGGAANCTGCATGTCTGTGGNAGCAATCCNGACTGCGACGGGTTCTTTGTCGAAGAAGGAAAGTTCAAAATAAAAGGTTATGAAGGCCCCATTATTCAATGTGACAAATGCGGTGCAGACATGCAGCTNAGAACAGGCCGGTTNGGCAAATACTTTGCTTGTACNAAAGCCCCTGACTGTAAAAANACCCGCAAACTNCTGAGAAATGGAGAGGCTGCTCCGCCNCGATGTGATCCNGTGCCAATGCCAGAGTTACCCTGTGAGAAGTCTGATGGTTTCTTCATTTTAAGAGATGGGGCTGCGGGTATTTTTCTCGCTTCAAATCAATTTCCGAAATCTCGAGAAACAAGAAAACCTTTAGTGGAAGACCTCGTTCGNCACAAAGATGAAATTGATCCCAAATATCAGCATTTAACTGAGGCTCCTGCGATNGATCCCGANGGGAATCCTAGTATCATACGTTATACAAGGAAAACCAANGAACACTATGTGATGACCGAAAAAGACAATAAGGCTACNGGNTGGTCNGCTCATTTCGAAGAAGGNGACTGGATTGTCAAAATTACCCAAAAAGGCAAAAGCAAAAAGAAAGTAGAAGAAGTAAAGGAGCCCTAGTGGGCCCTCNAGAAATTAAAATCAAGTTACCCTTTACCGGGATTAANGTANCAGCAAAAATCTGGGGCCCTGAAAACGGTGNCCCTATCATAGCTCTCCATGGGTGGCTGGACAANGCTGACAGCTTCCAAGGGCTAGCACCTTGGCTNAACAATTATCGNCTCATTTCNATCGACCTNCCNGGTCANGGGCTATCTGATCATATTCCACCAGGTATGCTNTATCATTTTGCAGATTATATTAGATNTGTTGATGAAATTACNCANGCTCTANANCTAAAANANTTCGGCCTCATCGGTCACTCGATGGGAGCNGGTATAGCTTCATTATATGCCTCGGCATACTCNAATAAGATNANCTTTTTAGGCTTNATCGAAGGTATTGGACCAATGACTACAAANGAGGAGGATGCTGCCCAGTTNCTNCATGACTCTATAGAAGATCTNAAAAAGTTTGGNCATAGACCAGCNACCCTATATAAGACAGTTGATGAGGCCGCACGCATCAGAATGATTGCNGGTAANATNACCTCNNATAGTGCCCAACTNCTAGTANANCGCAATTTAAAACCACATAATAATGGCTATGNNTGGAAAACAGACCCCCGGCTNCGCNTNAAGTCACCTTATCGNTTTACTGAATTACAAGTCAAAAGNATGTTAAGCAAAATNAAATGCCCAACACTTCTTATAAAAGCNGAGAAATCGATATTTAAAAATACTGATNTTCTGGAAAGTAGAATGCTCATGATAAAAAGAAGTACNACNCAAACTTTGGCAGGNGGACATCATCTTCATCTAGATGATCCAAACCCAACAGGTANGCAGTTAAGTATTTTCTCAAATNCGCACACANGGNAACAGANCAGCTAAACCATACCCTTCAAGTCTANCNATGAGGAATTCAGCTAATAACAAATTTATCAAAAGAATAGAGAGCGCCCACCCCAATAAAGGCCTCGAATAGGCACNCTTTAGAAGCCTATAGGATATTAATATTTACAGCGCATACACCCTTAGCTCCTGCTCCTTCCTCAAACTCGACTTCATCACCTTCTTTGAGAGTTGCACCTTCGAGAGCACTATGATGAACAAAAATATCCTTTCCACCATCTCTCTCAATAAAACCATAACCTTTTTGGGGGTTATACCATTTAACCTTGCCTTTTTGCATGGCCACCTCGTTTTAAGCTTTGCATATCAAAAAACACATCTTATCTATTTATGATAAATGGATATAATCCATAAATACAAGTACCTAGAATGGTTTTCTTCAAGATTCGAAAAAGTCCTTAGATATCAGATATTTTTAAGTATTTAGCATGTTATGTCGTGATGTGAAAGATATACCACACCACCACAAAGGCAGTAAACAACTATAAATAAAGAGAAAAATCATCTTTATTTTTTTTTCTCAACTCCCAGAATCCTTTACCGATAAGTAATATACTTCTGAATACTACAATATATTGGGGGTAAAACCTCATGTCTACTCCCACTAAATAAGGAGCAAATTTTTGGATAGTATAGCATTACAAAATTTAGATCCACTTAAAGAATCTGAATCTCTTTGCGCTCAAGCAATACTATTTGAATTAGGGGCTGATAGAAAGCCATGCCTGAAAGAAGCCACAAAATATTGGCGTAAAGCTGCGGCATTAGGCAGTGTTATAGCAGAAAGGCGCCTATCACATCTAGAATCAAAAGGCTTAATTACAAACCAAGATAGGCCCGAGAAAAGCCCGTCATCCATTGACCCTAATATATCAATCGATGGTAAGGTTTTAATTATAAGTCCAGATTACCAACAGCTCGAAAAATATGAACTTCATCTCACTCACTATGGAATCAAGGCAGTAAAAGCACGAGATGGTATTGATGCTATAAAAAAAATTAGAACTTATCCTGAAATAGTAGCGATCATTACTGAATTTGATCTCTCAACCTTAAATAAAACTGACTTACTTCAAATTCTGGGGAAAAATAATCATCTCAAGTGTATAACAATTGCATCAAGTCAACATAATCATGGTGGAATCACAGATGATAAGCATATCACAACAAAATATGAAATTAATCGCACGGACAAACATAGCAATGTAGAAAGTATAGTAACCTCAACTCTTGCTGAAATCCAAAAGGAGATCAGCAAATGACACAATTTGGCTACAAAGACATGAATATTATTCTCGTAGGAGAAAATTCTCGAGAAAGTTTAAATCAGCAACAAGCCCTGGAAGAACTTGGCTATCGCAATATCCTCCGCACACAGACTCTGAATCAAGCTGTTGAAGAGATGCAGAAAAAAGATTTTCAATGGGTTTTATGTCCGCTGGACCAAAAGGGGGGTTTTCACATCCTTCAATTCCTCGGTATGCTCACAAAATATCCGTCTCTGCATACAGTAAAAGTTTCCGCAATTATTGATGAACGAGAAGTCCGAACCGAATTATTGGGTAAGTGCTTTGAAACGGGACTACTCTCATACCACACTAAGTCAGAAAATATCAGAGAACAACAACTCCAGTTCCGTCGTTTTTTTCGTGAAGGAAAAGTCTTAGGGTTCGACTGCACAAAAATTGCTTCGGAGTTTGGCCGAAAATGGTTAATGACAACGAATAGATACCGCGACTTACTCAAAATGGAAGGCAGGTTGCTAAAGCTGAACCCAGGAGACACTGAACAGCTGCTAAAATATGCAATTGCTCAAATTTTAGCTGGTCATCCTGATAAAGGCAGAAAGACGCTTCAGCAAACTCTGATTCTTGCACCAGATAAAAGTAAACAAATAAATGAGATTGGTCAGCAATACCTTAAAGCCAAGAAAATATATCCTCAACGTACAGAAAACGGAATCAGTGTTCTGGGCATTGAATCGGCCATGATTATTAGTAAGAATGAAGAACACCTACAAAGAGTTCTATCAGTGTTACAAGATCTTGGGGTGCCCCAAATTTCTCAATATAACACTTACCATGAAGCCCTAAATTGGCTAGATAAAACTAAAAATCAACCTGAATTAGTGATTCAGGACTGGGAACAAACAGAAGTCCCTGGAGCTATACTCGTTCAAAAGCTTAAGAAAAAATTGGGTCCTCGAACAATTATTATGGTTAGCAGCAAGGAATTAAGTGATACCGATCAACCATTGTTAGAAGAAATGGGTGTATTAAGCCACCTAGCGATGATCAAAGAAAATCATGAACTGACTCATGATGTAATATGGAGGTTTCAGCAAAACACTCAGCCCACAGACCATAGGTTACTCCGCGGCGAAATCAAAAATGCTATTGACCAAGGAGATCTTACTCGCGCTGAAAAACTGAGAGAGATTTTTAATGATCATCCAATGATAACAAGCTCAGATAAGCTATACATTGATGGTGAGATCGCATGGAGTCAAGGTGCTAGCCAAAAAGCAGTTCATTGTGCACTAGAAGCCCTAAAATTAGGTCACTATTCTGTACCTATTTTAAATTTATTAGGAAAAGCACTCATGAAACTAAGAAGCTTTGATAAAGCGGTCAGAGCTCTTGAAATGGCCGATTTTATATCTCCTTTTAACATTGAACGAGTGTGCCAAATTGCCGAAGCACACCTTGAAATTGGTCATGCGGTTGCATTCAATGCCCAAATGAAAAAACTTGAAGACTTTGCACCGGAAGATGATCGAGTTAAAGAAGTAAAAATAAAAAGTGCATTAGTAAAAAATGACCTCGCTCAAGCAAAAGAACTAACAGAAGGTCTCGAGTCTTTCCGCAATGTCGTTGCATTTACCAATAATCGAGCTATTGCCTTAATACATATGGGTAAATTCCATGACGGGATATCTCTATACAATCGCGCCCTGCACGCTTTGCCCGAGTGTAAAGCCAAAACCAGAAACATATTACTTTATAACCTAGGACTAGCATGGGCAAGAGCCGGAAACCTTCATGCTTCAATTAGAGAACTAGGTAATATTCCTAATACCCAAGAAACAGATCGAAGGTTATTCAAAAAGACCAGCTGTCTACTCGGTCGTATTCAAGCAGCAGTTGCTAATGACAAGCCATTGAAACTGCATGAACCCGAACAAAAAACTCTGGAAGATGAATCCAACCAAGTTCACTCATTCCTGCAATCAATGAAAATACGCAGATTGCCTCAACCTGGAGAGTTAAGGTTATTTCAAATACTGCAGCTTCAGCATTCAAGCTCTGACTATGACGGCATAATGAATCAAGAGATTTGCTTCAATCTTAAACGAATTATCACACCACATGAAGATACCTTCCCAATGGGACTTACGACGGAAACTGCAGTTTAATCTAAACATAGTGTTATAAGAAAAAAATAATATATCCACTTTGAGAGGGTTAGGCTTCCTGTCATGCATGAGGCTGAACCAAGCAAACAGATTAAAAAAAAATCAGTCATGGTCCCATGACTGATTTGATCGATTCTAAATCCTATTTAGTCAATTAAGACTCAATAAAAGCTCTCAACTTCTTGCTTCTTGAGGGGTGCCTCAACTTACTCAATGCCTTTGCTTCAATTTGACGAATTCGTTCACGAGTTACATCAAATATCTGCCCAACTTGCTCTAAAGTATGATCACTTGATTCATCAATACCAAATCGCATACGAAGAATCTTTTCTTCTCTTGGAGTCAGAGTAGCTAAAGACTTGCGGGTTTGCAGAGATAAACTCTCTGACATGACAGCATCCGCTGCAGATTGACGGCACTTATCTTCAATGAAATCACCTAAATTGACATCACCATCATCTCCCACGGGAGTTTCCATGGAAATAGGCTGGGCTGATATCCTCGATATTTTCTTAACTTTATCGACAGAAATCCCCATACGGACTGCGCTTTCTTCCGGTGTTGGTTCTCTCCCCAGCTCTTGTACCAACTGCCTATTAGTCCTAACCAACTTATTAATCGCCTCGATCATATGGACAGGAACACGAATTGTTCTAGCCTGATCCGCAATAGCACGAGTAATCGCCTGACGAATCCACCAGTGTGCATAAGTAGAGAACTTATATCCTCGACGGTATTCAAATTTCTCTACAGCCTTCATAAGGCCAATATTGCCTTCCTGAATCAAATCAAGAATAAGCAACCCTCTGTTGTGATATTTTTTAGCGATCGATACCACCAACCGTAGATTAGCTTCAACCAGCTCCCGCTTTGCATATTCCAACTCCTGTTGGATGCGCTCAAGCCGTTGAAAAGTCCTGAGAATTTCTCCTTCTGGGATTTGGATACTTTCTTCAGCTTTCGATACAGCATCTAAAGCTGCACGATAATTCTTGATCACTCTTGCCCAAGAACGATCAGTCATCCCCGGGAATGGTACATCCGGTGTTGCCGCAATATGCTGTGTCAACTCACTAGGACTGGTGCCTAACCGCCTAGCATAGTATGACATATCTTTGTTAGCTTCCCTGATCTGAACAGCGCACTCAGCAACCTGATCTACAACTCTATTCAAAATCTTCCGGTTAATATTGAGCTCTTTCAAAGCATTCAGCAACTCTTCACGCAGGGATTGCTTTTTGACTTTAGCTGCAGCAGTGCGACATGGTTTATGATGCACCTTTACATAATTTCTATAAATTTCCAGCACTTTACGAGCCTCAACTAAAGTATTCTCCAAGTGGAGTTCTTCGTCTTGAGACTCTTCATCATCACTAAAACCTTTAATAAAAGACTTCAGAGGTAACTCACCCTCAACAAACTTCTCTACCGATTCCCCGATAGTGTAAAGCCCTATATCAAGATTCAAAAGATTATCCAGAATACGGTGTTCCTGGTTCTCTATGTTCTTCGCAATCTCAACCTCGCCCTCTCGGGATAGCAAAGTCACCTTACCCATTTTTCTAAGATAGATACGAACCGGATCATTAGAGGTTTCCACACGACTGCGACTACCGGCAGCTTCAACCTTATTGGGAGTAGCAGTAGCAGTAGCAGTACCCTCCGTTTCCGCAGTCGTAGTACCTTCACCAGCAGTCTGTGCTGGGGTAGTGTTACTCGGATCAATATCTGAGATTTCGGAGGACTCTAGTTCTTCAGCAGGTCCGCTGTCCAATGCTGATACTTCCTCTTTCTCTGATACCATGTCACCCGAACCTTCTCCTGCAGGAGGAGAAAAATCGCCAGCATCAGCAGAAACTTCAAAATCTTCTGAGCTCAATGATGGTTCTGCTTCAGCAAAATTAGATGGTTCGTTTAAGTCTGCCTCAGCCGGTAACTCCTTATTAATGGAGGAATGCTCAGGAGGATCAACAATATGAATCCCAGCATCATTTACCGCTTTAAGCACAAGTTCTTTTACATCAGGGTTGTCTAACCCCCCAGAAAAAGCTATTTCCACGTCAGAAAGAGCAATTTGACCATCTTGACTCTCGCCTTTTTCAATCAAAGAGCCAACGATAGACTTCAGATCACCACCACCATCAGTAACGGCGCCTTTTCTACTTACTGCTGATTTTCTTGTCGCGGGTTTTCTGGTTGTGGATTTTTTGGTTTTAGGTTCTGTTGCTGCCATTTTGCCCCAATCAATCGATTCCAGCTGTCGTAATCAAATAACGAACGGGTTACATAGCACACCTAAGTATAAAAAACATATATAAAGATAAAAAATGTTTCACAAGATAAAGTCAACGCCCCCACCCCAAAAAAATAAACATATTTATTAGGTCGTTAGCTCTATAAGCTCCGCAGGATTAATTAAGTACTACGATCAATCATACTGACAGCTTCATTGAGAACGTCCGCCAATTCCTTATTATTTTCATTAGCTAAACCAGTCAATGCTGGCAGGGCATCTGGACACCCAATTTTCCCAAGAGATCTAATGACCTCCTTCTGCACTTCTTCTTCGTCAGACAGTAATTCTATCAAGAAAGGAACAGATTCGACACTTTGGAAGGCACCTAGAACTGTAATAGCTCTTAATTTCAGATACTTATCAGTTTCCTGCAAACACGATAATAGTCTGGTAACGGCACGCCGATCTCCTATTTTATAAAGAGCCCAAACAGATTCCTTTCTGACTTCCAAATTTTGATCCTCGAGTGAATCACATAAAGCAGAGACCGCTATTGAAGCCTTCAATTCCCCTAGAGCAAAAGCAACTTCTTTTCTAACAAGATTATCTGAATCATTTAATATCTCTAACAGAGGCTGAGCTGCACTAGAATCAGCGATAGCTCCCAAGGCTTTGGCTGCACCGGACCGGACCACGGCACGATCATGAGTCAGAGCTTCACAAAGATACTTGACTGCAGGTCGTCCGAAACGCACTAAACCGTGATTAGCCATCTTCTGTTCGGCACAATTCTCAGCTCCCAACTGCTTAATAAGCAGATCAATTCTGTCACCAATAATATTTTGTTTTTTATAATTTGATACCTCAGTCATCTGCATCCTCCAAGCTCACCAGCTCAAAAATGAACCCGGTTTCTTAGCAATAGCGCTAATATCAGCCTGTAAGAAAAGAGAGCTATGATACAACTAGGAAAATAGAACTTCCTAGCGCAAAAAACTAAACGCACTGAATATATTCACTTAACTCATAGGCTTATCTATACTAATTTTTTACCACAATCTAAAATTAGTAAATAGTAGTATCGGAAAACCATATAACAAATAACCATCAGCATGAGAATAATACGACTTAGTGAATTTTTTCAGGAGGAAGATTCATAAATAAGACTTAACTTTAATCAATAGTAAGAAAATTTTTCATGACTATGGGAAAGAATACCAATACCAAGACTCAAAGATATAACGATCAGGCTCAGGTAGCTCCTCATCTAATGGCATCCGACCATAGGTAATCGATTCCAGAACATCGTCTCCAAATTGTTTCAACTGATCTGAGGTCTCCAGAGGCATCTGAGGGTAACTCCCAGCTTGACTATGACATGGAATACAATATCGATCCAACACAGGCAAAATATCATTTTTAAAGTTTGGCTTAACTGGAGTGCTGATTTCATCCTCTCCGATTTGTTTTTTATCAATCCCTAGCCTATCTGCAAACCATGTTCTAAACCAACCTGATCGAATCGTTTTATCGTACTTTCCCAAAAGCTCCTCTTTCAGAAAAACCTGAGGTTCGACTGAACGAAACCATGGACGAAAGACGGTCGAAACTTTCGAATCCGGCTCCTCAATAACTTCAAGAGAACCCACCCGCACACGATACCTCCAGCTGCAGCGAGGACTCAATCTAAAATCAATCATCGGCTCCTCAGGAAATCCCCATGAAAACGAAATATCTTTACATTTACCATCCACTACCCAACCATCAAACTTTATATGATTAAGCTCAGCTTCTTCAACACTCGGTAATTTCAAGAATAAGCTATCTGGAAGATCTAGATGAAAAATGATTTTATCGTAGGAAGGTCGATACCTAGAGTCAACATATTGTTCATCACTACATCCAATCAGCAGTAGATATGAAATGTATGTGTACCATTTGTTGAGAATAAAATAACTCCTAATTCACACTAAGAGAAATCAAAACTCAGAGCAAATAAATTCACTCTGAGTCATGATAATCTCAAGGAGATAATAATGAACTAGCTGCCGGAGCTCCATGGGCTCGAGTATGGATTCGTCTCGGTCGCCTCACTATTCTCTTCATCATTCGAACTATCGTCACCGGACTCATTAGATGCTGATGGAGGAGTATCCCCACTATCAGTATTGTCGGAACTATCAGAATCTTCATCAGAATCAGACGAATCTGACTCGACAACTGATGCAGAACCCCCATCATCCTCAGCAACAGTCGATGCAGGTTCAGATGCTGGAACTACTTCGTCAGAAGGGGTTGCAGCATCATCCGGAGTTACCTCATCGGCAGGCACTGGATCAGGAGCAGGCTTCTTCTTCGTAGCCTTCTTGACTGCCTTCTTCTTCGTAGCCTTCTTGACTGCCTTCTTCTTCGTAGCCTTCTTGACTGCCTTCTTCTTCGTAGTCTTCTTGACTGCCTTCTTCTTCGTAGCCTTCTTCTTGGCTACTTTCTTCTTCGTAGCCTTCTTCGTAGCCTTCTTCTTGGCTACTTTCTTCTTCGTAGCCTTCTTCTTAGCTACTTTCTTCTTCGTAGCCTTCTTCTTAGCTACTTTCTTCTTCGTAGCCTTCTTCTTAGCTACTTTCTTCTTCGTCGCCTTCTTCTTCGTCGCCTTCTTCTTAGCTACTTTCTTCTTCGTAGCCTTTTTGACGGCTTTTTTCTTTGTCGCCTTTGTGGTCGTTTTCTTCTTAGTGGTTTTTTTCTTAGCTACTTTCTTTTTCGTAGCTTTCTTTACTACCTTTTTTGTAGCTTTCTTCTTCGCCATTTCTTGTCCCCTTGAGAAAATAATGAATCGTTCAATCAATGAATCCGAGATATGCAACTTTATTTCTGAATCACATGACTTTCAAATGCTTCCTTATTATATTCTACCTAAAAGTCATCAAAGTGAGTACCCGTGTGCCTTTCAAAGTCTATATTTTTTTACCTGAACTTATTTGCCTAGCAAGAAAAAATATAACCAGAATGATGACACGGCTTGAATCCCTAGATAGTCAAGTATTTTATAGCTTACAAGCATTCACAAGGGTAGCTTAATTCTTTGAGGAAATCACACCAAAGGAAAAAATTGCCCATCGAAATCATATAAATGTCAAAATTTTAGTCACTTCTTTGGTTAATATTTGGTTCGATAAATTGAAAGTTTGGTTCTCTAAGGAAATCTAAAAAACAAAAAAACAAACCTTCAAAACAATGAAATTATTGATATAAAGTACGTTTTTTTCTTTTATCTAAAGGTTTTTTTCTTATTGCCGATACTGTGCATGTAGAACTGTAACTGATATTTGAGGAAGCGGGTATGAAAATCACAAAATTGCTGGCTACTTTCGCCTTCAGCCTTCTTGTATCCTGCTCTGGAAATAGAAAAGGAATCGAAGTACCTGAAGCAACCAATGCCCCAACAACGCCAGCAGGTCCCACATTACCTGCAGACCCATTTAATCGACTAGGGGAAACCTCAGAAATCATTTTAAAAGGAATGCTCGAGTTCCCTGAACAAACCAATGTTTCTGACATTCGACTTGCTGCCATTGAATGCTCTGAAACAGTCATCACTCCAGTTACCGCAGATTTCTTGCCATCTGGAGAATTTACAATTGTTGCAAATACATTGATAGACGACTCCGCATTTCAATGCACTGGCACTTTAACAGTGAGTAACGAAAACGACGTATATTTCAGTTCACAGCTATCCATTCTAGAACTTTTGTCAAATGGAACTGCAGTAGAAAATATCCAGCTCATTATGAAAATAACAGATAAAACTACACTAATTATCAACGGTACAATAGCAGAATGCGAGAACAATACTCGATTTAATCCTGAAACAGGAGCTTGCGAATAATGCAATTAATCAAAAATATCAATCTCATTATCTTAGCCGGGTTCACAATATGCGCAATCAGCTGCAACAGAGGCGGTATAGTTCAGCAATCTCCTGAAGCCCAAGAATCTCTGATTAGCTCCATACCATTTGAAGCTAGTGAAAAGGAAGAAATATCAAGTTATTTCAATGAATTACAAGCTAATATGATTTGTGAAAGCGCAACAGATACTAAAACTCTGACAACCAAACAAGTTGCTTTCGAACAAAATGACCTTGAAATTGTATTTATAAATAATGGCCCAACATTAGAAGGGCTATGTTATGTCAAAATTTCGGGCAAACAACAAAGTACGGCCAACGTCGAATGGACAACTGAGGAAACAGGACTTCTGTATGTATCCAATAAGGCCACAATAGATAATGGCAAACTTAAGCCCAATTTCTACAAAACCTATCAAGTATCTGAACAGAGTTCTGCGTCAACCGATGCTAAAGCGAAAATAACAATTCAGTTACCAGCCGAGTCTATCACGGATGCCAATGACACCTTAACTCTGGATGCCATTAATCTGGAATGCAAAGCAGACAACAATGAACTAGTCACAGGCGTTGCAAAGGCGCCCGTCTCATTTGTGCTGAAGCCAGACTCAGCAAAACCTATAGCTAGTGATATCATCTTCATATTAACGGCAGAGAACCTTAATAATAGCAGTCAGCTCAATTGCAATCTTTCAGGCTTACATACAAATAAAAATCTAGATCTGCTCACGAACGTCGTTTTAAAGAAAGAGGCTGGATCTAATCTATATACTGCAGACACCCAACCAACTCTCAATAGAAAAAATACAGAAATCGAGATTATTGGAGTGATTAAGCCATGCGGACAGCCAAACCCCAACGGTGGCTGCCTAGATGTAAATAAAGATATTATCGAAAATCTAAATATTATTAAGAATAAAGAAGAAGTCTTAAATCTGAAAACAAGAGAAGCGACCCGAAAAACCAAGGATGTAGTTAAGCCAGCCGCAAAAGATGTGGTGGAGTTTAAAGATGCGTCGATAGAGCTCGAGATTCTTCCTTCGACGGGGGAGATAAAACTCATCCCGTCTCAAAACTCGGAAATTAGTCCTATAACCCTAAAAATTAAATCCATAACAAGTACTACAACCGGCACTACCGAATCATATAAGGTTGAGGCTAGTCAAGATTATCAGCTAAATTTCTATCCAACTACCGGAGGAAAAGACAGTAATAATTTAGTCATTCACTTTAAAGGTTTCCAATGGATCTTCACACCAGTAAAGGCAAAGCAAAAGTAATGATGTTTCATAGACTTACTACCTTTTTAATAGCAGCACTATCAATAGTCATACTGATTTCTTGCAAAAGTGACAGAGGACTAACAGCCGGACAAACTTCGATGGTAAATTCAGTATCCCTACCGCAAGAGGATATTAATGATCTCGAAAAGTGGTTCAAGAACTTAACAGCAAATCTGGTATGTGACAATGGCACGAATATCGCTTCGGATAATGTTTCCCTGTCAGTAACAGGCCTTGATTTGAAGTTTTTGGCCAACCCAGATCAAGTTGCAGGAGAAACCTGCCTCATAAGAATCGAGGGAGAAAAGAACGAAGATGCTACATCTATAGATATCCAATGGACTGCTGTCGGTGACAGCGAGAATCTACTTTATGCATCACAAAAGTCAATTATCGGATCCGATCAAATTGATACGATCTTTTACAAAACCTATGTTGTTAATCCAAACCTTGAAATCCTAGCTGACATGAAGCTAAGCGAAGCGCTCCTAGAAGAAGGTCAAAACTATGTCATTATTAACGGAGAAATGCAGTGCTCCGCAATGGAGCAAAAAGTACCAGAATACTCCGGCCCAATCGTGATGCCTAATGGAACCGAGCTTACTTTTGAAAATAATGCCACTGATATAAAACAAGGAATAAAATTTTTATTTTCCGATGCTCAGGTTCCTAACGACTATTGTGTGATTCAATTGGAAGCCAGACATGACAAACTAGCCGATGGCGATGAAAGTCTAATCCTGACTCAAACATCAGGAAAACTGAATATAAGCGCCGATGCTAATACTGATATGAAAAAAGTTACCGAGGCCATTGTGTTAAAAAAAATGACCAGTGAAATTATTATTGAATCAAATCAAATTGACGATTCATGTTCTCAGGTAAGTACTACTGGTGATGGTTGTCTAGATGACGCTATGAACTAATCAGAGTGTGTCTCCAATTAGAGCTATGTTTGTTAGTGAGAGATATTCGTCATAATAAAGTAAGGTTGCTGCATCATCCCTTCATTAGTTAATTGTGGTCAGAATTGAGTTAGTTCATAATTTCGTAAACCGGTACTGATATAACCATGATTCAACCTCTCAGAATTACAGTAAAAGCAGTAAAAGCAGTAAAAGCAGTAAAAGCAGTAAAAGCAGTAAAAGCAGTAATTCACCATCAAACCAACCCGCTACCCTCTAATTGATGACAGTCAACTATGTGCAACTGTGCCCTACTGCACACACCTTTATCCTTATAGTCTTTTTGAGTTAATTCCATCACTTAAGCCATTATAAAAAAAGAATACTTTTTAGGCAGATAACAGTGGTTAACAGGGGGTGTCACAAAACATGACACCTAATGAAACCCTCAATTCCCTTAACACCTTGAAATCAAATAGATCTAATTTCTGGCACGCTAATTGCTTATTTAACAACTAGAAATACAGAGAGGGGAATAAGGTGCGCGTACTCAAGTTTATATCAATTGTTATCAGCACAGCGATTCAGACTTGCGCTCTAGCTGATCAATTAGAGCTATCAACGGCCAGAGAGATGGTTGCTCATGTCCTGCCATCGAAGCTATATAACAGTTCGACAATGAACCAAGAAGCCGAAAAATATTACGATAAGACATCTTCGTATATTGATACCCGTCCCTGCTCCAAGGTATTCATTAAACGCAACGATCCCATTAATATAAACTTTTATCATTGCTCTGAAAATGCAGCTCAAAAAGATGCTGCTATCACGAAAGCAGGACCCTTTGAAGTCCCAAACGGATTAGGTAGACGATATAGTTTTTGGAAAAGGGTTTATTCTATCTGGAACTATAATGATCTCGTTATTCATACCGAAAAATTTCCCGAACTAGTCTTTGAAATTGGGACGATCAGCCTTGAGAAAAGACGATATAGCAGAAGTTATATTTTTGAAGTTATGGAAAATCGGAAAGAGGAGTACTATCAAGCTCTGATGTCACTTCACAAATACCCAACTGAAACAGGCAAAAAACTATGGCCTGAAAGGCATCGCATTGCCTTGCTTATGAAACACATTTCTCATCCAAATAAGTATCAAATCGCAGCAGAATCACTAAAGATTCAAAGAGGGCAAAAGCAATCAATGATTATTGGGCTAGGAAGGGCTAGGCCATATTTACAAAAAATAGAAGAAGCATTTTTAGATAGAGGACTCCCGAGGGAACTTGCCAAATTGGCCTTTGTTGAGTCTTTCTTTTCACAGGGAGCTTTATCACACGTTGGCGCAACAGGCGTATACCAGTTTATGCCTCAAACAGCTAAGAGATTCCTCATTGTAAATAAGAAAATTGATGAAAGGTTAGATCCAATTAAAAGCGGTTCAGCAGCAGCTGAATTGCTGGCCCATAATTTTGAAAAAACAGGAAGTTGGCCATTAGCAATAACAGCCTACAATCATGGTTTGTACGGTATTATGCGAGGAGTTCAAGTGACTGGCTCTGCCGATCTAGGGTCCATTGTCCGAAAGTACAAAAGTGCCAGTTTCGGGTTTGATTCTTCGAATTACTATACTCGATTCCTAGCAGTTGTTAATGCATTAGAACAAGAAAAAGAATTATTTAAAGATGCGAAACAAAGCTCTGAACTTGAGTTTCAAGCATTTAAGCTCAATGAAAAAACACCCATATCAAAAGTATTGAAAGCGTTCAGAATGAATCTAGATGAATTTCTAGCTTGGAACACCGAAATCAATACGAAATCTGTCAAAGCTAAAGATATTTTGCCAAGCGGATTTGTGTTCAAAATCCCAGCAAACAAGAAGAAGCGTAATAGATTAAGCGTTACTATTACCAGTACTTAATTGCAATTGTGCCTCGACCATAAGTCGTGGCCAAACTTGCCCCCCACCACCGATCAAAATAATCACAAAAATATCATATTATGCATTGAAATAATCAAAAATAATCTTGATATATTATCATGTATTATATTATCCTTAAATTTGATGGTTAATTTTATGCAAAAAAAAGCATGAAATTCATGTCTTATAATTAGAACTCATAAAGCAATTTCAAAATGCATCAACATGAAAGACAACAAGCAATAAACCCGCATATAGATGTCATGGTAGCAAGCCCAATGCACATCGTATTTGCGAAAGACATTAGTCATGAAATGTCACGCAGTGCCAAAGAAAGAAAGACGGGGATAGCCAATCGCTCGCCTCAATATTTAGCTAGCAAAATTACAACAGGAAGAGCTATCATAGCCCTCTCTTCGGATAACAAGATTGCCGGGTTTTGTTATATTGAATCATGGGGACATGACAAGTTTGTTGCCAATTCAGGACTAATAGTAATGCCAGCATTTCGCAGATATGGACTGGCCAAGAGAATAAAGGCCGAAGCCTTTATGCTTTCAAGGCGCCTATTTCCAAAAGCCCGACTATTTGGACTCACCACTTCACTAGCTGTCATGAAGATTAATTCCGATCTTGGCTATTTGCCAGTGACGTTTTCCGAGCTAACAAATGATCCAGATTTTTGGCAAGGTTGCTCCAGCTGCGTTAATTATGAGATTCTGCAAGCTAAGAACCACAAGAATTGTTTCTGCACTGCAATGCTATTTAAACCACCTCAACAAGCTATTAGCCCTACCCACAAAGCTAACGATCACGACCACACCAAGAACCAGGAAAATCATATGATATCGTTTACTTAGAGTAGATTAAGCCGATAGAATATCATACAATTTGCTGTTAATACTTGGAATTACTATGCTTTCATGATCGCTGACATTTTTCCAAGAGTTTCAGATCGGCTCTGAACAGTAAAATAAAATAGCACTCCCGCTAATCAGATGACGAACCTTCCTATAAAATGCTAAACTTGTGATCACTAATCCAAGTTTCCAATCAGGAACTTTATTGCCTATGTCCTGAGGTTGATATGAAAATAATAATTCTTTTTATGTCTCTGATAGTTACTGGAACCTGCCCGGGATCGATTCCGCAGCAATTTCAGCACAATCAACTACGTTATAAGTTTACAGAACTCAGCAGCCGTGCTCCTTCCTCAGATGATATGGTTGCTGCTCAGACACCTATTTATAGCGATACCGGAGAACTAAATGATATCCATATTGAAAAAGAAAGATTAATAAACGGGGCAAGACAGCTCCTACTACAAAACCAGCCTAACCATCAGAAATATAGACTGTATACGAAACTTAAAAAACTTCATGAACAAAGAGCAATATATCTGCGCTGGAAAGCAAAACGAGACTTCCTCGTAAAATATAAAGAATGGGAAATTAATGACGGTCAAGATAAAAACCAACCCGAATTATCATTGGCAAAAGCTGAAAGAGAAATTATTGAAGCTCTCAACATACAACGTATTTTAGTACGTGATTTCCCTGCAGTTTCTTCTGCTCCCCAAGAGTTGCTGGATCTCATCAAAAATCTGACGCGAGTTAACAATGACAGTGCACCATTATATTATAAAAAAATCCAAAAAAAATACTCAACTGCAGCAGAAACGATTGAATCAAACTTCTGGATGGGAGAATACTATTTAGGCAGGAAGCAGTACCAAAAAGCAGAACAGCACTATAAGAAAGTCATGAAGCATAAAAACCACAAAATGTATGCTTCTGCAGTATACAAAATTGGTTGGAATTGGTTATTAGCTGATCAACAAAATAGAAAAAGCAAAAAAAAATCAAATAATCCTATTAAAATAGATAAAAATAAGAAAAAAGCCATCACTGCACTAAAACTAGTAATTAGGCTAACTGAAGGAGCAAAAGAAAAAACGTTATTTAATATCCATAAAGAAGCCCTATCAGATATTGCCTATGTCTGGTCCTTAGATCAAAATGACCAAGTTGCACAGGATTTCTTTCAGAAATATAAATACAATTCAGCTTGGTTAGAATACCTCAAACATAAAGCAACCCGCTTCGTCAGATCACAAAACTATCAAGAGGCGATCCCAATTTTAAGAAGATTAATTTTATTAGACCCACTCAGAGAAGACATGGCAGAAATATTCAACCTATACCTTGATGCGATATATAGAAGCCAATCCCCAGCAACTTTAGTAGCTAACATAAAGCAGTTGACACCCTATAAAAAGAAAGATCATCAGTGGAATCAACATTGGGAAGAAACACCTATATTAACTAAAGAAATGAAAAATAAGATAGACTTCTTCGTAAGCGGCTACGGAACCCTACTACATCAAGAAGGCGAACAGGAAAAAAATCAAGACAAGCTAATGGCTGCGGCAAATTTATATAAAATTTATACCGCCAAATGGCCAAAATCAGATAAATCCTCAACTTACCATTATTACCTTGGCACCATTCACTACCAGTTCGAACACTTGGAAAATGCGGCTCGCAGGTTTCAGCTTGCAGCCAGAAAGACTAAAGATAATAAATTACAACTGGATTCGTTATGGAATCAAATATTATGCCTGAGTCAACTAGACGAAAACATGCAATATCCAGAGCTACCCCCATTGGGAAAAGTACCAAGACCACTTGCCATCCATCCTCTCAAGCAGGAATGGATAGAAGCAGTCAGCTTATTTACAAAAAAATCACCGAAGCAAGCAGAATCCTATCAACTGCGCTATGGTGTAGGGTACACTCTATTGACCTACGGCCATTATGCAAAAGCAATAGCTTACCTAGAAAAGTTGGGACTCGAAGTTCCTCACAATGATTTTGGCAGAAGTTCCATCGAAACCATCATCTCATACCTTTATGAGGCGGAAGAATGGGATACACTCATATCGAAATCCAAGTTCTGGTTGACTCAACCTCAATTGATCAAAGCTGGTTTAAAAAAACTGCTTCTTGAATCTCTACAGAATGGCAAACATAATAAAAGCTTAGCTCTGAAAAGATTATCTGAAGAAGAAAAATCGACCATAAAAGTAAAAGCAGAATAGCTTGAACGCCAATTGCTGAAATTTTTGACTTACCTTCGATATTTTATATGTGCGCAACTTTGATGCCCTGCATCAAGACAAGATTACTATACTACAGAGATCTGGAATTTATCTGTTGCTTAGTTTAGAATACCAACTTCATTTATATTTTTGTGAGACCGACTAGTGAACACCAGAACAAAGCAATTACTAATAAACGCAGGCAAAATTTCGATAGCTGCCGGCCTAGTCATATGGATGATACACTCCGGTAAACTGGATTTGACAGGCCTTACCATATTTATAGAAAATCCATTAATACCCGCATCTTGTATCTTAACCTGGATCATTGCTCAGGTATGTCTCGGCTCACTCCGATGGCAAATGCTTCTTAATGGCGCAGGATACTCATTGAGTTGGGCAAGAGCCGTGCAATTACAACTAACAGGTTTCTTCTTTACCTCCGCAATGCCCGGCGCTGTTGGCGGAGATCTAGTGAAAGTCCTATACGTCATTAGAGAAAATAAAGACAAAGGCAAAAGTCCTGCTATGGTATCTATATTGCTTGACCGCATTATTGGCATGTTAGGTCTGTTCAGTATTGGGCTGGTAGCAATATGCTTTAACCTCCAATTATTTTGGAAAACACCAGATACTCAAAAACTCGTTTTTCTGATTATAGGTTTTACCCTATTCATTTTACTTTTCTTTCTGATAATTTTAATGCCCAAGTCCGAGTCAGATCCGATTTCAAAACTACTATCTTGGGAAAAACCTGGTATCCGCCAGCTGAAAAGAGTCTACGAAACTCTACGCTTTTTTCGCAACTACAAGGCAACCATATTCAAGTGCTGGCTGATCTCTGTCATTATTCAATTTTTTTGTCTACTTTTCTTTTTCTCAGTAGCTCAAGTTTTGACAGGCAATGACATATACTTTAGTAAAGTNGCNTCCGTATTTCCTTTAGGNATATTAACAACAGCACTACCAATAGCNCCTGGTGGCCTTGGCGTNGGNCANATGGCTTTTGAGAANCTATTTGAAATGGTNAGCTTAACGAATGGNGCTAACGCATTTAATGCATACTTTCTAGGATTCCTTACANTGAATATCAGCGGTATGTTTTCATANCTGACTCTAAAGAAAGAGGGANTTATNACACCAGANAGCCCAGGAACNGGNTCNGGAACGGAAATCGCAGCACCTGTTCAACCCTAGATCATNGCCAATTGAATCCCACTCTAATACCTCTGATNCNAAGATGNTTTAANTCTTAGNANTTGAACAATGTNGCAAAAAGATTTTAGNCNTTAGAAAAAATATAANNANATTAGACAATAGTCCAANCTGATAGACAAANNTNNATNCGCNGCNAAACCATAATTGNGAAATAATGAAAAAATCTNCNNTNANCNNNNGANNTATCTGACACTTACCNTAANANACTTGGAAGTATCCNAGTCANGNNAAACCTNCTTCCAGCTNAAGGTCAAAAATTACTTACGATTCTTTTCAATTATATTAAAGGAATAGAAAAATNNTGCCGACACAANGNANATATNATTATTCATNACAAAATANCCGGTGCGCATATGTCAGACGAAACAAAAAAGAAAATAATGGAAGCCACTNTGCAACTATTTGCTATCAACGGTGTNGATGGAACATCGATGAGNGCCATAGCAAAATCAGCTGAAGTAAATCTTTCAGCCATCAACTATCATTTCACCAGTAAAGAAAANCTCTGCCGAGCNGTCATATCGAAAGGTTATGAAAGACTTGAAGAAAGTATCAGAGCTAATGTCGAAGGAATGAACGGTGAAACCTTTGAAGCNACAATCATCAAAATGGTTGACGTTTTAAATGCTAATCAAACNTACTTATCGATAGGTTTNCAAGTCCTNTTNAGTCATGCTGGAGACTTTACTTCAGTAGATGGAGATGAATTAGCTATCGGCCCNCCGGGAGGCCGNTCCCTATTGCAATGCCTGACCAANGAAGTTGGTGAGGATGTACCGATAGACGACAGAATTTGGGTCATATCCGTGATCTTTAATCAAATATCTCACTTTATTATGCTTAAACACTCTCCCGCTGCCGACATTCCGGAACTTAAAACNCGCTTTGAAATTGATCANCATAAAAAANCAATAAGCCGCCTAGTCAAAGCTCTAGTTAGTGAAATTAAAAATAATTAACCATGGTGGTGCTCTTACAAAGCCCATACTTTCANATNCTTATAGNAACNCCCNNTANAATCNNNAGTAATTTTGGCTNACATGGTCAAAAAAGCATCTGTACATCGANACTAAATTTGGTAGCTTGGCTCGGCAGCCAGGAAAGATTTAGCTCANATTANAGAAGAAANAAGTTTTGAAAGGACAAGGATGAANAAGACAGAATCCAGAAATGCCATTTTAAAAACTAAGGTAACTTCCGTGTTGTTCGNTGGAATGACAACCATATTCGCTATGGGAGCTATAAGCTGCGGCCAAGCTGAAAAGACACAATCAAGCATTAAAGTCACCAACGGCGTCGAAATTGACGCATCTGAAAACCCCAGCGTTGTTTTGNTNTATATAAATAACCAAGGTGTATGNACAGGAACGTTTGTNAACGACTATCAAGTAGTTACTGCAGCCCATTGCGTTGACCGTGTTAGCAGTGTGGTAATNCTAGANAAGGTTAGTGGTCGTTTTAAGCAGCGGGAAAAATACGTTTCATACAAAAAACANCCCAANTACACCAGCNCTGACCAATCAAAATATGATGTTGCCGTCGTNAACTTTCCAAAAGGCACATCGGANGAAACATCATTGCTATCTCCAAAATCACCTAGTGCAGGTGAAAAGTTCTCTATTGTNGGTTATGGNAACAACGTCATTGAAGACGAGCTGGTGGGCAATCAAATCCAGCAGTCAGGATCNACTGTCAAGCGGAAGGGTAAGAATAAAATCGATAGCATTGAAGATGGTTTGATCCTTTTTGAAGGCGATCGAAAGACATTCCCAACATCGACTCCNGGNATAAACTCAGCAGCAGCTGGAGGCGANTCTGGTGGCCCGATGTTCAACAATAAAGGTGAAATCATTGGACTAACNTCTCATGGNAAAATCTTTGTAGAAAAGAGTGATAAAACTAAAATATCTAAGATCATAACAGCTTATGTTGATGTCAACTCTGAATACGTTGCATCATTNCTAGAAGAAGAGCTGGGCTTGTAAGGCTATCAAGTAAATAACTATATAAAANTTCAAGAAGCTTAGACTGGTGATAAANCTTTCTAAGCTTTTNTATTTNANGCTAATAGCANNCTANAAGATCNCTTAATCAAGCTCCACGTATCCACTCAGTTATTAANTCAATACCAGTTAAAACTCGTGGACAATATTGTTCCAAAAAATCTAATTTAAGTGGCTCCTTATCTTNNATCTTCATGGAGGCATNCAGTACACTNTGACCATCAAAATCGACAAAAGCCAATCTGGCNGTTAATTCATGTATCGGCCGACCAAAATCNCGACCCGGCAAAATAGCTACCCCAGCATCTTCCAAAAGCCNATCACAGAGCATGACAGAATCATGAATNCCTCTCTTAGCTAATGTATCGTGCCANGGCGTAAAATTAGGAAATAGATAAAAGCCACCACGAGGCTTAGTAACAATAGCTTGGTTCTCAGTAAGGCGTCTCCAAACTTCTTTACCTANNGCTCTTAGAATCCTTCGACAGTGTATTANGTACTCATCGATTTCTGCTCCNCCTTCAAAAGCCTTGATCGCCGCATACTGAACCGGAGCTGAAGTTGCAGTATAGGTCTCTGATGCAACGACNCTCATAGCTTCGAGTAACCAACGAAGTTGTTTNGGGAAAGTAAAGGTACCTAAACGCCAACCACCAGCACCAAGCCATTTACTAATACCACCACTTATAATCGTNCCTTCGGGGTAAAATCTCGCAATCGAAACATGCTGAGCTCTATGATGCAGCCCACTNTATATTTCATCAGATAGCAAAACAACTTTATACTTTCTGGCTATATCGGCGAGTGCTTTTAACTCATCAATAGTATACGAATCACCTGTTGGATTAGCTGGATAGTTCAAAATTAAAATACGNGGGCGGGTAGGATCTTCTGAACATAAATGATCCAAAGCTGCTGGAGTCAGCTTCCAATTATCTTGCTGAGTCGTTGCCACCCAACGGATCTTNCGTCCGATGATCTGAGCCTGAGGAGCATAAGAAACCCAGGATGGNGTNGGAATAACTAAATCGCCATAATAGGCAAGCTGCATAATNAACATNAGCTCTTTCGAGCCTGGCCCAATTAAAACATCTTCTTTAGTCAGAGGGATCCCTTCCATTTTTNGATGATAGAGAGCCACAGCTTCACGAAGCGCAAGTAACCCNTTCACCGGTAAATAATCCTTTTGATGTGCATGTTTCCGGAGTTCTTCAACAACATGATTAGGGATAGGAAACGGCGACTGACCGAGACCAAAAAAATATATATTTCGACCTTCTGATGATAATTGCTGACTTTTTTCATTAATCGCAAGAGTCGCTGACGGAGAAAGNCCTCTCACATTAAGATTAAGATTAATATCAAGGTTCGTTGCTACTTTTTTTGTTTTTTCAAACAANTACAAATCCATTTCANGGGTTNAATGTATCAAACTNATGAAAATGCAGGGAAAGNCCCATGATTGAACNAACTCAGTTAGACCCNGGTAGTGATCCACCTATGATAACAGATTGAAAATCAAGGTATGAGAGAAGTAAATGCCCAGTAGTAAACAAANTAAAAAAGCCCCGTTAGCNAAGCTAACGGGGCTTTTATATTTTATAAGGCTGCATCGTGCTACTCTCCCACAGATAAATCTGCAGTACCATCGCCGCTGAAGAGCTTGACTTCCGTGTTCGGGATGGGAACGGGTATTTCCTCTTCGCCAAAGACACAGCCATTTTCGGTGTCTTTTAAACTGAATTATTTTTCTTCAAAAACTTTCTGAACAATCTGAACAATTCAGTCAAATCTGTATAAACAGATTATCAGAAAAATTCAATGGGCTTCCTGGTTTTTTACGCGTTACTGGCCCTTATAAGTAAGGAGCAGACGGTTTAAATAAGCCTCACGATCGATTAGTACTGGTCAGCTCCATGCATTACTGCACTTCCACATCCAGCCTATCAACGTCCTGGTCTAGAACAGATCTACAGGGCTAATGCCAGGGAAA
Organism: Pseudobdellovibrionaceae bacterium; assembly: GCA_002725955.1. Classification (GTDB taxonomy): domain Bacteria; phylum Bdellovibrionota_B; class Oligoflexia; order Oligoflexales; family Oligoflexaceae. The sequence continues at coordinate 26,750 of PBRN01000157.1, forward strand.
TCTAATCTTGAGGTGGGCTTCCCACTTAGATGCTTTCAGCGGTTATCCCTTCCGTACATAGCTACCCGGCGGTGCCGCTGGCGCGACAACCGGTACACCATAGGTACGTCCAACCCGGTCCTCTCGTACTAAGGTCAGATCCTCTCAAATTTCCTGCGCCCACAGCAGATAGGGACCGAACTGTCTCACGACGTTCTGAACCCAGCTCGCGTACCACTTTAATTGGCGAACAGCCAAACCCTTGGGACCTGCTTCAGCCCCAGGATGTGATGAGCCGACATCGAGGTGCCAAACCTCC
>PBRN01000158.1 GCA_002725955.1 Pseudobdellovibrionaceae bacterium
GAGTATTTTCCAGCTTTATTGGTGGCACGACATTCTGACGACTACCAGGTTCTTGTATCTCAAAAATTTCATCAACTTCCAGAATATTGACCATAACGGAAGAACCATCCCGACAAATTTGGTCAAAAGGATCAAACATACCGTCCCGCAAACCTTGACGAATATATTCTCCTGTACCCTCACCTATCTTTTTGCCATCTCTAACGACATGCCACCGATGAATCATATTATTTTGAGAGACCTCTACTGAAATGAATCCTCGGGGATTCATCGGTCAGAAAACTTGATTTATTCAATAAATATTGGATGTTGTATGAGTAGCCATGGGCTCAACGGCCTAGGAAGCAACTTTGACATATAGACAAATAAACACATTTGGCTTTTAAATTCGGTCAAATAGAGGTATGAGGGTAATCCTTGGGAGATACCCTCTCGATTAAAACATTACCAACTATTAAATCGGTAACTTGCATGAAAGTTCAAATAGATAAGATTATTGATAAGCTCGATATTTCGATTTCCGGTAAGGAAGATTGGCTCAAAACGATCTACTCATTATTTTCTTGCCCTAATGGCAGCGAACAACCAAAGATTAATGGAAATATTTCTATTAATCGGATTGAATATGACCGCTTCGAGGTTTCATTAAAACTTCAATTTACCCCATGGGTTGATTGCAGCCGCTGCAGTGTTCCCATTCAATGGCCAATAAATAAAAAGCTATCTGCGCTCTTTCGCCCCGAGACCGAACAAAACAATTCCAAAGAATATGACCTCAATATAGAAGAGCTTGATTACTACTTCATCGAAAACGGCCAAATCGACATCGAATTACTCCTTAACGAAATGGTTCAAATGAGTCTACCAACTCAACTAATTAGGCAAAACAGAAACGATGAGTGCCTTGTATGTGGCATTGATGTTGGTACCAAAATTATTCATGAATCAAAAAAGTCCAATGATGAAAGCCCCTTCGCAGCTCTAAAAAAACTAAATTTAAAAAATTGATTTTTTATTTGTTCTTGCCGCCATTAGGGAGTACCTTACCATCGATTTTTTTCGGTTTCGTGTGGAGATTTATCTCTAGTAAACAGACTCATAAGTCGAAGGTGGCTGCCTATAAAGCAGCTTACAATGTCTTCAATTAATGAATTTAGGACAGCTTACGAGTCAGAGACCAACCTTCGAAAATGTTAGGAGAACAAATGGCATCGTATAATGCAAACATGAAAGAGTTACTTGAAGCTGGTGTACATTACGGTCACCAGACACGCCGCTGGAACCCTAAAATGGGCCAGTACATCTATGGTAAGAGAAATGGAATACATATCATAGACTTGCAACAAACAGTTAAAATGTTTAACCGTGCGTGTAAATTCCTGGAAGAAGCTACGGCAAAAGGCGGACATGTACTTTTTGTCGGTACAAAACGACTAGCTCGTGACCTTATTAAGGAAGAAGTAGAAAAAGCTGGCATGTACTACATTAATTACCGCTGGCTTGGTGGCACTATGACCAACTTCCAAACAATTCGTCAAAGTATTCACAGACTCAAGAAAATTGAGAGAATGTCTAAAGATGGCACATTCGACAAACTAACCAAGAAAGAAGCACTTGGACTCACTCGTGAGAATGAGAAACTTGAGCTGAACTTAGGTGGTATCAAGAATATGCCAGGAGTACCTGCTGCACTTTTTGTTGTTGATGCACACAAAGAAGTTATTGCCATTAAGGAAGCCAAGAAATTAGGTATCCCAGTCATTGCAATTACAGATACTAATTCAGACCCTTCATTAGTTGACTATGCAATTCCAGGAAATGATGACAGCATCAAATCACTCAAATTATTTATAGGCGGTGCCGCTGCAGCCTGCTTGGCCGGTAAACAAGCCCAAGGCCAATTTCAAGGTGAAGATGAGAGTAGCGAAGCTAGCAATAAAAAAGCTTCTTTCCGGGATGATGCAGGAAATAAAGTTGCTATTGAACGTAAATAAAATTAACACTGAGGTGAAAAAATATGGCTATTAAAGCTTCTCAAGTTAAAGAACTTAGAGACAAAACTGGCGTTGGTATGATGGAGTGTAAGAAGGCTCTAACAGAAACTGACGGTGATTTGGAAAAAGCCGTTATATATCTGCGAGAAAGAGGCATGTCCCGAGCAGCGAAAAAAGCTGGCCGAGTCACTGCTGAGGGCGTCGTTGAAGTCATGGTTAACTCTGACTCAACCGCCGGAGTTGCTCTTGAAATCAATTGCGAAACAGACTTCGTAAGTAAAAATGAGGATTTCATCCAGTTTAGTAAAGATGTCGCTAAAATAGCGCTAGAAAATCAAGTCAACGACATTGAAGAACTAAAAAAATTAGATCTTAATGGCACCCCTATTGGCGATCAACTTTCTGCACTCATCGCCAAAATAGGTGAGAACCTTAACCTACGTCGGGTCTCAACATTAGCTGCCCAAAATGGTGTAGTGACCGCATACTCCCATATGGGCGGTAAGATAGGTGCTTTGGTTATGCTGGAAGGAGCAACTAGCAGTGCCGTTTCAGAACTCGGAAGAGACTTAGCTATGCATGTAGCTGCTGCTTCTCCAAGGTTCCTGATTAGCGATGAAGTAACTGTTGAAGAACTAGAAGTCGAGAAAGATCTAGCCCGTAAGAAGCTTATTGAACAAGGTAAACCAGAGGCCATGATCGATAAGATCTTAGGCGGTGTAATCAATAAGTTTTACAAAGAAGTTTGCCTAGTTGAACAAGCCTTCATCAAGGATCCTAAATCCAGCGTAAAGGCACTCGTAAAACAAAATGGCGAAGGTAGTGAACTAACCGCATACACCCGCTTCCAACTCGGTGACGGCATCGAGAAAAAGAAAGAGGACTTCGCTGCAGAAGTAGCTGCAGCAGTTGAATCTTAATTTGAAAAATCCGGCAATTATATTGCCGGATTTTTTATTTCTTTAAGCATAGGTACTTCTCCCTTTTAACAATCCGCACCCATAAAACAAAGGATCATCATGACGACACAGAAGTTCAAAAGAATTATGTTGAAGCTTTCAGGTGAGATGTTAGGTGGAGGTAAACATGCAATTAACGGTGAATCGTTAGAACTAATAGCTGGTGAAATCGCAGAAGCATCTCACTTGGATATTGAAATCTCTGTTGTCATCGGTGGAGGTAATATCTTCCGTGGTGCTGCCGCTGCCGGCTGGGAAATGGATCGAGCCAATGCTGACTATATGGGTATGCTAGCAACGGTAATAAACGGTTTAGCATTACAGGGCATTCTGGAAACGAAGTATAACGTATATAGTCGCGTTATGTCGGCTATTTCGATGCAAGAATTAGCGGAGCCATATATTAGACGCAAAGCTATTAAACATCTGCAAAAAGGACGGGTTGTAATTTTTGCAGGAGGCACAGGCAACCCCTATTTCACCACTGATACGACAGCAAGTCTGAGAGCAAGAGAAGTTAATGCTGAAGTCATCATGAAAGCAACAAAGGTTGACGGTATCTACGATAGCGATCCAGCCCTTAACCCAGATGCCAAGAAATTTGAAAAATTAACTTACTTGGATGTTATTTCAAAAAAGCTTAAAGTAATGGATGCAACAGCCATAACAATGTGTATGGAATCAAATATCCCGATTCAAGTTTTTAAGTTGGGCGAACCAGGTTGTATTACTAGAGCCATTAATGGAGGCCCTTGTGGCACACTAGTTACAAACTAGAAATATTAACGGTCGATTTGTAATGATTGAATAACCAAGAAGGTGACAAATGGATGATTTGATAAAATCCTGTAAAGACGGGATGGACAACAGGGTTAAATCCTTTGATAAAGAACTAACAAGAATTAGGACTGGTAGAGCCTCCATTAATATGCTGGAAGGAATAAAAATAGATTATTACGGCTCCCCTACTGCACTGAGCCAAGTAGCTACTCTAACCACCCCTGATGCCAGAACTATAGTCATCTCTCCTTATGAGAAAAACCTTATCCAAGCTATTGAGAAATCGATTATGATAGCAGATCTGGGACTGCAGCCTAATAATGATGGCAATGTAGTGAGAGTCCCCGTTCCAGCTCTTACAGAGGAAAGAAGAAAAGAAATCGCTAAATCACTTAAAAAAATGGGTGAAGATGCAAAAATAGGTCTACGAAAAGTAAGAAAAGATGCCAATGACACAATCAAGAAGGCTGAAAAGAATAAAGACATCGGTGAAGACGAAGTCAAAAAATTGCAAGCATTAGTTCAAAAAGAAACAGATGTATTTGTGAAAAAAATTGATGAACGAGTATCAACGAAAGAAAAAGAAGTCATGAAAGTTTGACTTTATTATAGTTCCTTTGATGGTGAATTCAAAGGAACAAGCTTCCTCTTCTTGATCCTCTCCACCAAAGTCGTTCTGTTAAGACCAAGCAATTTAGCAGCCTGATTCTTATTATTTCTAGTCCTATCTAAAGCTTGTAAAATTAGGCTATTTTCCAAGTTTTCAATCCACTCAGTCATGTTCACTCCATCAGCAGGCAATAACCCAAACTCATGGTCATCAATTTTAGACGCTTTCTCCGGATACGAAGCTTCAGTGGTTTCACCCAACGAAAACGATACTGGCTCCGAACCTGCCGCAAGTTCCGCTCCTGCACGTGGAGTTGTAATATAGTTAGAGGGTAGATGATGCGGGCCAATCACCCCTCCATCACTAATCACAAAAAGCCTTTCAACTAAGTTCTGTAACTCTCTGATATTACCCGGCCAAGTGTAATGTTCTAAAATTTTATACATTTCAGGTGAAAAGTAACATCCTGTCCTTTCCGGGTTCTTTCTATTACATTGGTTAAGAAAGTGCTCCATCAGCAAGACGTAATCGGACATTCTTTCCTTTAGCGAAGGCATCTGAATGGGCAACACATTAAGTCGATAGTATAAATCTAACCGAAACTTCTGGTCACTTACTGCCTGCTCTAAATCAACATTAGTAGCTGCAATGACCCTGACATCGACTTGCTGAACTCTACTGGATCCTATTGCAGAAAACTGCCTCTCTTGAAGAACTCGCAATAACTTCGATTGCAACCTCATTGGCATATCGCCAACCTCATCAAGAAATATAGTGCCGCCATTAGCCTGCTCAAAGTGTCCAACACGCCTACTACTTGCGCCAGTAAAAGCTCCTCTCTCATGACCAAACAACTCGGATTCAAGTAAATTGTCTGGAATTGCGGAACAATTAATTGCGACAAAGCGACTGCTAGATCTAGCTGACAAACGGTGCAGCGCTGAAGCTATTAATTCCTTGCCTGTACCACTTTCACCAAATATAAAAGCGGCACTGTCAGAACGAGCAACTTTATTTACTATTTCGAGAGTCTTTATAATCGAAGGACTCCTGCCGATTATGTCAGGAAATAATGTTTCCTTATCAAAACTCGACCCAGTAGAGTTAACACCCTCAAACTCGTTGAAAAGTGACTCAATTGCTAGATTTCCATGACCAGTATTACTGCTTTGCATAAAGCAAAATGCTCCTCTTACGAATCGTAAGATAAATATAATTACCGCCCAAATACGGTATGTAGCTGAATATCATCGATACGCCAGGATCGGCATCGAAAAGACCTAGTTCCCAATTCACATATTTAACTTAGGCTTGTAAATATATTTTAACAAACTAAGTCTTATTGGCGCAACCTTGCCCACTAATTTTTATCTCGTTCAGCCTCTTGATAAAGCTAACTAAACCTCTTAATTAAGATTTATGTATGGATTTTTTTTTCAGAGATTGAGATATTGATGATTTATATTCGGACGAAAACATGAACCGAAAAGAACTACAAAAACAGATGGATAAGTCAAATTTGAAACAACCAAAGGTCGCATATGTCCATGACTGGCTAGTGACTTGGCGCGGTGGAGAAAAGGTTCTCGAAGCACTTATCGACCTTTATCCAAATGCTCCAATTTATACTTTGTTCTATGACCATAAAAAAATTCCTAAATCGATAAAACACCGAGATATCCGATATCCCAAAGGTTTAAATCGACTAAGAAAAATTAGAAAAGCTCTTCTACCTTTTCTACCTTCGGCCATCGAATCATTACCATTAGAAGAATATGATTTAGTCATATCAACTTCATCATGCGTAGCTAAAGGTGCTATGATTGGTCCTGAGGCCAAGCACCTGTGTTATATCCATTCTCCAATGCGTTACATTTGGGACCAAAGAAAACATTACTTTCAGAGTCTCTCACTTATACCTGGAATCAAAGGTATTATTCACCTCGTGAGCAGCTTGCTAAGGCAGTGGGACACGACTAGCGCTCAGCGAGTCGACCGCTTTATAGTGAATTCCAATTTTGTAGGAAGTAGGGTGAAAAAATACTATGGTCGCAACTCTACCACCATAGCTCCGCCAGTAGATTGGCAAGCCTTCACATCATCCTCATGCAACCCATCAGAGACACCTTTCTTTTTAGTTGCAGGAGCATTCGTTAGTTATAAAAGGTTCGATATAGCGATTCAAGCATGCGAGGCTCTTGGGGTTCGACTAGTAGTCGCAGGTTCTGGACCGGATGAAATTAGACTACGTGAATACGCTAAGAACAATACTACATTCGAGATTGCACCAAGCTCTGAAAGATGGAAATATTTGATGATAAACGCAAAAGCATTACTTTTTCCAGCACTTGAAGATTTTGGAATCGTTGCTATCGAATCAATGGCCGCAGGCACTCCTGTTATAGCTTATAGAGGTGGGGGAGCTTTAGACTTCATAGTCCCACAAAAAACAGGTGAATTTTTCAATGAACAAAACGCAGAGGCTCTTTCGGAAGTCTTAAACAATTACAATAAAGATAAATATAATAGAGAGTTCTTAACTTCTTTTGCTATGAGCTATGACAAAGAAAAATTTCTAGACAAGATTAGGCAAGAAATCAATGAGCTTTAAGAGAGATGCAAGTAATTATGAACAATAAATATAATACTCTTAGGTATACAAAAGTCATATCCGACTTGATGATATTAAATATTTGTTGGATCTTAGCCTACTTTATTCGCTTTTATACAACAATAAACCACCCTCAAGGCATCCCACCACTAATTCTTTATATAAAACTAGTACCGTTCATTTCTTTTTTCTGGATTAGTAGTTTAATCATAAATGGTACTTGGCAACGATTAGGACAGTTTCGTGCGCAATTTAGAGAGTCTCTAGAAACAGTTCAAACGATTCTGCTATCTATTCTGCTAATCATCACGTTTACCTATTTCTACGAAGAATATAGGTACTCTCGACTAACCCTACTTATTTTTTCATTTCTGCTGATCTTTAGTATTCCTCTAGGTCGCAGCATATGCAGAAAAATTATACGATTATATTTGAGAAATACAGATCATAGAAAAGCTCTCATCATTGGTTCTGACTCAAACCTTAAACACTCGATTGATCTTATTACATCAAATAAAATGGAAAAATATGAAATCGTCGGCGTGATCGATTCAGAGTCTACCCCCAAGGCACCTGCATGGCTTACACAGAATATGCCATGGATCAGCAAGCCCTCAGATTGGGCTAGCTACTTAACATCAAAAGATATCCAAACCATATTTGTTGCCTTGCCTCAAAATAGCAATTTTTCCGATTCTGACTTGGCAGAAATAAGCAATCAAATCAGTGATATAAAGATAATACCGGATATAAGAAAATTCTCTCAATTTTCTTCTGGTATCGAAATTTTTAATGGAACGCCGATTTTTCAAATCCACGAGAGCCCTTTAAATGGTTTAGGTTTAGGATTAAAGAGATCTATTGATGTTTTGGGCTCCTTTGTCGGAATCATGCTTTTATCACCAGTCATGCTCATCATCAGCTGTATGGTGAAAATGTCTTCAAGAGGTCCCATTTTCTATAAACAAGAAAGGATGGGGGTGGATGGTAAAATATTTTCTTGTTTAAAGTTCCGTTCAATGCCAATTGATGCCGAAGCCAAAACTGGGGCAATCTGGTCAAGCCTCGGAGATAATAGGTCAACACCAATCGGAAAAATACTGCGAAGGACAAGTCTCGATGAAATTCCTCAGCTATTTAATGTACTAGCCGGTGATATGAGTCTTGTAGGACCTCGCCCAGAGCGACCTGTCTTTGTAAATGACTTCAGAAAACATGTTCCGGGCTACATGCTAAGACACAAAGTAAAAGCTGGAATTACAGGGTGGGCGCAAGTGAACGGCTGGAGAGGTAATACATCTATAGAAAAAAGAATTGAGCATGATTTATATTATATTAAAAACTGGACTATCTGGTTAGATATAAAAATACTTCTATTAACCATAGAGGAACTTCGATCGGGAAGAAATGCTTATTAAAACTATCAGGTTAATTACTATTTAAGTCAAAAAAAGATGCTACAGATTCAAAATACTCATCAAAATTGGTTTTCTCTGCACCATCTATATATGGATACATAACATCCCATCGATTATCTGTATGTTCCTGAGTTAACCCGTGGCCTACCTCGTGACAAAATAGCAGAAAAAGCTCTCGAAATTCTGCCGAATCATCCGGGTATTCCATTCTTTCTTTGAAAAATTCCACATCAAATTCTAGGTTCATCTTATAAGCAATTACACGGTCTATTTTTCTGCCTTCTATCGATTTAAGCTCAGGATCTGACTCAACCATCGTCTCCCATTGCCCATAACCCAACTTGCCCTCTGATGCCCGTAACCCCGGAGTAAACTTAATTTGAGAGAAATTATCGTATGATAGTTGTTCTGGGCCTGCAAACTTTAAAACCTCGGATCCCAACCTCTCATTGAAAACCTTCATCATTCTATAAGTACTATCTCTTAACTCATTATCATCAGTATGAACTTCAAACTGGTAATTTTTGAGCTCTGTGATGCGATATTTGCCGCACGCATTGACTAACATAATAAGTAGGGGAAATAAAAAACGGTAAGTAACTAATTTCATTGTATTCTCAACATCAGCAATAGGGAATAAAGACAAGTAGGAGCAGCAGCAACAATTAGGACAGCCCTCATTTGGCATGAAAGCTATTAATATTTATATAAAAAACAATATAATATGTCAAGTTTTTATGACTCTATATTTATAACAACAATATTATAAAATATACCATGATTTTAATAGTTCATTTAAGCTATTTAACAAAACACTTAAATAACTCTATTAAAAATGCCGATGGTCGATAGTAAGTAAGCCGGAGGGTTCACTAAGTGGGAGTAACTGTATGTTTGCAGAGAAAAACACATCTGAAACTAGGGTGATTTTAGTCGACGATGACCCGATTTTCGGTAGGCTCATGGCCAAAATAGCTGAGGTAAATGGAATAAAATTAGACTATTTCGATTCCATGGAAAGTGTTGGATTCGTTGCTAATTTTAATACCTATAATGTCGCCATCTTAGACTATGATCTGGGCAATGAAACAGGTCTCGAAATCGCTGGAATAGTTCCTCATTTTATTAAAGATCTACCAGTAGTTATAGTAAGTCAGACAAATAGAACTGAATTTGACAGTCGTTTCATGCCCAATAATGTCAATAAATTCCTACTTAAAGAAAGAGGAGGTGAAAAAATTCTGTCTGAAGCAGTTTCTCTTGCAAAGAAAACTTCCTAGGCAGTAAAAAAATAATAAATGTCTAAGAAGCTTTAACCCTTAAGCTTATTATAGAATTCACATCAAATTCCTAAGGGGTAAGATCGACTATTGAGCCAAGGTCCTTTAAAATAGTTACTAGAAGCCGAATCCGCTTGAAAAGAAATCTAAGGACGAGTGATTCTGTCAAAGTTCGTTCCATTATTTTTACCCATCCTGATTCTTCAGGGTTCTGGAACAGAAATATAGCATATCAATTCTCGATGGAGCCAAAAGCATGGTGACAAAGCCGGAGTCCAGATACACAATTACACTTGATGATGATCCAATGGTGCATCAGATTATCGAAAAATCGACCAAGATCAAATCACATTACTTCACGAACCCTGATAGCCTGTTACAAGAGGTTGAAAATTACCAACCTATTGCAGCTTTTGTAGATATTCATCTAGAGGGCGCTAAAACAGGTTTGGAAATCGTGCCCACATTGAGAGCTACTTGGCCTTTTTGTCCGATTCTGGTGATTACTGCTTCCCCAGCTGAAGAAGCAATTATAAATGCTCTTTCTTCAGGGGCAGACGATTTTGTCAGAAAGCCCATCATTCCCGAAGAGCTGATGGCAAGGCTTAAACTCCGTATGGAAGATAGCGCTCAAAAGGCAGCAAAAGAAGTTACGAACTTTGGGGACATTAGTATTGATTCGGTTCATCGAACCGTATCAGGACCCAAAGGTAAACGATATGCTTCACCTATTGAAATAACTTTACTAGGAACCCTAGCCCATACTGAAGGTGCAATCGTAGAAAAAGATGCTCTTAAGGTAAGGTGTTGGGGACAAATCAAAGTAACGGATAATGCCTTGCACAGAAAGCTTCATGCTGTGCGATCACTTTTAAAAGATGTATCCGAAAAGGTTACAATACACACAAAATATGGTGTGGGATTTGCTTTAAAAGCCGAGGGTGAAATCAAAATAGCTTCTTAGGAAGATACGATTATGACAACAGCTCTAAAGAATAAATCAAATCAAGTTTTTAAGGTTCTTCTGTATGAACCGACCCCCATGAATCAAAATATTACTAAGGCACTGCTACAAAAAATGGGCTGGGAAGTCTTCGTTTCTGATGATATAACGAAAATATCTAATGAGGTTTCGAGTAAAAAAATTGATGGATGTTTAATATCTATCGACTCTCTAGACGGGGTCACCAACATACTACAAGAAATTAACGATGCTTCACCCGAAATAGTTATATGTGGACTGAGCTCCAGTAGTAAAAAACAAAATCTCACTTTGTTGAAAGAAGCCGGCCTTACCGAACACTATAATTACCCAATAAAACAAGATCACTTAGACAGGTTCCAAAAATATCTTGAATCTGACCTTCAAACCGCTTTGAATGACTTACCTATTTTAGATACTACCACCCTAAATTCAATAAGGGGCCTATCTGACCCAGGTGAGGACGACTTTCTAAAAGAATTAGCTGAAGTATTTTTTCAAAGAGGCCCAACTATTATCGCCGAAATTGAAAGTGCTTACGTAGCTCAAGACCCCCTAAAATTCGAAAGGTCTTCTCATAGTCTAAAGGGAAGTGCTGGTAATCTCGGGGCGAAAAGACTTATGACCATCTGCGAAAAAATGGAGTATGCTGGTCGTGCTAAGAAACTCTCCCACATGGAAGATAGCGTAAAAAAAATGCGCCAATTATACGAAGAAGCAAAAGCTGCCCTTGAAACAGATTGGTTAAGTTAATCAAGAACATCTCAATATCACTTTCCATAGTATTTTTAATTCGCTAAGATCCCCTCTAATTTATTATTAAAACCTCCACATGTTCATAAAGGCTTCCCATGGAGACCAGAATAATTTGTGAGAAAATTATACCCAAGAAAGTTAGTTATCCTATTATCATAACTATACCCCATAGTGGGACTCAACTGCCATTAGTGGATCGAGACTGGAGCGAAGAAGCAAAGAAACTCACCGACACTGACTGGTTTGTAGACGAACTATATTCATTCGCAGAGAATATAGGTGTCATTCTCATAAGAGCAGTATATAGCCGTTACGTCGTTGATCTAAATAGACCCCCCGAAAAGCTCAGCCTATACAAGGATGGTCGAAAAGAAACTACCGTCATTCCTTACCATTCATTTTTGGGAGAAAATCTATATTTAGATTCAATCCCAGGCCAAGACCAAATTAAAAATAGAATACGTCAATTCTATACACCATGGTATGAAGCTATTGAGCATACGGTTAGAAGCCTTAAGGCCGACTGGGAACACGTCCTGATTTTTGATGGTCATTCTATCCGAAGAAAAGTATCTACTATTTCTGATAAAGCATTCCCAGATCTTATCATCGGCACCGCTGATGGAGCTTCGGCTGACCATAGACTTGTTGAATCAGTCATAAAAAACGTGGAGCAAAGTGAATACTCTTTCTCTATCAATAAACCTTTTAAAGGTGGTCATATGACCCGATTCTGGGGTAAGCCTGAAAATGGTAATCACGCTATACAACTTGAAATGTCCCAAGATATCTATATGCAGGAAAATCCACCCCGCCGAGATACGTACAAAGCGGAAAAATTACAATATTTGTTACAACAAACAATTGAAGACTTGGGAAAAATACTTATAAAGATAAATAGGGTCAAAGACCAATGATATTCAATTTTGAGCATATTTTTGACGGGACTAAATGGTCAGAAAACCAGATGATTGAAACTGATGAGTATGGCAAAATCGTGAATCTATCTGCATCTGCCGATAAAAAAGTTGATGAAGATATAAAAGGCTATTTCATCCCAGGCTTTATCAACGCTCATTCACATGCTTTCCAATACTCTATAGCTGGACTTACTGAGCATGCACCTAGAGGTAAATCTCAAGACAACTTTTGGTCTTGGAGAGAAACTATGTACAAACGCGCATTAATCATTAGTCCTCTTGAGGTCCAAGATATTGCGACTATGCTGTATAGTGAAATGTTGAGAATGGGCATAACACACGTAGTCGAGTTTCATTACCTCCACCATGATCCTGACGGGCAGTTTTATAGGCGTCAGGAAGAAATGTCACATCGTATCGTTGAAGCAGCAAATAAAGCTAATATAGGGCTCACCTTAATACCTATTTACTATAACTCTGGATATTTTAAATCAGCACCTAACCCTAAGCAAAAAAGGTTTATCCATAAGTCTCCAGAAACTTATCTAGATCTTGTTAATAGCCTGACCCAAATAGAAGGGCAAAAAAATGATCTAGTTATCGGACACGGTCTGCACAGTCTCCGGGCTGCCCCACCAGACCAATTTGCAACTATCTTAAACAACGAAGTAACAAAGGGACCTATCCACATACATATCTCTGAACAAGTTCAGGAGGTTGAAGACTGTATTAGAACATACCAAAAAAGACCGGTAGAATTACTATCTGACATTTGCCCCTTTTCGGAGAGACTTAATCTTGTACATGCCACACATATTAATGATCAAGAGAGAAAAATAATTATTCAAAACGGAACTAATATCGTCATCTGCCCTTCAACAGAAGCTAACTTAGGTGATGGATTTTTCGACCTTATCTCTTTTAATAGTCAAGGAGGCCACTGGTCCATCGGAACTGATAGCCATATTTCAACTAATATGACAGAAGATCTAAGGTGGCTCGAATACCAATCCAGACTTCAGACCAAAAAAAGAAATATTTTATCTAATCCAGGAGAATATACCGGTAATATTCTCTTTCAAAAAGCACTCTATGGTGGATTGCGTTCAGCCGGTCTAGGCTATAAAGAGGAATCCTTATTCCAACTAGGTAAACAGCTTAATGGCATAGAGCTCGATCATACACACCCAATTATGGCGGGAAAAAAGATCGAAGAAGTTTTATCCAGCTTCATTTTTGCTAGTGATCTAAGTATTATAAACGGAACAATGAGGTCTGGAAAGTGGATCGTACGCAATCAGGAGCATTTGCATCAGACCATAATAAGAAAAAAATATCGAGAAACTATCGAATCTCTTACTAGGAAGGTGGGTTAGATTCTATCTAACCATCGCTTTTACAGCTGACTTGGTATTTCTCATCTTGTCTCTAAAATTTTTTCTCAGGTCAACCATATTAGAAATTTTTTGACGGTTTCGGCCTAGCATAAAAAAACCACTAGGTGACTTCATACTGCCATCTATCATACTGGAATCAAAATCCATATTAGTCGAAACTTCCTCACCTGATTCTTGACTAAATGCTACCAATGGGAAGAGACACATCAATATATATAAATATCTCATAAAAATTCTACCTCTATTCTAACTGTTTTTCTAATGCTGAGATATCATCGTCCTCTTCTGGCTCCGAATTCTCAACTGGTTCACTCGCTGCTACTGGTTTCTCTGGCTGCGATTTTTTTGCTGAAGGTAGGCGTGAACCTAGATCCTCAACCATTTCTTCTATATCACTATTTGAGACTTCTTTACTTGCGGCAGCACGTTTATTACGAATATCATCGATTAAAACAAATATTTCATTGTCCTCTGACTTCTGAGCATGATTGGTCTCCATGTACTCTTCTAGTAATTCCATTGCTTTACCATAATTCTCTCGGCGATTCTCCAAAACGGCCATATTATACATTGCTAACGGGTTATTATCCTTTCGCGTAAGAACACTTCCATACACGTTTTCCGCCTGAGAGAACTTTCCTTGAGAAGTCAATACGATTGCCAGATGAAGTTTGGCATCGTCATGATCTGGCATAATTTTCAAAACTCTTTCAAATTGAATAGCAGCATTTTTTAGTTGCCTATAACGAATATGCAATACACCCAAATTCATTCTCGCAGCAATATCACTAGGATTAAGTTTTAGAGCTTGATGAAAAAGTGACAGAGCCCGCGACTTACGATCCTCTTTGAATGCTACCATGGCCATCATATTCACTATTTGACTATCCTTCGATTGCAAGCCACCTAGCCCATTTAATATGATCTTTGTCATTTCCAAATTGCCTTTACGGAAGTATATTTGAGCCAAAATCTTCCTGGCATCCGTACTCTTCACATCAACCTTTAAGGCTTTACGACAAGCATTTTCTGCTTCCTCAAAATTACTTTGTACTAATTTTAACTGAGCTAAATTCAATAATGATTTCACACTACCAGGATTTTCTTTGAGGTATTTTTCCAATTTTTCAATACTTGAAACTACAGCTCGATTTTCAGCCAAATCCGGTAAGGCCGATTTATAGTCTGAAGATGACTGGATCTCGATATCTTTTTTCACCGGATCTACTTTGACAAAATGATTGGTGCTAGCACAGGAAATCATCATCCAAATCATTGTTGTAAAGTAAATCAAATTAATTACTGACTTCATCACTTCTCCCTAGACTAATTAGTTAATGCTGCTACAGGTTCTTGCCAAAACATTCTATGACCCATATATTCAGGCATGGCTGACTTCTCAAGAACACTAGGATGCCTTTCTGGTGCAATTTCAGCCATTTTTAAATATGACTTCCTAGTCCATTCTGTGAACGTTTGTACTTCCCTTGACTGGAGATAAGCTGACTCATAATATTTAAAGGCCTCTTCCTTGAGTGGGAAAGCTACTTTTTCTACCGAGGTCCGAAACTGATCCACTTCCACTTGGCTCGCACCTCTTGGTGGAGGAGCGTTAAATAAGTCATCCGCAAAGTTCTCATGTAATTCTCCCAATCGAAACAGAGAAGCTACAATGTACTCTCCACACCCTATTTCCATGACCTTCTCATAACGACCTGCTAACCACTTTAATGTTTTCTGTTGTTTCTTCACATCCGACTCAAGCCTTCTAGCTGATTTGAAACTCGCATCTTTAAATCTCGTATAACTAATGTCCAAATCATTAAAAAGAGCTTGCGCTATGATCCTCCTAGCTTCAAGAGCTGGTACCGTTCCTTTTCGATTAAGCTGAGTCCTCAGAGAAGACATTTGAGCTAAACCATTCTTTTTACTATAATACTTCAGTTCTAAATCTGCGATATTAGCCTTGGCCAACCAAAATCTTTCTGGGTTTTTACTGCCAACAACTCGATTATATAGATGAAATGATTTTATCGCTCCCTTGTAATCGCTTTGTTTTACTTTGACATTAGGAATTTCCCAGTATGCCTGCTGTCTGTACTTTGCTCGGGGATAGCGAGTTACATATAAGTTATATAAATCGATCGAAGTTCCATAGTTTTTCAGCCCTTTATATAAAGTTGCTGCATTATACAAAGACATCGAAGCCTTATTGCTTTTAGGATATTTCCTAGCATACTTACGATAATACTTAGCAGCTAAATCAAACCTTGCAAGAGATTCATTAGTATGAGCCATATCCAACATCACGTCGGGTACTAGTTTTGAATTTGGGTAAAACTCTAATAAACGTTGCCCGGCATTTAAAGCATGATCTACCTCTGCAACCCGATATAGGTTTAGTAAGGCGTTATATAAGCTCCGATCTGAACTGTCGTCATTCGGAAACTCTCTTTGAAAGGCCAAAAATAATTCTGAAGATTCTCGATATTTCTTATCTTTCTCTAGTTGGAGAGCTTTCTGATAAATACCATATTTTAAACGATCTTCTACAATTTTCTTTAATCCCCCAACCATCAGCTTCTTCGACTGTAAATAACCTCGACTCCTCAATATTAATTCATCCCATTTTTTTTGCTCACTAAATAGACCCAATACAACTTTAACCGATGACTTACCTTGCTTTGTTGAAGGTATTTGTTTAGCAATATTCTCAAAACGAATAATGGCTTGGTTATAGTGACCATAGTCAAAGAAAATCTGTGCAGCAGAATACCTCATAGGAAAACCTTTTTTCGCCTTTGGCAATAACAGCACATAATTATCGACAACCTCAACTAGTCTTTTTTTCACTCTCGGCAGTGGTATCGGTTTTATAACCTGGCCTAGTGGAGGGAGTTTCTCGTACTTTGTCTTAGAATCTAACTTCTTTATGGAAACAACAGCTAACATCGATGCTTGTTTAAGAAACTTACCACTTTTAGGCTGCTTATTGGCAACGTAAAGGTATTCATCAGCAGCTCTGTCATATTTCTGAACATTAAAGAAAATATCTGCTAAGAGAAATCGGGTCTCATATGCATTTTTATTTTCAGGAAATGTATTTAAATATAATAAATATATCTCTGAAGCTGCGATCAAGTACTCTTTTCTTTTACTTTTATGACCACGTTTATGAAACATCTTACCAAACCTTTGCAGCAGGTGTTCGGTTTTATCTTTTGCTTCATTTAATATAGCCTGATCAGTACCATTTTCTTTTGTCCATGTTGACGACTTCACGTAAAGGTCAGTCATTTTCTCTAGATTCTTTGTAACCCCAGACAAAAATCCAACCTTATTCTGCAGTTCTACTATCTTTGAATAGACTTCAGGATTATTTTTCCGGTCCGGGCTTTCATCGACGAGCCGCAGATAAGAAGAAATCGCCTTTCTGTTATCTCCCCTTTCCCTATAAAGGTTACCCATCCTTTCTAGAACATTATAAAAAGCAGATTCCTCACCATTGTCCATAAAATAGTCTTCAGCTTTTTTGCTACCACCGGTATCAGCCCACACCATAGTAAGATCTTTAATTGCCTCCTGCCGTAAATCGAAACTTGAACGGTCTGAAGACTCGGAGAGCTTTACGACCAGTTTAAAAGCTGCGATTGACTTTTTAATATTTTTCTTTGTCTCCGATTCAGATTTAGACTTTAGGTTATAATAAGACCAACCAAGCTTATATATAGCATATATATAAACACGGGACTTCTTATACTTCATAGCAGACTTATAGTGCTTCATGGCCAGGTCAACCTGATGCTTGTCAAAATAAAACTCGCCTAGGGCTAATTGAGTATCCGGAATTAGAGATGACTTAGGATACCTTTTTATTAACTTTTTGAAGTACAGAACTGCGTTATCATTATTTAATCTACTCAAAGTATTTGCTAATGCATATAATACCGCATCTGTTCTTCTATTTTGGGGATATTGACGAGATAAGAGACGAAAGGCATTCGCGCTTTTTAAAAGCTCAGCACGAGATTTCTTATGATATAGTCGCGGCTCTTTACCTTTTTTATTTTTCCTTTGCCATGCGTTATGAGCTTTTTCATACTCATCAATTTCAACACCCCTTAGATAATCGTGTCTTTCAGCATAGATCTCACCCAGTCGGAGATACAGCTCAAATTTTCTTTCTTTTTTGAGTTTCCGTCTAATAAGTTTCTTAATTGATTTTATAGTCTTTACTCTGATTTTATCTGCTAATTTTTCTTTAGCGCTATTTTCAGTAACCTTACCTTTGGAGAAGTATGAAGCATGATCTTCTTTAGTAGGGGCAGACTTCTTCGTATCATCATGATGATGTCTTAAAGAAGCGCCATATGAAATATCTGCACTAAAGAAAAGTGTCATTATAATCAGAAATTTTAAGTTTGTTTTCATCTCATAAGCCCCATATTGATGTATAAATTCTCTACAATATTCTAATTCACGCATTGAGGTTTGACTGGTACAATTTGATAACCAATTTCATCCCACCAAAATTCGCCTTTCATATCTGAGCTCCAGCTCTGGAGTCTTTTACCCCAACCTCTGATAAGCCTATTCTTATCAATACGAGTTACTTTGCTGGAGGCATGAAGCTCTTTCCCTAGTAATTGTTCTTTTTCGCTCATTAATAGTTCTAAATAGAGAAACTCCGACTGGTCCTCAAGGTCATCATAATGCCGTCGCAGGTGATCAAGCTCGGTTAAAAACTGATTACCGATAGCTTTCTTCAAATGGTTAATGATTTTATCCTGGTGAAAAATAATAGTCTTTTTACCAATTGACTGACCTAAGATACCGCTCCATGAAACCTTTGAATGCTCATGTAAAAGCGAAGCCAACTGATCTCTCACTAATAGCATAGAATCCTGATTAGCTACACTTTCCAATAAGCGCCTAGGCAGACCCAAAGACTCACTACTCACGCCCATAACAAGATCTTCAAATAGTCGATAAGCCCGATCTGGACTCAGATGTTTCTTATCCAAGAAAACGGAAAGATTCTCTACTGGTTTAGAATATTCTTTGGAAAACTGAACCAAAGCCATTCTAGAGTCTTCATACCGGCATAACCAAAAATAAATCGTAGCCTCTAAAATTCGACCTTCAGCATTAAACTCATGTCCAAAGTATGGACTATGAACTCCCGTGAGAGATCCCAGGGCATGAGTTGGGTTACCTCCCATAAATAAAGCCCATGACTGTTCAAAAAGAGCATCATAAAACAGCGGGCTTGACCTCGTAACTTTACGGTATAACCGAGCCGCTGTGAGAAAGTCCTGTTCCTCATAGTATATCCTAGCTAATGCGAGGTGGGCATAATTCCACATTTCCACCTTGTCAGAAGACTTAATAGGAGATGCCTGCCGCACACTACTGGATATTATGGATTTAAGAGGTGTCTTAGCTTCCTTAGCCCTGCCAATCTCAATCAAATTCATCGCAAGTTGGTACTGTGAGGATAAAAAATATCTCTCACCCATCTTCGCCATCCGGTAATACCTTATCGCCTGTCGTTTTTTATTATCTATAGCGAGGCTATTACCTCTTATATAATTCCATGCATTACCAAACCAAGGAGGATTTTTTTTAAGTCGTAAAGTTGCGGCTAAAGCCTCTAGCATATATTGAATAGGTCTCGCTTTAGAAACATCCGATAAAATCTTCCAAGATCCGGAAAGGTTCTTATGTATCGGATTCCGTGCTGTTTCAATAGCTTTAGCGGCCCAGATAGCCGCCGTAATAGGATAACCGTCTTGGTATATAATCTTAGCCTTAAGCTGAAGAATAGATACCCGAGAATCCCTACTGAGCTTGCTAGATTTATTTGACATCGCAACCAATTGGTTCCATAACTGCTTTCCTGGAACTTTTCCTAACCGATAATTTTTTATAAGGTTTTTAACTTGCAAATCGTGAGGACGACTTCTGCTGAAGGCATTCACATCTATCAGTATAGCTATAATTAAAATTATTAGATTTTTAGTTTTGCTCATTTTCATTAATCAAAAAGCCTAATATTTTATAAAAAGAAATAGCTCATTCCGATATCTACACTTTTAGCATTCTTAATTGTTTTAATTTCTGATCTNAATTCTTCATAAACTCTAGTNCGGTANTCAACCCGAAAGCTAAGTGACTTTTTCCAATAGAANCTTTGGCCNANCCCAATGGAACCNCCCTGGANGTCTCCCTGGTCCGT
Organism: Pseudobdellovibrionaceae bacterium; assembly: GCA_002725955.1. Classification (GTDB taxonomy): domain Bacteria; phylum Bdellovibrionota_B; class Oligoflexia; order Oligoflexales; family Oligoflexaceae. The sequence continues at coordinate 19,946 of PBRN01000158.1, forward strand.
TTCTATCTGTGAAACNCCTAAAGTTATATANAGGTCNGAGTATATNATCACNGAGTCTATAAANTTTAGCTTNCCGTAAAAGGGAGCNATAATAGTATTCAGATCTGCNGCTTTCCTAATTGCATTTACCTCTGGGTCAGGAGAAATNATCGANTCATCATTAACATTCGCCCGNCGATACTTTANTTGNTTTAGNGCCTTNCGATCNTCCGANTCTTTAACTATAGTAGTTAGATATTGNGTTTCCAGTCCGATCCATTCATTGGTAAATAGAGCCAANCTNACNCCAAAAGAAGAAGTATCTGTATATGCTTCATCTAAAAAGACNCCNCTNGTGATACCCACTTCAGGACGAAATTTTTTAATAAANTAACGATTTTGGAGNACNGANACNGGNTTAACTCTATTTTGACCTCGAATTTNTTCCGCCGCAATATCAGTNCCATATAAAGGNGTGNCAGTATTTAACGAAATAANTATAGNCANAAACCACACCNNTCGGANTAGGTGACNATAAATTTTNAGGTACGATGTCATTTCCCAAACCTTTCAGGACTTACAATTCCAAAATAAAGACTCGTTCATTGAATCGGAAATATTNGCTACTATTCTGAACANTAGAAAAANNCAAATACATTTCANNTTTTCCAGAATACTATCATCTGTGATTATACCGAATTATNGGTTTAAGAAGGAACCATGAGGCAAGATTTACCGAATAGAGNGTGGTTCAATTAACCGGCACAGCTGAACTCNGGCATATGNGAGAATGATTTAAACACGTAAANGTCNAATATCTTGTATTAATCTANNAGACCTCGNCTCTGNACTTCACTNTCNATTAACTGNAGCTCTCGACTTGTCTGNCCTGCTATAGANCTATTTTCGGCAGCTCTCCTNCCNAGATAGGGNATGACNGTTGCTATNGGGCCATAAGGNACATATTTNGAAACACGATANCCTTGATCAGCCAGATTAAATGTCANATTATCACTCATNCCCATTAGCTGGGCAAATTCTGCCCGGTAATCAGAGCGATCCANATTATATTCGTCNATGAGATTAGCCAANAATAGAGTTGATGGNTCATTATGAGTACCAGCACAAACAGAAATCTNCTCGATATGTTCAATGCAATATCTTANGGCCTCATCATAATCTTNNTCCGTATCTAATTTNCTCTTGTGAATAGGGCTTTGTTCACCACGAACCTTTGCNCGATCATTTTCTTTTTCAAGATATGCTCCACGCACTAACTTAATACCNAAATAAACTTTTTCTCTNCACGCTTCTTCATACATCTTCTTTAGAAAAGCAAATCTATCGTGACGATACATTTGTANTGTATTAAATATAATAGGTTCTTCCTTNTTATATTTAAGAATNGCNTCCCAAGTAAGTTCATCTATAGAATCCTGAATCCAGCTTTCTTCAGCATCAATAAATAAGCGAACTTTCTTTTCTGCTGCAGTTGCTGCAATNCTATCAATACGATCTTTCACCTTCTTATATTCTTCTTGTTCTGATAAAGAAAGGATCTGANCTTCACTNACTCTTTCCAACAACTTAAATCTAGCTAGNCCNGTAACCTTAAAAACACAAAAAGGTATATGATCGGTTGTGGCNGCNTAATCGATGTTACGGAGAGTTTCTTTCATCGTATAATCATACAATTTTTCTGAGTTTATNCCCTCAGTAGCAAAATCAAGGATAGTGCCNATACCAGCNTCAGATAGCTTATCAATTAAAGNTGAACATTCTCCAATGCTTTCGCCACCNCAAAACTGCTTGAATAAAGTGTTTTTAATAATTGAACGNACAGGCANNTGAAATCGTANACTCATAGAAGCGAGTCTGGGNCCGGCTTTAACAAAAGTACTAAAGCCCATCATCTTAAATAAAAAGCGGGCTCGCATGAGCTCCAAATTACTCATAGAAGCAAATGCTATCTTTGTATTAGAAAAATCGAGCTTTCTTNCNNCTGCCGTCACTATGNCCCCCNATCAACNCNNATTANAAGCANCCCANCCAAGTGATGAGCCGCTAACTACAAAGTTGACAGGCTTGATAGCAAATTTTAGTAATAACGTGAAGCAAGTGTGTTAAAANCAAGTAATTACANANACTTAATAGACNCCNNTATTTTTTNACAATCGACTTGATCAACTCANCAATCTCTACAGGCATCGGGAAATAGACTACCTTGCTCTGGCTGCCACCCAAGGANGCTGCTGTCTGCAGNTATCTCAACTGAAGGGCCACTGGATTTTTCGNAATCTCATCNGCAGCTTCCTTNANTTTTGTTGCGGCTTGCAACTCNCCTTCTGCAATAATAACTTTCGCTCTTCTTTCTCTCTCAGCTTCAGCCTGTCTAGCCATAGNTCTCTGTTGATCNGGCGGTAGATCCACATGCTTTACNTCAACCGAAATCACCTTNATTCCCCAAGGNTCTGTATTCTCATCNAGGTGCTCTTGCAGCTTGNTATTGAGTNNCTTTCTTTCCATCAGNAGTTGGTCTAAAGAGGCTTCCCCTAATACCGANCGCAACTGAGTTTGTGCCAGCTGAGANGTAGCATATAAAAAGTTTTCTACATTCAAAATAGCCTTCATTGGATCAATNACTTTNAAATATAAAACAGCATTAACCTTCAGACTNATATTATCTTTTGTAATCACATCCTGNGGATCTATNTCCATTGTAATTGTTCTTACGCTTACCCTNGANTCGATACGATCAATAAATGGTAATAANATAATAAGCCCNGGACCTTTCGGCTGNGGAAGAACCCNCCCNAACCGCANGACAATCGCTCTCTCATATTCCGGCATAATNCGTATCATTGATGCCAATACGGCCANNCCAGCCACTAANAATATNAGGATTCCAATTCCCATTTTTAACCCCCAAGATCATTTTATTAATTTTTTTCATCATGAATNGTGACAACAGAAAGTTCAAGCCCNTTCCTTCCTGTAACTCTNACAACATCACCTGCNTTAACATCTTGACCNATTGCAATCCAATTTTCNCCCTGAATAAGAATACGACCTTTNCCGTCTGNAAAATCAGAAATTGCTTTACCATCCAGTCCTATTATACTCTCNGAACCAGAAATAACCTTATTAGTTTCACTTTGAATAACTAGCCAAGCTAATACNCCACCAAAACCNAGCANNGCTGCTGATCCTGGCACGATACTNTACCAAGATATCCTNAANCCTTCGGCATTATCTGGNTCAACCAATAAAACACTNCCAATCACAAAGCCAATAAANCCCCCTATACCTAAAATACCTAAGCTGGGCACAAATATTTCAGCNACCATAAATGCAATAGAAATTAANATTAGCACCATAGCACCAATACTAACTGGNAATATTGATGTNGCTATCATTGCNAGAACTAAAGCGATCCCCCCTAATACACCNGGGACAATNGAACCTGGGTGTGTCAACTCAAANACAATACCTATAATCCCACCTATAAATAACAGATAAAAAATATTAGGGTCAGANAGNATCTCNAGAAANTGATGTCTNGTATTTTTCTCNAANTGGATCCTAGTCGCCGAATTAGTGGNTAGAGTTATTTCTTTTCCAGANCCCAAGGTTACTACCCGACCATTAAGCTTTGNAAACAGTTGGTTCGTGTCTTGNGCNAATAGNTCTATCACTTTATTTTCTAAGGCTTCCTTCGCTGTAATTGANACCGAATTTATCACAAAGGANGCNGCCATCTCCTTATTCCNCCCCCNAGCTTCTGCNATTGAATCCATAAAAGCNACTGCATCGTTTTCAACTTTCTTAGCAGCTTCACCTTCTATGTCTTGGCCGCTAGCTTGAATGGGGTGCGCAGCACCAATATTAGTCCCAGGCGCCATCGCAGCAACATGCGCTGCCAATGTCAAAAAAGCACCTGCACTGCCAGCCCTAGAGCCTGCAGGCCCTACCCAGACTACCACTGGAATATCAGCACTCATCATTCGTTTAACCATAGATCTGGTAGAATTCAAAGCACCACCTGGTGTATCCAACGTAATTAATAGCCCTTCATAGCCATCAGATATAGCCTGCTCCAACGCTTCTTTTAGAATTTCATCTGAAGCCGCTCCCACAATACCAATATCTACCTCTAACCATTGTTTGGGAGACTGAGACACTTGGCTATAGCCAACCACTTGATGCATAAATAAAATAATCCAGAAAAACGCCGCTAAATAATTCATAAGCACGCCCCTAAACAACCAATGTATGAGATCCCGACACTTGTTGAGCATTTTAGCAACGCAAAGCCATAATTCCTAATAATTTATAGCTACTTACGACCTGGAACGGGAATTGCTGTATAGAATATGGCCAATGTTGCTCGGTTTTGCCACACTTTTTCTTTATTGTTCCAAGAGGTTACAAATGTTGAGGCCATCACAATCAGTCCTGCGCTGGCACACCAAATCTATTGCCACAATAGTCATCCATTTGTCTATTATGACGACCTCAGTATTCGGCGGCCAGAACCCTCGGAACACTGTGAAGACTCTCAGGGACCAGGCTGTTAAGTTTAATGAAATAGTATCCATTACAACTGATCCTCACTGCCGCGCGATCCAGGTGGCAACCGAAAATCTAGTGAAGATTTCCTATTATCACTGCCCTAAAGAAGCTCTTGCGACAATTACGTCAAATAGCAAAGTGTCAGCAAAATTTATGATACCCCAAGAACTGGGAAGAAGGGTACACTTCTGGGAACAAATATATTCCCGTTGGTCAAAAAACGACTATATTATTCATAATAGAGTATATCCTGAGGTTATATTTGCAGTGGCCAATATTTCTAAGCTAAAAAGCTATCGGCAGATATTAAAGGGAAAAAAACAAGTTAGGATAAACTTAGGTAGAATAAAAAATCTACTACTTTCTCTTCATAACAAAACCTCAAGAATACCCGATACCTTCTACCCGGAAAAATTGAGAATCATTAATCTGATGTCACATATCGAGGATTCAGATAAATACTTAAAAGCAGCACAAAGCTTGAGGGCACAGAGGGGTCAAAAAGAATTTTTTGCCGAAGGCATACGAAGATCTGGACGCTATCTTCCTATCATNAAGAAAGAATTTGCGAAGTTAGGCATACCGGAAGAGNTNGCAAATATTGCTTTCGTNGAATCATCTTTTAACTATAAAGCCTATTCTAAAGTTGGTGCTACTGGCGCCTATCAAGTTATGCCCGCCATTGGCAAGAAGCTCTTAATGATTAATAANGCTGTGGANGAACGAAGAGANCCAATAAAATCAGGAAAAGCTGCTGCTAAAATATTCAAAGAAAATTACAAAATNACCGGAGCNTGGCCACTAGCTGTTACCTCCTATAATCACGGACCAACAGGCGTNCTTCGTGGTATAGCCACCACAGGCAGCCGTGATATCNTTGANCTNATCTATCACTATNATGGAAAGGCNTTTGGATTTGCTTCCCGAAATTTCTACTGTGAGTTTCTCGGNGCTCTTTCAACCCTNAAAAATAAGAAAAAAATCTTNCCCNNAATNNTCGAAGAACAANAAATCTTNTATAAGGAAATTAAACTTCGNCGCAGTACTAGAATAAGTTTNATNCGAAAGAAATTTAATATCACGAAGTCTGAGATCATTGATTACAANCCAGANATCTTCAAATCTATGATTAGAANAAATGGTCGNCTNCCTAAAGGCTATGTACTAAAAATTCCNGTTAAAGACCNAGATCGAACACGAGGTACTTCTTGAGAACACTTCATCTATATAGTTTATCTATTCTTATTTTTACTTCNTACTTNTCANTCGGCTGNAGTAAGAAAAAAAGATATGTNGAAAATCAGTATGAAATCGTTGCAGGATCAATCAAATCTAAGCAATATAATGCNGAACTTATTGTNGTTGAACAAAGCGGAAAAATTTCAATTAAGCCNGAATATCTTCCTGAGAAAGTAANTTCNGTTAGCTGTAAAGTAAACGATATTAGTGTTGAATCATGNAGCGATGGAGTTATTCTNACTAATCCTAACGATGGNAGCTATTTCGTTAGCATGATCNTCGAAACNGCTAGCNAAGNNTTTAATCTNCANAAAAGGTTTAATATTCTNGGNGGAAANCTTTTTTTTCCNAATAGAAATGATCANGAAAGTTCNGANTGGTTNATCTTAGCTGCTGATGACTTTNGATTTAAAGATTACAGCGCTATTAATATAGATAAATATCTGACNATACCTTTACAAATTGATACCAACCGTTCATGCCAGGCTAAGTTCTATTGCAACCANACTCAAGATATGTGGTCACTTTGTCACACAGAATCAATNGCAACTCTNACTATTGCGCCACAACAAATGGTNAAAGGCTTTCAAGTNATGAAGGTACAAGCCAAATGNGGAGAACGCTCATCAAACATTATCGATCTGCATTGGTTTGGGGTAGATNAAAACTATCAGAAACTTGCNGTTAGTAAAAGAACCATTAACCAATGGACCCATTTTAGTCTNGCNAAAGCNAGNGATTGCACCGAACAACTATCNTGGCAATGCCGNAATTCTGAAAACGAGANTGATACNGNAAGTTTCGNNCCCTGCATCAATCTAATGGAAAATCCATTACCTGGNTTTNAAATNAGAGCTANCTGCACTGATTNAGATGAAAACATAATATACGGACCTATCTACCANGTACCTACGATATAGNTCAAAAGTGATTTCCTNATNAAATNNGNATACTTTTAAACTAATGAATAGGCTTTCTCTTCAAAANTTTNATTTNAGCTATATCATCACTCAGACAATTGCATCCCAAATCACATCGAAAGCTGTTAANACGGATACCTTGTACAGCAACCTCATTAGCTAGAAATGGTGAGATTTCAGCTGGCTGAGTCACATCATTTTTTGGTGCAATGTGATAGAANCCATTAACAGGATCAGTAGCATGACAACCATTACAACTATTTAAGTTGATATTAGTTACCATAGTTTCCCATTTATCTGCNCTTTTGAANCCATCCGGTTGATCTGAGATAGTAACCCATGGATCGGGATTNCCNCCTAANGTAATAGCNCGNCCACCNGCCATACGCTCTTTTTCNCCTTCAAACAGTCCNTNGCGAAAAATATATACATCTGGAAAATCAATATTCATAGATAANACATCTTCTTCGTTCTCAAGCATCCATTGAATGAGTTTAGNCTTCCCTTCTTCAGAAGTCCTNAATTTNTTNGNGGCGGTTCCTGCTACTGTNTGCTGACGAAATATTGGCTTTCCAGTNAATTCCGNTCTATCCCAACGAAACTCTCTTAGTTCCCATTGNCCATTAGCATTAAATGCAATTTCGTTAGTTCGAATNGTTAAATCACCATCAATAACTCTATTTTTGATGAAAATGGTCTTTACAACCTNAGCTAGAGCTATTTCGTANTTGCGGCTTCCAATCTCGAACCGACCTAACTTATGCCACAGTTGCGCCCATTCTTTTTTACCAAAGTCTCTACTAATAGGCAGCTTATACTCAAAAATTACCGTAAAACGNCCTCCTCCGTTCAAACCNAAAACAAAACGCCCTTCTCCGGCATCATTTTCNGTAGCAAGATCCATACGNTTAGTAATAGCCAAGAGATCAAAGGGAGCCNGACTCAAATCGAAANNACCATCNGGTAAANGCCATGGATCTATCATTCTATTAAAAAATTTCTCCTTATCCGCTGCAGGCACCTCATGCCCGTTAATAATCTGTTTATCCTTCCAATGGGCAAACCATGATCTAATAAATGTATTAATNTTTTGCCGATCATCACTCCCTTGAGTTACCCTCACAATATTTCTCACAACAGCAGAAAAACTCCATGGTTTTGTTACAGAGTTGGTGACGGTAGGATCTAAAATTAATAATTCCTTGNTTGGATTAATTTTGCATAACTGAGGTTTATGATTAGAATCCGATCGCATTGTAGAAGGTAATATTTCTATAGATTTTGCAAAGACTAAATTATACGCTCCTTTAAAATCTTTTGACATCGTTCCCTCAACATAGACCTCATGATTAACCAATTTATGAGGATCAATCTTGCTAATAACAGAAGTTAAATCGAGCCGCAGATATTGTACCGATCTAGCCAAATTTTTCTCTTCATTTCCTAGTTTACATCCATTAGAATCTAAAAAATAATGATCCTTCAGATTGCCCTCATGATATATAAAGAATACTCCTTCACAAGCCACCCATTCATCAGAATTTATTCCCTTATCGCCTTTCCAAGTGCCAAGGTCAAAGCTACCAGGGTGGGTTAGCCCAGTTAGATCAACTTTGCCACAGGCTCCTAAAACCACTAAGCAGATACCAATTAGTATCCAACAACAGATTTGTTTCATTTTTTCTCCAGTTTATATATGATTACTCTAGTTTCACCACAAGTCATACTTGCCGTTTCAATAACCCTATCGGTATATATAAAAATGTCATGAGTATTTTCTTTTTTTTGTAATATTTCTGGCTATTTATATTATTAGAATAATTATAAACTAATAAATTCTGTCATGACTATTTTATTACATTCTCATACAAGTAATTAAATAATGATCTTTTTTACGAAAAAAGAATTCTCATGACTTTATTTAACTCGAAATTAATACTATTTTATTTTAATATATTGTATTTATTACTTATTTTATATTTTTATAATGACTAATTTTATTTGATTTATTAGAGCTATGTCACTACGAACTTTCAAGTAGCTGGTTAATCTGAAAGGGGGGTTTAACTAAGTAGAATATCTTTTACTGAATTTAGAAAATGAGGGAAAATGATCGATTAAGGAAAAAGTTGAGCCTAAAAGTAAAAAAGCCCCTGTCATCACAACGGGAGCTTTCCATAAGTTAATATATAATTAAATTTCTATTCTTCACTTTTACCATCCATAAGAATTTCAAGGATATCAAGGCCAGCTTTTACAATAAACTGTGCAACTTTTCGGGTTCTGATAATTTTCTCAAATACAGTTAGTTCTTTGTCAGCATCAACAATCACATCTATATCACGATCTTTAATAGGAGGTAATGCTTCTGTGCCATCAATACAACTCTCATCTAGTACTTCTGAAGGGTCACATACCAGAAATATATTATTTTCGGTACCAGTACTTTCGATAACTTCTGGTAAAAGTCCGCTATTATACTTTGAGGTACGACGTCCTTCAGGGTCGATTACCTGAGTAAACTGATACCTTGAGTAGCCATCGCCAGAGTCACGACCAACCGCCTGTGCAAATACTTCGCAGAAATTCTTAATCGGTGAACCTTCATTATTACTACAAACTTTCGAACGGCGGTGCCAAATAAAGTAATCTCGCTCTTCACCTTTAGGAATAAGATACATATCAAAATAAAGAACACTCTCTGGAATCGAAATACGCTCTCCATCATACCAAGCATAAGCATTAATCACAGCAAACTTGCGGTCACTTGCTTTACAGCTTGTAGGTACTTCAGCAACATTAAATGATTGATACTGCAAAGCCATATCAGATAATACCTCGGCCGTGCAGTCTCGCCACTCAAGTTCATACTGAAGATTATGACTCTGAGCCTTCGCAAAAGCATGATGACCTTTTTCGTTATTGAGCCATGCAAAAGATGTTTTATATGGTACAGTCCAACGAATTCTATTAGCATCTTTATCCATAGGCTTAACATGCTTTAGCGACAAAGCTTTATCAGGAAATGGTGCCCCATCAAGAAAAAATAGTCCCTGAAGCTCTCTAGGCAAGAGTTTTTCAGATTCATCAGATGCAAGCATTCCATTTTTAATAACATAATCTTGAAATGAATCTGCTGATTCATCACTAGACATTGTATATGTCTGGTAGTAATAGCTTACCACTTCACCATCAACAATATTCGTCGAATCTACTTGCGAGTTTTCGACTTGGCAGCCATTAATAGCAATAGCAAACACCATAATGGCTAACTTTTTATTTAAAAACATCTAATCATGCTCCCATCTATGCAATATGCAGACAAATAATTTATAAAATCAATCTCTACAAGCAAATCATGGGCCAACTTTTTATGCTAAAAATATTAAGGTGTTATTTAGAAGTAGTGAGCTCATTAGACTGACAAAGCCTAAGACCACTGTCAATTTTTCATTCATTATTACTATAATATATGATCTATATAACACTATGTTAATTATCTATAACTAGTGGTTTAGATAGATGAAAGAAACTTTTTGCATCAGTATCAGAGGATGTTACACAGCATTGGAATATTGTAGAAATCAATATATTTTGGTTTTAAGGTAACTACTAATCTCAATAACTTAAAGAAATGAAATTATGTCGTCATAATCCGATTCTTGGATAACAATCGCTCGCTATAAAATATAATATTCTGAAAAATGTTTTGATTTTGTATGGTGGGGATTACAAGATTCGAACTTGTGACCCCTTGCTTGTAAGGCAAGTGCTCTAACCAACTGAGCTAAATCCCCATAGATATTTCATGGCAGGCCGCAGTCTAATATTCACTGCGAGTGGCAAAGCTTATCCCAAATATGAAAGAATCTGTCAACACAGGTTTTTCAGATTCAGCATTTACTCCATTAAAGTAGCGATATGGTCGGGGTAAGGCGCCCTTATGACACCCTCTTCAGTAATAATGCCCGTAATTAACTCGGCCGGGGTCACATCAAAAGAAGGATTTATCACCTCAGTACCGGGAGCGGCGATAGGATGACCTCCAAAACTAGTTAGCTCTTCGGCAGGGCGCTGCTCAATAGGAATATCCTCCCCAGTTCTCGCATTAAAGTCAAAAGTACTTACTGGTGCAGCTACATAAAATGCTACCCCATGGTACTTAGCCAGAATAGCTAAAGCATAAGTACCAATTTTATTAGCAGTATCACCATTTGAAGCAATGCGATCAGCCCCCACCACCACCCAATCAACATGTCCGGAAGCTAAAGTGCTAGCAGCCGCAGAATCAACTTGCAACGAGAAAGGTATACCCTCTTCGATCAACTCAAATGCGGTAAGTCTGGTACCCTGCATATAAGGTCGAGTTTCATCCACAAAAACGTAATTCAGTTGCCCAACCGCATGGAGGCTTCTAATAACTCCTAAAGCCGTACCATAACCTGCGGTAGCCAGACTACCAGCATTGCAATGAGTCAGAATAGAGATTTTTTTTTCTCCAGCAATAGATAAACCGACTTCACCAATAGCTCGACATGTTTCTAAATCGTTATCAAAAAAACCATCCGCCCACTTTTCCAGATCAGTCTTCACCTTTGACATCGGAATTTTATCTTCAAATGAGTCCAAAAAATTCTTAGCATCGCTAATTAGGTTGAATAAATTAACTGCAGTGGGTCTCGTTTTTTTAAGCCGTTCGCAGTTTTTTATAAAGTCACTTCTATAATCTTCCCAATTCGTAGTATTTGAAAGGAAAGCGTCCATTGCTAAACCATATGCAGCAACACATGCAATAGCTGGAGCACCTCTTACGACCATATCCTCGATAGCTATAGCGACCGATTCCAGATCTGAACAGGTCACCCATTTTTTTTCCAATGGCAACAACCTCTGATCAATTAATTCTAAACATCCCGATTTGTATTTTATTGCTGAAAACAAAGCTTAGTCCTCCTGTTAGGCTTCTTCATTTTTATCCGAGGCCGTCCCTAAATCCCAACAGTCATCATCATCTTCGTTTTGATGATCAGAATAGCCATCATTACTTTTTTTCAGCCCCAAGATATTAGACTTAATCTTGTGAATAAACGATTTAGGTGCTTCAACATCATCAGGCTCAAAAGATAGTTGACGTCCATCCAGATGGGGACTATCAAGAAATTCCTCATCTACAGAAAAATCATCTTCGTTGTCTGATTCAGTCAATTGTTCATTAGGTCGAATCTGTTTACGTGACTTATCTGTTACGCTTGTAGTCGATCTTTGTTGTACATTATTTTGATGGCTTTGCTTAGGTTCAGCTAGATCATCATAGTGTTTAGGTACAGGAGGCGTCTGCGGGAGATGAGTCGCCTTTGGTACAGGAGGTAGCATCGATTTCGCCAAACCAGATACTTCTTCACTAGAATGAGTTTGATCGCTTTTAGGTATTACCGGAACACTCCTATCTGAGTTATCGGCGGCATGATTACTATGCCCAGTAATTATGCGAACGCTTTCAGAATTGACCGAAGGTTTCGAAGAAACAACTCTTGAGGTCATTCTATCTTCAACAGACGGTAGTGGTAAAGTCTTATTTATATCAATAGATTCCGAATTAGACTTAGCTACCTGACTAAAACTACTTCCATGACTATTGGATGATCGAGAAGACCTAGTAGAGCCTCCGGAAGAACCTGAATGCCCTCCATCTCCAGAATAATCATCAAAATCATCATCCTCATCCAATGAAATCTTATTCGAATTTCTAACCAAGCGAAAAACTATAATAAGAAAAATCAGAATACCGAATCCAATAGCACATTTAACAATGAAACTAAATTGAGTGGGAGCAGGAGAATCGAGCTCAGCTGATATCATTGAGGAGTATGCCTCATCAAGATTTTGGCTATCTTCCTTTTCAAAGTTACTAGCTAAATCAGTATAGGAAAGAATAAAAGAAGCAGTTGCCGATGAAATTAGTATATGCATCTGCATCATGGGAACACTATCATGCTTATATCCTGTGTAGTATAAAATTCCCTTGGATTCATCGTTCATATCAATGATTAAAGAATTTCTGATATGATAGCCTTCTACAGCCGCAGATGACTTTGCTAACTTCTCTACTATTACATCTGCATATTGAGACATTGTATACTCATCAATTGGAATAGGATCTTTTTGAAAACGCACTTGGATCGTTCTCTGAAAAAGAGAACCCCTTTTTTCTGGGGCTTGGAACACCAAAGAGTTACCCGAAGTATTATATTGCACTGTCCATCCTAGAGGAGGTGTTATCTTAAGACCTTTTTTATTTAAGATAACTACACCATCAATTTTTTCATATTCCTTTGGTTGGGATCGTTCAGAAAGCTTTAGAGAGTTCCCCAAGGGCGGAGCTCCTGCGCTTAATGATAATGGAAAAAATAGAAATAAAGATATCAATATTCTCACCGTGACCACCCACTTTCATACCAGATTTCGAATAGCTTCACTCACCATTGTACCATCTTCAGCATAATCCTCCAGAACAGATGCGACCATACCAAGAGCAGATATATCTAGCTCAAAAACCTGACTTTCTTCATTTTGATTGGGAATCATTTTTTCATTTATATCGTCGTAAATTAGAGGTACAGAGAATTCTGGCCTCATTACCAAACTCAACTCTGATTCGAATTTCTTCGCAGGATGCCAGATAGGTTCCGAAGAAACCTTATATAATGCACTCAGTCTCCAGTTTTTTTCTTTTTCACTATCTGATAAATTACTCATTCCATCCGCAACCAAAAAGCAAATATCACCGGGTTTCGCCTTCTCTCCAATAGACACCATAATCCTAGAAATTTCTGACTCACTCGAAGTCATTAGATTAAAGTTACCTTTCTGACTCATTTTGATCATCCATGCTTGAGGATTAGGGGAATCAGTAACACCATCAAAATGTTTTCGGATACGATTAAGCTCCTGAGACGGCCAAGTGACTGGCAATCCCTTCTCTCTAAATTCGGTAATGGCAGCAGCAAGGTGTTCAAATGACTGGTCTAGGGCATCAGCACGATCGGAAGAAATTGCTATTTCTCCCCAGCATATTCCAATTAAACACTGTGTATCAGGATCATTCTCTTTTGTTAACTTACTGACCCTATTCAACTCCTGAATAGCTTCCTCATAAGACTCATCTTTCCAAGCTAAATAGCCATACTGAAATCCAAAATCACTATTTGTGGGAAAGCGATTTGCTAAGATAGCTGCCTTATTTTTAGCTCCAGTAATGTTTTGATCATCGATCATTAGATTAATTTGAGCGGCATTCATAATTGGTGCTCCAACGAAAGTTTTTTTACATAATGAAACTACATCTTTAACTTTACTTTTATGTCCCAACAAAACCAAATTCATGGCTAACGATTGAAACACGCAATAATCTTTTATCGAGTTTTTAACTTTAAATAGTGGAGAAGTTTTCAATGACTCAGCAACTCTGTCNTCACATANTTGAAATANTTCTCGAGAGTAGTGATTTGTCTGATTCANAGAATGCAATGCCACTTTTGACATNTCATATTCTTCATTGAAAAAATGTGCNATGCCCTTGAGGGNCATCCAATATTCTTGTAACTGAGGNTTCTCAACCATACGAACCCCAATATGCTCCATTAAAGCCGTTAATGANGAACNATCACCCTTATCAGCTAATACCTCGATCCATAGNCGATAGTATGGCCATGGTTTATCATCATCAACTTCAGTAAGATAAGTACTAATCTCTTCCACTGCATGNTGATGTCTTCCTTCCCAAAAGCTTCGGAGAGCTTTTAGATACTGTTTGGAAGAATGTGTCTTCTTCTTNGTAACCTTGGATTTTTTTGCCATTCTCTTTTCTCCGTAAGGTCTGAGCAAAATCCGCACTAGTACCTATCAATCGGAATGACAATCTATTGCTTTAAGTCAATGNGGCCAAAAGATTGGGAAAATTTTACCTAATGAAATCTGCCGATAAGAATTTATNGAAAAACAGGANAGGATNCTCACNATAGGCGAAATAGNGTCACTCTTTTTANAAAAAGAATAACCCTTGATTATATNGTCATATCATTAAGGGATAGATTACTAATTCGAGTTAGCTGGCAATTCTNGCTGACTTNTCAGACCGTGGTGATTGCCCNGGNTTNACATCACCTGCCACNGCNCCATTCACCATTGGTGCTGGCTGAGTAAACGATCCACTGCTAATCATTCTCTCTACCTCTACTGATCGTTCGATCAGAAGATCACGCAGTTCGCGATAACAATCATAACAAATAGCTTCCTGCATNACAGGCTCATGAATTTCGCCCCAATGAAGNAGTACACCCCATACTTCAGCACTAAAATTTCTNTGNCGACATTTATTGTCTTCACCACAGTTAGGGCATGTTTGAGAAATTTGCTGCATAATGACCNCCCTTAAGAAATGTAATCACTGTGCTTTACACATAAATTCCCGNATGNCATTCTACTAATTATNTCTNNAGCAGAATACNATCTGGTTTCTCTGAGNCAATCACCCAATGCAATTACCAAAGACTCGCACTCATAAGTTTACCTNTGGGTATAACTTAAGCGTCGACTTGGNTANTTCAACCACTTAGATCTCTANCAACAACGNNTACCATGCCAATGNTACACCATNAACTAGGTAGTAAGGGTNATCTACTTTTGTAGTGTTTGCTCGAGCTCCATTGTCCATATTCACAAAATTCTGTCAACCAAAATTCATAAANACACTTTTAGATTCATACAAAATTAATAAAAACTGATTAATGATGCGACAGGGCGTCAATTGGCTTGTAGATAGGCTTTTTTATCAAAGTAGAATTTCATAATCTCTTGTTTGATATTATGAGTTCGTAANGTATCNGATCGCACCGTCANTAGTGGCTTCCATATTTTATTGGCTTCCTGAACAGCACCATTGCGNTATTGTACTANGCCACGAAGAAANAAAACCTCAAANCCGGTTGTTGGATGAACATCTTCTCTATCCTCCAAATAAGCNTGNGCCTGTTTGACATCNCCAGATTTCAAAAATGCATANGCTAGAGTATTCATNGTCTGNAGNTGTTCCTCAGTACCTAGATCAATGGCAAGCTTAACAAATTCAATAGACTTTTGAGGATTAACACCACGCCAATTATAGCAATCAGCCAGCTCAACATAGGCTTTCGCCAAATATCTATTCGAGCTATTAGGATANACTAATATCTGCTCAAACCACATGGAAGCTGTCTCTAACTGCCACAACTCTTTNAACAGTATACCCAAGGCCCAATATATATGAGGGCCGTCATAATTGGTATTTAGCAATCGAAGAAAGTCAAATGTGCTCCTNGANGCNTCATAAGAACAGCCTGCCTTNACCAGNCTCTTGAGACTTTCTTCCTCACCGCTGGTAAATAAATAACGNACCTTCTCTCGNGTGTATACTAGNCCCGTTTGATATTCTATGGCTAACTCTTTTGTCCTTTCATCAAACTCACCCCAGCTTACACTACCNTCCTCTTTTTCCAACAAACTAGCCAAAAACTTCTCATCTTCAATATACTCAGGACCAAGATCAGCTATTCTAGTATAGTTTGAAACTTCTTGAACTAGATACAATACATTCCATGGGTCTACAGCCTGAACTTGGGCTAGATGCTGCTGCGCTCTGGTATAATCACCCTGACGATGATAATAAGTTGCATTTAACCAATGCACCTCAGTACGCTCTTTAACGTCCAACCCATCTAATGGCGCTACTTTCTCAAGTATTAGTTTAGCTGCTGCTGCACTACCATATTGCATCTCGAAAGCTGCATAACGAAGGGTTGTAATTTTACTCAACTCATCTAGTTCATACATTCTGCGATAATGTTGTGCTGCCCGCTCAATATTACCTAAACGCAAATAAACTTCACCAATATTACCTTGAACATCAGGATCTTCTTTAAATTTGGCCATCAAACTATGTAATAAGGACAAGAGCTCTACTTTATCTGTAGGGTTCTCCATGAGATTTTTCATACGTTCCTTACCGACGAGATACTCTTCTACATTGATTCCTTCAATTTTTAGACATGCTATAAGTCGGCAAAACCTAATTTCCATATTATCAGGGTGTTGCTTGTATGCTTCTTCAAACAACTCTTTGGCGAGTTTATGTTCCCCTAATGAGAGGAATTGTCCGCCTATTTTCTGAACCATCTCAGGGTTACTAGTTTCACGACTCAAAATCTTTTTATAGAACTGAAAAGCCATATCAAAGTTATCAAATTCTTCCAATGTTTTTGCTACGAAGTAGAGTACACTTTCTTGAGCTTTATCTTCCTCTAGGAGCTGTTTTGCTATGACTAAACCTTGCGAACTTCGAAATGTAGACTTTTCCGTTTTACCAGCTACCTCGTGAATTTTGGCCAAAGCAAAAGACTCATACACCTGAATTTCGGGAGGACATATACCCCTATTCTCTACCCACCATTCAGTCAAAGTTTCTATGGCAATTTGTGCTTCAGTAAATCTTGAATCTTCTAAAAACTCTGCAGAAAGTCTGCGATGCGTATCGAAATTACCATATACATTGAAAGGAGCAGACTCTTCGAAAAGGTTAAAAAAGTAATCCCCCTTAGGGTCATCACCACTTTGGTAAAAGATCTGACTCATTCCAAAGTAGCCAGGATACCAGCTAGGATCCGTTTCTACACATTGCTCATACATCTTTAATGCCTGATCGAAGTCTCCCTTAACTTCTGCACAAAAAGCGATACAATAATAGGCCCCTGAGTTAGTCCCTGACTTGCTAAGCAAATGACGGACTCGAGCAATAATTTCGTCACCATCCGCCATTTCTCCGTGCTGCTCTACTAAGCACAATGATATCTGATCTGTATAGGAATTAGGGTTCTTTTCTAAAAGCGCAAAATACTCATTTCTCAGCTCTGGTAACTGATCTCTCTTAGTAGCCAATTCGATCCGACGCAAGTGTACAAGAATATCATCATAGATTTCGGGATCAAGAATCAGGTCTTCGATTAATGTCGCAGCTTCATCATATTGCTTAACAAAAATGAGTTTATTGGCTTTTTCTAAGATCTTTTCTTTCCGGTCTTTCAAAAAATATTACCCCTAACAATTTTCAAAAATCTGACTGCTTAAATGTAACCATGCAATCCATATCGACAGAAATTTATAGACAGTGAATAATATATTCATGAAATCAAGGTAGGTAGAGTTTACCTACTGTTTACTCACATGTTTTTTTGGAAATCATTAGAATCAAAACTCGGCGTATAGCAGTGCTATAATTTTAGCGAAGTAAAATCATAAAAAATCAAATTTTTAAAAAATTAAAATAACCTAGATAAGAGTAATGAACGTTTTACTTTAACACTTTAGGCTCTATATCGATCTGAAGGGGAGGCACAAAATTAAAGCCTAACACTTCAATACGCTTACATGTTTTTAAATCAAATTTCTTGGTTGGATAAATTTTGGTTACGGCTGGGTTGTTATAGCACTCCTGAAAAACATGACCTATATTAATAGGAATAGATAAATCACGATCCAAACACTTTACTAACCCTATCGAACCAAAACTATTAGTCAAAGCCTTATAACATCCAGGGATCACCCCTTTTTCTGAACTATCTTGAAGAATATAATCCAAAGGGATAATGATTTTTGCCTTCAAGTTTAGTCGACCCTGCGTTTCAATTTCTCCCCACTTTTTCATAGTGCCCCTATCAGCAGAAACTTTTGTTCTTTCTGGCTGATCAACTGCACTCCGATGATCTAAATTTATATCATTACACCCCAAAACAATAATATATATAATCGGTAAAAACCTGTTTATTCCGTATTTAATCGATTTTTTTTCCATATTACAAAAAAACCTCTACAGATGAATGCTGCGATAATCGTCAGCCCTAAGGAAAATTGCAACCAAAGTGGATAGTCCATCTTAATGAGTGAATATAAAATTCCATACGTAACTAATAGAACTATTAGAACATCTAGCTCTCTTCTTTTCCCCTTTAACATTGAATAAGATAAGGAAAACTTTTTCGAATAGTCTTTACTCACAGGCCATGGAATTAAATTAGGAATAAATGATGACATCTGTTGCCTATACTGCTTAAACTCTACACCGGCAGTTTTAGAAAATATATCTTCTTCTTTATACATATACCTGTAAAGAAGAGCTGTACCGACCATAACCCACCCAATGGCCCAAACAGACCTACTCGCAATAGCACCCCCCAGAAAAATCAAAAAGCTACCCAAATGATGAGGATGCCTAAGAAAACGATAGGGCCCAAAAACAAAAAATTTCTGTGATGATGGATACCCTGAGGCCCATGTGCGAAAGAACATACCGACGAGGCTGATAGTCAGTCCTAAAATTAAAGCATCTTTACTAGGCATAGCCAGAATATAGATTAGTCCCAAGGAAAATGCTTGAAAAACCTGCAAAGAACTATAGGGAAATCTATCGACTTTGAAATACATGTTCGTCTACTTTCTCCTGGACCCAACAGTTTATTCTGCAAAATGCCAACGCTTATAACTCTATGTCCATTGTTCCGGATACATTGAAATCATTTTTTCTATATCAGTAGCCATCGTCTAAGTCATAGCTAAAAGATCTTGTTCTCCATGAACTACTTCATAAAGAACCCTATTTATGTATTCTATAACGGCAGGGACCTTCAAGCATACAAAAAAACACTCTAAAATGAGACTCTCAATTTAATAGCAACTAGAGAAAGGATCTATCACAAAGCTAGTTTGCTATTTCAAAAAATCAACTATCAAGATTACCGATTTTTTTACCGGCTTTTGATCCATTACAAAAGCCAGTATGCCTCTAGGTTCCAGAACATGATTCAAGCTATANCTCAAAAAATTTACTATGCGNACAAGGAATAGAAGCTCTAGATCTTTTCCGNACTATATATAGAATAGATGTCANAAATGGAAGCTTCGATTCCTTTGTAACTACACCAGACNGAATTNTTTGNANTTNAAGAATAACAGNGAGTCCAAAGCACCCAAANTCCTGNNTGGCCAGAAGTAATAANAGAACCNTAATCTCCAGCAANCNGNTTAGCCAATAACTTNGCAAAAGAGCTATGGCCAAGAATACTCAAAAATCTTTTGATATTTANACAAANTATTCTATTTTCATTACTAGAAAACAGNGAAATACAACTTAACNTGAAAAGTTATATCTAGCGANACTAAGNNAGAATAANAGAGAAAATATATAAAGCTCCAGATCAGCTNNCTTTGCCAACNTCATCANANATTNACTTCACNATGAGGCAAAGGATTATCCTTCACCTAGAGAACTCTTCAACTTTATCGCCTCATCATAGTANACAGATGCTTTAAAAGAACTTCTAACTAANGGACCGGATGCCACAGATAAAAANCCCAGTTCCATTGCTATTTCTTTAAGACGATCGAATTCCTCTGGAGGCACAAACTCCTTAATCGAGAGNTGTCTTTTACTNGGTCTCATNTACTGTCCTATCGTAACAATATCNACTTCATGATCACGTAAATCTTTCAAAGTATTAATAACTTCTTCGATAGTTTCACCTAGACCAAGCATAAGTGCNCTCTTGGTCAANAANNGCCCCTTAGATAAGGCTTTAACTTTCNGAAGCACCTCCAGTGACTTCCTGTAACCAGCTCGCGCATCCCGAACTCTNGGNGTCAGNCTCTCAACNGTTTCAAGATTATGCGCAAAGACCTCAAGATCTTCACTCAACAAATTTTGTANAGATTCAGTTCTNCGGTTAAAGTCNCCCCCNAAAAACTCTAGTTTGGTNTGAGGACTCTGAGTTTTAACAGCTCTAAATACGGCAGCTGAATGCGCCGAGCCACCATCCTCCAAATCATCGCGATCCACCATGGTGATCACCGCATATTGCAAGTTCATAACGCTTACGCTTTCTGCNACTCGCTCTGGCTCTTTGGGATCCAGCCACCCCCCAGGATTACCCGTCTTGACATTACAAAAGCGACAAGCACGAGTNCAGGTATCACCCAAAATCATAAAAGTGGCAGTATTAGTGGCCCAACAAGCTCCAATATTNGGACANTTGGCTTCTTCACAGACTGTATNTANATTTTTACTTCTTAAATCTTTTTTTATNTTGAAAAAAGTAGATCCAGTCGGTATCTGCGTTTTCAGCCAAGAAGGCTTTTTAACAGATACACTTAACGGCGTTTTGGCNCGNTTNNNCTTTGAATCCGGAACTACTATTTCNTCAATAGATTGAGNTGGTTCACTNGTTACCACATCAGAAAAAGGTTTTTGATCGAAAGACATCGAGCTCCTCCGTTTTGGCTCGCTCTTATGGCGGATTCATGTTAGGTCTTTTATCTTCGTTGGCAGTTCAAGCCCCGAAGCTTCTANGGCTGAAAACAATATCATCGATTTTTTANCAACACCAGTCGAGGTTAACAGGTGAAACANACACCCTATCAAACTCCTATAAACAAAACTTCTATACCAGGAGTCATCGTTAAGAAATGGAAACAAGAGCTCCTAACNCACAATAAAAAAATGCCNAGTGATATNAGATCNTTAGGNGACANCCANANGCTNAAGTGGCTCATCAACANTGAGCATGGCAGCGTNCATGACTTATGGGAGGCTTTTACTACCGATCGGGACCTTCTTCCTCGGTATTTAATGAACCCTAAAAAGCAAGCNTTAAGCTACCTTTTAGGCTTTCACCTCCCGAATATTGCCCGGTTCCAAATGGTATTCGAGCGACTCTCNGAAAGATATATGTGGCGNGATTTCTGGAAATCAATCAAATCANCACCNACTTTCATTGATTTTGGCTGTGGCTCNGGCGCNATGAGNATTTCCTGGTTAAGNGCTATTTACCGCGCCGGATATAAGGGGCCGACNCATTTAAGCCTATTTGACCACCAAGCTGCTTTACTGGANATGGCCCGNAGAAATATTGATGCTTTNCCGTTTCAAACAACAATCAGGTCAGGCAAAGTNGACCTAACNAAAGCAATCAGCTNTGTAGATAAAAACTTAAATAAAATAGAAGGNGTAACNAATATTTCACTAGGTTACATCTGGAACGAAATTAGCAATAATCATCGNGCTCAACACAAACTAATAGAACTGCTNGGTAAATTAGAATCAAAAGAAACCATTTTATGGNTTTTCGAACCAGCAAATCAAAATCAATCAAGAAAAGCAATGGAGCTCAGNGANCAACTCATTTCCATGGGATATGAGCTGGCATATCCATGCAGTCATAGTNCACAATGTCCGATGCTAGAGCGATCACGAGACTGGTGTTATTCTGAAGGCCACTGGCAAAGGCCAATAGAAATTGAGCTACTAGACAAAAGGTTAAAACTGGATCGNTCTAAATTAAGAACTACNGCTATGATACTCATGTCACCGAAAGTAAAAGCTAANCTGGCTGATCTGAANCGAAACTCNGATCAAATCATCGTAGGAAAACCNTTAAAAGAANTAAAAAGCAACTTGCCAAAGAAATTGAGAGCCCGANTTAAAGANAAAAAGAAATTTGATTATTTATTGTGCGGCCCNAAAGGTATTTCCAAGNTTACTCCNANTCATCCAGAGAAAAGTTGTATGAGTCGAGGNGAAGTACTCGACTTCGAATAGNTAGNTTTAGACCNGAAACTTNCCAATAGCAGAANATNCAGGATTANAGAAATGCCTGTCACTACTAAAAGTTTAACAATNAATGAGCAGCTTCANGGACTTCGCCTAGANCANGCNATTATGGAGGCANANATNGGCTTATCNAGAAGAAAAGGAAAAGCAATAGTTGATATNGGCGGCTGCTANCTTAATAAGAANAGAGTCAGGAANGCNTCCCGCTTAGTTTATAAAGGGGATANAGTTCGCTTAGAGTTTGATCTNGAAAAACTAAAGCAAAAGCCGCCCTTAAAACCNAATCTGAGTGAATCCCAAATTCTNTATCAAGGCCATGGGATCATTGCTATTAANAAGCCCCCCGGCATGCCCTCTCAGGCNACNAAAACTCAAGCNATATTTCATGTTGCCAATGCNATCGAAACATTCCTTAAAGAAAAAAACGGGTACANNANAANAAAGTAACTCTCGTTCACCGACTAGATCAAGAAACCAGTGGCGTTATTCTAGTGGCAACTAATAAAGCATCTGCAAACTGGCTGCTGGAGAGCTTCAGACAAAGAACAATAAAAAAGACCTACATTGCTCTATGTTGGGGAAAAGCGGAGGATAATTTCTCCAATCATAGTAGCTTAACCCCTATCGACCAAAATGGAATAGTATCAGTTTGTGATACTCATCACCCTTTCGGTAAAAGTGCAAAAACAAAGTTCAAGAAACTTGCTGATTTTGACACTGCTGAGCATGCAGTAAGTCTAGTTCAGGCTAATCCATTTACAGGAAGAAGCCATCAAATAAGAGTACACCTACAACAGGAGAAACTCCCCATTATTGGAGATAAAAAATACGGAAGAATACCACCCAAGGATTTGTCCACTCCACTGAAAAGCTTAGCTGCTGAACATCATTTTCTCCATGCAAAATCCTTAACCTTTCGCCCTGGGCCTGATTTGGATGAAATTACAGTCGATGCACCAGTTCCTCAAAATTTTGAATTATTTCATCAGAAATTAAGCCAATAGGTAGATGCTATCAACGTTCTAGATCAAACTCAGTTTTGCTCACTTAATACTAATATGGCGTTACGGTATATTATTGAATTCGGAAGATTCCTCGAAAATAATTGGGAAAATTTAGACCGAAAAAATCTTATTAACCAATTCAAAAACTATCTTAACAGCTTTATGAAAGAGAATAATGACCACGATATTAGCCTCAAGATAGCTGCAGAAAAAACAACTTTAGATATGGAACTAAAACACTTTCTCGGTATTCTAGTACCAATCGAACGTAAACTATCCAGAGGTATAGTCGACCATGAATATATCATTGTAGAGGGAGACTCTAGCGCCCCTACCAAAAACAAACGACAGCCAGTCAGTATTATTCTGGACAATATTCGATCATCTTTTAATGCTGGAGCGATATTCAGGACTTCAGAA
>PBRN01000005.1 GCA_002725955.1 Pseudobdellovibrionaceae bacterium
CATAGTTTTGTTAGTGGTAAAAGCAATACTATCACAAACACCAAAAGAGATGGTGTATTTGGAGAATCTCACGATATTAGTGGAACCATTAATACCTTCACTAGTGGTAAGGATAATACAGTAACTAGTGTTACTAATGGTAGTGTTATTGGTATAGACAATATAGTTAATAATTCAACAACACCATTTGTTGATGGTAGTGCTAATATTGTAGACAACTCCATGTTAATGAAAGTGATAGGAACTGGTAATATGGTGACGAATACAAATTATTCTATGGTAAAAGGTAAAGATAATAAAGATTATAATGGAATTAATAATACAGTATTTGGTGAAACACATGATATTAGTAATTCATCGTATGTATTTGTAAATGGTTATGACCATACTGTTTTATCAGATGAAAACTCAGGCGTTATGGGCAAAGAAAATATACTAACACAAAATACAACCTCTTTTGTTACTGGTGAAAAAAATCAAGTTAAAAATAATGAATCTGTATTAGTTACTGGCGAAAATAATGATGTTAGTGGAAATACAAAATTTTCTTTGACTACAGGTGTTACAAATAAAGAAAAATCAGGATATGCTAATTTAACAAGTGGTGAAGTAAATGATATTAATAATGAAAAAATGACTATTACTAGTGGTTGGAAAAATACAGTAAAAGATGGTTCATACAATCAAGTATTTGGTTATCAAAATACAAGCAATACAAATTCACAATCTTTCATATCTGGTAAAAATAATAGTTTATCGAATAATTCAACAAGTTCCACTTTCGGTAGTTCAAATACCTCTAATACAAATATTAGTAGTATGATTGTTGGTGATACAAATACAACAACCAGCAATAACTATTCATTTGTTAATGGTAAAACAAATAATACTAGTAGTTCTACTGGTGTTATGGTTTCTGGTTTAAGTAATACAACTTCAACAGAAACTCAATCCTTCATTATGGGGAAAGATAATACAGTATCTTCAGGAACATATAATACAGCATTAGGATTAAATAATAATAGCGACACAAATACCTCCTCATTTGTAGCTGGTAAAAACAATACTCTATCTAATAATACAACAGTAGCAGTATTTGGCTCAAGTCATGATATTAGTGTAAATTCAGTTGATAGTTTTATTTCTGGTAATTCCAATAAAGAAACAACAGGTACTAATAATGCTACATTTGGTAAGACAAATGTTACTACAACATCTACAAATAGTTTGACTACAGGTTTGTCCAATAACTTAACAACAGCAACAAATAGTCTTACCTCTGGAGAAACAAACCAAGGAATTAATATTACAAATAGTATCATATCCGGTAAAGATCAAAGTGGTAATACTGTTATACGTTCTCTTATGAATGGTGAAAATAATACAGCAAGTCAAGTTACAAATTCATTTATAAGCGGTAAACAAAATTCATTATCATCAGATAATTATAGTACCGTTACAGGTTTCAATAATACTTTAACAACCACAACAGGAAATATAGTAAGTGGTGATAATAACACATTAACAAATACAAAAAGAGATATTGTTCAAGGTTTATCTAATCAAGTAAATAATAGTAATGATATCGCTATGGTTGGTGAAAGTCACGATGCTACCAATAGTGATAGGACTGCTATATTTGGATATAATCAAACATTAAGCGGTTCAATTAATTCTGTAGTAAGCGGAAATACAAATACAGAAACAAATGGTGATAATAATGCAACTTTTGGTAATTTAAATCAAATAACGAGAACGTCCAACACAATTGCCGGAGGCAAATCAAATACCATAACCGATAGTAGTAATTGTCAAGTAACAGGTGATACAAATAGTTCCAATAATGTAGATAATAGTATAACAATAGGTAAAAGTAATAGTGTTACCGATGTTTCAAATGCGGTAATTTTTGGTTTAAGTCATCAAGTAAAAACAACTACTTTAAATTCATTAGTTTCGGGTAAATCCCATATTGAAACAACAGGAACAAATAATGCTTTGTTTGGNGAAGAACACGAAACNACNACAACAACTAATACATTATCAACTGGTAAAAATCATACAATAACAACAGGNTCNCAATCATTAATATCNGGTAAAGATAATACTGGTAGTACGATTACAAATGTATTTGTTACGGGTGAATCAAATAGTATTAGTAATTCAACAAATACAAGTGTTCTTGGTAAATCTATGACAATAACAGGTAATAATAATTCATTTTTAACTGGTAAATCAAATGGCGAAACAAACGGTAATCAAAATGCTTTATTTGGTGAGTCAAATACAACCAATAACTCAAATAACACGATGGTTGGTGGTAAATCAAATACAGTTGCTACAACAGAAAGAAATATTACTTTTGGTTTATCAAATAGCGTTACTAATGGAACAGATAATATAACTATCGGACAAAGCAATACTGTATTAGATACTACTTATTCTGGTGTTATTGGGACATCGCACGATATAAGTAGTAATACTTTTGGAACATTAAGTGTTGGTAAAAGTCATAAAGAATGGAAAGGTAGATTTAATATTACAGGCGGTGAGAGCAATCAAATTGTAAATTCATCTAATATGACTATAGGTGGCTTATCAAATAAAATGGTTGATGGAAGTAATAATCTAATCCAAGGTAGACAAAATGAATTGACAAATGTATACAATAGTGGAGTTACAGGCAAAGAAAATACTGTTACACACAATCAACATACTGCTGTATCTGGTTGGAGTCATACCGTTAGGGGAGAAGTGAATGTTTTTGGTGTAGTATTGGGTGAAACAAAAGGTTCTCTTGTTAGTGGTTATAACCATACAGAAACCAGGGGGACAAATAACACAATACACGGACAAGATAATACGGTATATCTATCATCCAACAATATAGTTGGAGGCTCTTCTAATCAATTAAATGTTGCTAATAGAACTTCTACCAACGGGACATTAAATCAAATTACTAGTTCAACAGATAGTTTGGCTAACGGTAAAAGTAATGTTTTAAATGCTATTGTTGAAACAACAGTATTGGGTAATAGCAATGATATTAGTAATAATACAACAGGATCATTAGTATCAGGTAAATCTAATAAAGAAGGAAGAGGAACGTATAATGCTACATTTGGTAGTAGTAATATAATTGTAAATGTTACAGATACAATTACTAGTGGTATAACAAATACTGTAAAGGATAGTAGTTATAATGCTGTATTTGGTGAAACAAATGTAGTTAATACCACAATTAAATCAATAATCGGAGGACATGATAATGAAATAACATTAAGTGAAGGCATTTCTGTATTTGGAGCGCATCACGCTGTGTCGCAACAAACCAAAAACAGTTTAGTATCTGGCAGAACCAATATTGAAAGAGGTGGTTTAAATAATGCTATATTTGGTAATATTCATGATATGACAAGTGAAACAAATAGTGTAATTTCTGGTAAGGGTCAAACTGTCCAGGATGGATCACAAAATGCTATATTTGGGGAAACTCACAATATTAATACACTAACAAATACTTTCACACAAGGTAAAAGTAATGTTTTACATACTATTCAAAATAGTGGTGTAATTGGTAATGCTAATGATGTTAGTAATAATATTGTAAATTCTATGTTTATAGGCAAAGAAAATAAAGGAGGTGTTTCAGAAAATACTGTAGTATTTGGTTATAAAAATAATACCCAACAAGATAAAAATGTATTGGTATCTGGTAATAGTAATACAACTACATCAAATAATGCTTCTAGTGTAATGGGAAGGTTAAATATTGTAACAGATTGTAGTGATTCATTTATAATGGGAACCAATCATAATGTTTTTTCAAATGAAAGAGTTACTATTTATGGTGAATATAATGATATGTCAGGGAATACAATAAATAGTATGGTTCAGGGACGACATAATTACTTAAATCAGTTAATTAATAGTGCGATATTTGGAGAAAACCAAGATATTAGTGGTTCTACGAATTTATTAGCCCAAGGTAAAGCAAATGTTGTTTTAGATACCAATAATTCAGTAGTTATTGGGAAAGAAAATAAATTAGAAGATATTGATGAAGTTGCCATTTTAGGTTCGAATCATGATGTTAGTGGTTCAACCATTTATTCACTTGTTTCAGGATACAAGAACAAAGAAAATAATGGCGATTATAATGCAACATTTGGAACATTAAATGATGTGAAAAATTCAAAAGCTAGTGTTATTACAGGTAAATCTAATAAAGATACGAATGGAAATCAATCTACAATTATGGGTAGTTTTCACCAGGTTACAAGTTCAACAAATACATTAATACAAGGTATGCAAAATACTGTAACATCTTCACAACAATCCGCTGTTATGGGACATATACATAGTGAAAGTAATGGAACAAATAATGTATTAATGGGATATAATCAAACCGTATCAGGATCAAATAACAATTTGGTTACGGGCAAAGAAAATACAGTTATTAATAGTTCAAAATCATTAGTTGCGGGACATGATAATAAAGAAGAAGAAGGTGATAATAATTTTGTTATAGGAACAAAAAATGTATTATATGATAATTCTGGTGCAATAATTGGAGGTGAAGGTAATATTGCGAAGTTAAATAATTCAGTAATGGTAATGGGATTAACAAATGATATTAGTAATAGTTCTGTATATAGTATCGTAGGTGGAACAAGTAATAAAGTAAATAAGAGTCATAATGCGTTAGTAGTTGGTCAACAAGGTCATTTAAAACGAGGCATTAATACAGTTTTATTTGGTAAATCACAAAATGTAGTAGATAGTTCTAATGTAGTAATAGCTGGTGAATCCAATATCAATCTAGATGATGAAAATGTATTAGTATCAGGTAAAGATAATGATTTGTCGGGGAATAAAATAACAGTTGTATTCGGCAAAGAAAATACATTAAAAAGAACAAATAATACATTAGTATCTGGTTATTTAAATAAAGTAGAAGATGGATCAAATAATTCCGTATTTGGATATTTACATGATGTTAGTGGAAATTCGCAAAATACAGCAGTATTTGGTAATAAAAATGAAGAATATAATGGTTTAAATAATATGATTGGTGGTAATCAACAAGATGTTAGTGGTGCCGAAAATATATTTGGAATGGGTGAAAGTAATAAATTGAGAAGTGATAAAAATAGCGGAGCTATAGGGAAACAGAATGATTTAAATAATAATAAAGAAAGTTTTGTTGTGGGTTTGAGCAATACAGTTAGTAATGATAATCAATCATTTATAATGGGAACATCAAATAACACAAAATGGAATACAAATAATACAGTAGTAGGAAATTTACAAGATGTTAGTGGTGGAACTAATTTATTAGTATCGGGTAAGAGTAATACAGTTGAAGGTGGTTTGAATAATATGATAACAGGTAGTTCACATAATGTGACCGATTGTAGTGATGTAATTGTTTCAGGTTCAACCAATACAGTATCAGGTTCTAAACAAACTGTAGTGAATGGAAAGTTAAATAATGTATCAAATATTTATGGTGGAATGACTTATGGTGCTGCTAATACATTAAAATCATCAGATAAATCATTAATAGGAGGTGCTTTAAATAAGATAACAGATGGAAATACAAATGTAGCATTAGGTCAATCAAATGATATAAGTAATTCAATTATTAGTATGGCTTTTGGTAATACAAATACAATTAAAAATAATAGTAATGAATCAATTGCGTTAGGTAAATTGAATACAATAGATAGTGTAAATCATGGTATAGCATTAGGTTACAAAGCAAATGTTAGTGGTGATACAAGATTTGCTCTTGGTTCCGAACACGTAGATGGTAATATTTTATGGGTCAATAAACATGGTGATATGCATCTTGGAAGACATTTATACTCAGATGTAGATGAAAATAAAAACATATTTACAGATTTAACAACGAGCACTATTAATGTGGGTGGTGACCATAGTAAAACATTTATTGGCGGAACCTTAGAAGTAAGTGGAAATATGATTGCCGGAATAGACGAAGACAAAGAAATATTTACAGATGTATCAACAAATAGAATAACAATTGGTGGTGGTTCTTCAACGGTTATTGTAGGAGGTGATTTGAGAGTGAATACAAATATATTAAGTCAAGAAGGTAGTGCGAATGAAGATAAATATATTTGGACAGATGTCTCAAGTAGTAATATTTATATGGGAGGTGCGCAAAGTTCAGTTTGGATTGGTAAAGATTTACAAGTAGCAAATGATGTGGTAATGCAAGGTAATTTGACAGTAAGAGGAACAAGAACTTTCATTCATACAACAAATATGGATATTAGCGATAACGTTGTTTTGTTGAATAAAGGTATAGGTCAAAATTCAAACGCTAATTTTTCATCTGGACTTACAGTTTTAAGAGCGAATACTAATCAATTTATAGGTTGGCACGAACCATATAGTAGTTTTGTATTATGTAATACGACATATGATGGAACTGGTGAAACAGTAGGAATAGGAACAAAAAGCAAGTTATGGTTAGATAATATTCAAACGGATGAAGATATTATGGTAGGAGGAAATATAACATCTGTTGTTCAAGAAGATAAAAATTTATGGACAGATATATCCGCAAGTACAATTAAGATAGGGTCAAGTCAAACAAGATTTAAATTAGATTCGAATAATACGGTTGTAATACCATCAGGAACTACTCTTCAAAGAATTCATGATGAATTAGGAGCAGTAAGATACAATAAAGATACAAATAATTTTGAAGGTTGCGTTCAACAAGATGCACCAGCTGGTTGGAGAGAGTTAGGAAGTGTTATGGATATTGATAAAGATACATATATAAGCGCTGAAGATAGTCATCAAGTAGATAATGATCAATTGAAATTTGTAACTGCTGGTAGTGAAAGAATGAGAATTGATGAACAAGGAAGAGTTGGCATTAGAGTTAATAATTCATTAATAGGTTTATGGGTTGGTGGAACAGATGCTATTCATGTTCCAGTTGGAACAACAGCACAAAGACCTTCTGCTGATGATGATACTTATTTGGGAATGATAAGGTATAATAGCGAAGAGAAGTTGTTTAAGGGTGTTAGTGTGGATTCATTTGGAAATAGAGCTTGGGTTAAATTGACACCTGGTGCTCCTGATGTAGATAGCGACGGTAAAGTTATAACAGGTTCTCAAGTTGAAGGAACTGCTGTTGTAACTTATTCGGATAGAAAGAAAAGACATGTTTTATTTCAAACGGGTAAGACAGCGATGGGTTTAGATGTGAGTGGAAGTCATGTTCAAGCAAATGTTATATTGGATATTAGTGATAATGGTGCTATTAGAATTCCAAAAGGTTCAACGTTACAACGACCACCAACAAATGGTGCTTATCCAAATAACTATTTTGGTTATATTAGATTAAATACTGATACAGCATATAATCAATTTGAAGGTTATAATGGAAGCGAATGGGTTAGTTTTGACAAAAATATAGATTATGATAGAGATACATATATTGATATAAATAATACACAAACGCCAGGAGCTGGTAATGATGATATAATTAAATTTTATACAGGTTCACAACACCCAATACCAAATCCAAAATTAGTTTTTACTATGGATAAATTTAATGTTCATGTATTGGATGGTTATGATAAAAAGATTACGATGGATGTTAATGATGGACATATTGATATGAGCGGTAATTTAAAAATTAAACAAAATATAATAGCTCATCAAGACGAGGATAAAACTTTATGGGCAGATGTTACAACAAGTGATATAACAATAGGCGGTGCTTCAAGTAAAGTAATTACTGGTGGCGATTTACAAGTAAATACAAATATATTGGCTGGTGTGGATGAAAACAAAGAAATATTTACTGATGTTGCAGGTAGTAATATTAAGATAGGCGGAACCAATAGCACGGTAATGATAAGAAATGATTTACAAGTAGATAACAATATAATAGCAGGAACTGATGAACACAAAGAAATATTTACTGATGTGACAAGTAGAAATATTACTATAGGTTCCGAAGGTTCGACTACAGTTATTGGAGGTGATTTACAAGTAGATACAAATATTGTAGGAGGAACAAATGAAAATAAAGAAATATTTATGGATGTTGGTAATGGAGGTAAGACAATTACTATAGGTGGAAGTGCTGCTACAGTAATAGCAAATAATAATTTACAAATAAATGCGGATATAGAAGCTGGTGGTAATAATCATAAATTGATATATGGTGATGTCACAAGTAAAACAATTACGATAGGTGCGGTTGGTTCAACAACAGTAGTAGGGGGTGATTTACAAGTAGATACAAATATTAAAGGTGGTTCTCAAGAAGATAAAGAAATATTTACAGATGTTACAAACAATCACAATATTACTATTGGTGGTGGTGGAACAACTACTGTAATTGGAAATAAATTAAAAGTTACATCGGATATAATTTCAGCAACCAATACTACAAAGAAAATATTTGCTACGAATGTTACCGATAGTAATGTATTAATAGGTGGTAATGCTGGCAAAGTTCAAATTAATCATGATTTGGAAGTGACAAGAAAGATTGTTTCGAAAACCGATACTAATAAAGAAATTTATACCGGCGTTGATAATGATGTTGAAATAGGCGGTTCAGGAGGAACGGTTACCTTAGGGAATGATGTAAATGTTAAAAATGACTTGAAAGTATATAGAAAGATTATATCGGATCAAGATGAAGATAAAGAATTCTATACAGATTTGGTTGACGGTAATATTACGATGGGTGGTTCTGGTGCTGCTAGTAAAGTAATAGCGAAACAACATTTCCAAGTGAATGCGGATTTAATGGCTGGTTCAAATAGAGCAGCGAATATTTATACTGATGTAACAAATGAAACCATTACAATGGGAGGTCTTGGTGGTCTAATTAAAATGGGCAATAATGTAGAAATAGGAAATGATATTACTGTAAAACATGATATTTTGACCGATGCCGACGAATCAAAAGATATATTTACAGGAATTACATCCGAAAAGATAACAATTGGTGGTGTTAATGGAACAGATAAGAGTACAGTTGTAGTTTCTGGCGATTTACAAGTTAATAATGAAATTATTGGTAATAATAATGAAGTAAAAACTATTTTTGCTGATGTTCAAAATAGCGACATTCAAATAGCTTCTTTTGGAACAAAAACAACAATTAAGGGCGATTTACAATGTGAAAGGGATATTACATCAGATATGGTGGAAGATAAGAAGATATTTTTCAACATGGGTGATAAAGTATTGAAAGTAGGAGGAACTCAAACAACAGTGAATATACCCGGAACCCTAGAATTAAGTGGAAATATTATTACGGAAATTGACGAAGATAAAGAAATTTTCAAAAATGTAAATGTGAATAATATTATTATAGGAGGAACAACAAGCACAGTTAAAACAACAAATGACCTTCAAGTAGATGGTTTGTTAAAAGCTGGTGGTAATATTAATAAAACGATTTATAGTGATATTACTTCAAATATGTTAACAATAGGGGGTAAAACAGAAACAGATGCATCTACACCCGGAACACAAACTGGTGGTAGTATAATTAAATTAGATTCTACTAATTCAGTAATTATACCATATGGTAAAACTTCTCAAAGAACTACAGCGAAAGGTGCGATTCGTTATAATAGTGAAACACTAGTTTTTGAAGGTAGCGATGGAACAAGTTGGCAAAAATTTGGTGATGTAATTGATATTGATAAAGATACATATATAAATGCTGAATCAGCACCTGGACAAGACGAAGATAGATTGTTGTTTGTAACAGCTGATAACGAAAGAATGGTTATAAAAAATGATGGCAAGATTGGTGTGAATACTGTAACACCAGCTGAATTGTTTGATGTAAGCGGTGTATTGCAAACTATTGATTTTAAGGTTGGTTCTATTACTTCAAATACAGCAAGCGATATAGTATTGAAAAAATCTATAGTGCCCGAAACGGATAAAACAATAAGTCTTGGTTCAGTTTCAAAAAGATTTAATGATGTATTTGTTGGTGAAGGTTCTATGTGGGTAGGAGACAAACATAAAATAGCTGTTAGTAATGATGGTGTAATGAGATTAAGAAAAAGAAATGTATCGGGTGTTCCTTTCGCTATTGTAACAATTTATCGTTCAACACCAGGTAATTCAAATGCCACCATAACAACAGTTCAAAATGATGTATTATATGTAACAGGACATTCTGATATTGGTGATGTTACAATGCAAGAATATTTGGATTATGCCGAAGGGAAAACAGGTAATGTCCATACAATCGACCAAATTTTTAGAGAGAATGCTGAGGATTACGATGAAGATATGCCTATTAATGCTTGGTTAGAGAAAAGTGGAAATATATATTCACTTGGGTCAAAGAATGTTGGTATAGCAACGCCAGACCCAAGTAATATTTTACACGTAGTTGGTGATGCCAGATTTGATGATAATATTATAGCTGGTTCAAATAGCGATAAACAACTTTTCTTTGACGTCTCAACAAATAATATAGAAATTGGAAGTGAAACAAGTAAAACAAAAGTAAGAAACTTGGAAATATATCATAATGTTACTTCAAATGGAAATAGAGCAAAAGAGATTTTTACTGATGTATCGACCAATAGAATTACTATCGGAGGTAAATTATCCACAGTAGTTGCAGGTGGTCATTTGGAAGTGAGTGGTAATTTCTTAGCAGGTAGCGATGAAAACAAAGAAATATTTACCGATGTTACAAGTAAAGATATAACCATAGGCGGAAATACAAGTAATGTAATTATCGGTAATACGATGGATGTTACAACAAGAATGGATATAGATCATATAAGATATTTAACAGGTGATAATGCGACAGGCGAGATTCAAATGACAGCATCTAAAGTAATATTTTCAAATGATATTCAAGTGGATAATAATATTGTAGCTGGAGTAAATGAGAATAAAGAAATATTTATAGATGTAAGCACAAATGAAATATTAATAGGTGGTCCAGTAAGTAAAGTAAAAACAGGAGGTCATTTGGAAATAAGTGGTAATTTATTAGGAGGTAGCGATGAAGATAAAGATATAATGATTGATGTAACGAGTAAGAATATTACTATTGGAGGTCCAGAAAGTAAAGTGATAACAGGTGGACATTTGGAAGTAAGTGGGAATATAATATCAAATCTAGATGAGAATAAAGATATTTTCTTTGACGTATCAACAAATTATATTAGATTTGGAAGTGGAACATCTATAGCCAAATTCAATTCATCAAATTCTATTGTATTACCAGTAGGAACAACAGCAGAACCAACATTAAATATAGGTGCTATTAGATATAATAATGATAGAACTAGATTTGAAGGTTGTACGGGTTCAAAATGGATTTCTTTGGAAGGTGTAAGAGATGTTGATAATAATACTTATATAGATGCGGAATCAACACCAGAAGCAAATGAAAATCGTCTTATGTTTGTCACAGATGGAAATAATAGAATGGTTATCGACCACTCTGGAAATCTTGGATTAGGAACAACAACACCAGCAGCAAGATTTAATGTATCGGATGTCTCTAATAATAATAGAGATGGTTTAATGCTTTCAAATAATGCTGCTAATACGGTTACATTTAGAATGAAAGCGAGCGATTTTAATGATACAGAAAACAACGAACTTTTATCATATAGCGATACTGGTAGAAACATAATAAGATTAAAACCAAAATCATCATCAGGCGATGGAGTAATAAGTTTAGATGATAAAGTTGGATTGGGAACAACAAATCCTTCTCAAAAACTTCATGTATATGATGGTAATTTATTAGTAACACAATCTGATACAAAGAAAAACGCATTAATTATAAATCCAAATAATCATGCCAATGGTGTTGATATAGAAGTATTTCAAGATGATGATCCAACAATTAAAAAGAAATTGTGTTTAAATCCTTATGGTGGAAACGTAGGTGTGGGTCAATCTAATCCTACTGAAAGTTTGGATGTATCTGGTAATATGGTAGTCCGTAGTGTTAGTAGTGTAAAAACAACAACATCTACAAATCCAGAAATAGGAACAACATCAGCACATCCATTTTCTATAGCAGCAAACAGTATTAAAGCGATAACAGTAGATACAACAGGAAAAGTTGGGTTAGGGACACAAACACCTGATGTTCCATTACATCTTACAAAGACAACCGCAAATGGTGAATATATGAGAATAGTAGATCCATCTAATATAGGTTTAACTGTATCTTTAGATACAAGCGCAAACGATACGAAAGTTAATTTTGGTGTTAGATGGTGGAATAATGAAACACCACAAAATGTGGATGATGGTTTAGTTTTAAGAAATGTTAGTGGAACCAATTATGTTGGTATAGGAACAAATGTTCCGGATAAAAAATTAGATGTTGTTGGTGATGCTATTATCAGAGGCGATTTGACAGTATCTGGAACAAGAACATATGTTAACACTAATAACTTGGATATATCCGATAACGTAATTGTTTTGAATAGAGGAATTGGTTCAAGTGAGAATACAAATGTTTCATCGGGCATATTAGTAAAAAGACATGGTAATAATCAGTTTATGGGTTGGGATGATATTCAAAATTCTTTCATATTAGGTGAAACAACTGAAGATGGTGAGGCGGATCCATCGGGTGTTGTATTAGCAGGTAAAAGCGATTTGAAAGTAAAAGATATAAATGCGAATGATATAGTTTCAACAGGAACAATAACAGGAAATAATATTACAGGTGCAAATACTACATTACAAATATTGAGAGTAAATGGTAAAACACCAACAACGCATAATAAGACAGTTACAGTTGGTGCTGGTAGTAAATTTTATGTGGATGGAAATATTATACCAACATTAACATTTTTACGTGGTGATACATATGTA
>PBRN01000159.1 GCA_002725955.1 Pseudobdellovibrionaceae bacterium
ATTGGTGAAGCAATTGAATATTGTGAATCAGTGGTAGATGAGTGGGGAGAGGAAGTTTTTATTATTGGCGGTGGCGAAATATATCGGCAGAGTATGGATCTGGTCGATTGTATATATATGACTACTGTGCATAGAAAAGTGGAAGGCGATACTTTTTATCCAGACGTAGATTTTAGTTCATTTTCTGTGAAAAGTGAGCAGTCGTTTTCTGATCCGATGGCTTATACCTTCCAAACTCTGGTGCGTATTTCTTAAGTGAAACGTTGCTGCTTTATTTGATCTGAGCTACTTGACATGTGATGACTAACTCTGGCTTGATCTATACTTTGTTGACAGGATTGATTGCTTGTTGATGTTCGATTGGCTCTATTATCTGCTGCTGTGCTATCTCGATTGTAACCGGTGATCTGCACTTATTAAGACGGTCTTAAATATGTTGTCTCTTGTTTTTTGTTAGGATACGCCCAGTTTCTACGGCTTGCATGACCCATATCTTTCTCTTGCACTACCAAATCATACCAAAATAAAATAGTTGCTAAATAGCTCTAGTATTTTTAGATATTTAGCAATGCCAAGATATAGAGGCAACTGTTTTCGTAAACTTTATAGACAAAAGACCGAAGAAAACCCTAATGAAAAGTAGTTGTTTTTGGCTTGATCTTTGGATTGAGTCGATGACTAATAACTTTCAGAAACAAAATGATTTTTCATTTTTCGCATGAACGAAGAATTTTTCTGAAGATGAAAATGAATAACTGAAGTGGCCCTTTTGAACCGTAAAAGTTAAGAAATATAATAGTTTTGGAGTGCAGATGGGTGCGTTGGTAAAAGTACTGTTAGTGGAGGATGATTTCGATTTTCGAGATACTTTGAAAATTATCTTGAATCAGCCACCAATTGAACTTACCACAGCATGTGATGGTTTTCAGGCAATGGAATATCTTAAGTCGGAAAACTATCATGTGATGATCACTGATATCAACTTGGGTAACATGATGGATGGGATTGAGTTGATAAAGAAGATGCGTATGAGTAGGCTCAATCGAGAAACCAAAGTAGTAGTCATGTCTGGGAAGATTGATAAGGATTTAGTTAAAACCTGCTCCACGCTTAGAGTTGCCAATATATTAGCAAAGCCATTCAAGCCGGAATCAATTATAGATAACTTAACAGCCGCACTTAAAAAAGCCACCTGAATTTCAATTAAGAAGCATGGCCTTCGTCGTTGGAATCTACTTCAAGAAGATCGTTAGCCAATTTTGAACGCTTAGTTTCTCTGAAAAGATTTAGTAGATTGTGAACATCATGGTCTGTCGAATCGTTTAGCAATGCAATTCTGTTTGACTCGTTGCTTTCTATAAATTTCATTTTTCTTTTTTCGTTGTTATTTGAATTCAGCTTGATGGTCTTACCCCGCTTTTCAGCATCCACCAGTCTTTCCAGTAGCTTTTCAGCTTTGGAAAAAACACGAGACTGTCCCTCTTGAATACAAGATTCGAGATGAGTTCTTGATGTTGTCATTAAACCTTGTCTTAACCATGCAAGCGAAAGATTATAGTAAACGATGGCTCGATGCTTTTTGAATTTTACAGAAAGTGCATCGAGTGTCTTTTCATACATTTTTACTCCGGTTTTAAAGCGTCCTTTTTGCGACATGACAACAGCAATGTTGTTCATAAACCCAATTACTTTATCAATAAAAGCAAAATTTTGGAGTAGTTGCTGTGCTTGCTCGGTGTCGCCAACATAAATGGAGTGTTTAATGAGGCTTTCGACCACAATGTCATTGTCAGAATCTAGTTCTACAGCCTTTTGTAAGCATTCATATGCTGAAGTGGGATCTTCATTTTGTAAATGGATGTCTGCCAATTTACAATAGTGTTCGATGGTTTCAGAGGATATTTTTATAACCTTTTCCATCATCGCTATGGATGATTGATAGTCGGACTTTTTTAACATGACATCGCTTAATAGGGACATGGCAT
The DNA here is from genome assembly GCA_002725955.1 of Pseudobdellovibrionaceae bacterium. Taxonomy (GTDB): domain Bacteria; phylum Bdellovibrionota_B; class Oligoflexia; order Oligoflexales; family Oligoflexaceae. The sequence goes on from PBRN01000159.1 coordinate 1,986, forward strand.
CTACTGAGCTATGTTTAGAGGATTGGATTGATTTTATTAGACATTCGCTGGCTAGATCATATTCTTGGTCTATAGTTAGGCTAAGCCCTTTTATAAACTCTATCCGATGGGTTGGTATGGTTTCCATATTTATGTACTTTTTGAAAAGACTCTTGACTTCCATATGATCGCCATGGGAAAGGAATCGGATTATTTTTCGTTCTATAGTTCTAGCTTCTGTAGGTTCAAAATATTGTCTGATATGAAAAGCAATAGACATCGTTAGTTGCTTTTTATCAAGCGGCTTCTTAAATACCTGTAGTATGTTTAAATCGGTAAGGACCATCCGATCACTTTTTTGTATTTGCGATGTAGCTACTAATATGGGAACGACGCGAAATCCGTGAGACCGAATTCTTTGTAACAAAGTTTTACCGGTTATATTGTCTAGGTTCCATTCCGAGATGATCAAATCGGGCTCTTTAATACTCTTAAGGTGATTCCATGCCTTTTGACTATCAGTAAATAGTTCGATGTCTGTAAAACCTATAGCTGTAATGATTTCCTTCATTAAATTTAGGTTATTTTCATCGTTATCAATGAGGATGGCATTTGATACGCCATGTTTTTTCGCAAAGCTGAGTTTTTCTGTTTCGACTTTGGCGCCAAGAAATTCTTTGAACAGGAATTCCATTTTTTTTGTATGCTTAGCATCAAAAAAGTTAGCTTCTTCTAGAATCTTTTTACCGAGATTTTTCTGGTCATTAAAAAAATATGCTTCAGCCAGATATAGAATCATATCTTGATTATCAGGAAACTGATTCAGCATATTTTCTTGAAGTTTTACAAGATCCTCCCAGTGTTTATTTTTGACCAGATAGGATCTGAGGTACTGAAATGCGACTTCAGTGCCGTGACAGTGATATTCTATGAGATTTGCTATTAAGGTTTTGATCTCATTCTGGAGATGATTTACATCCTGAGTACCCATAGAATGATGACTTAGCAATCCCAATTCGAATGCAGTAGGAACGCAGGTTTGTTCCTCATCTGTAAGGAATAATGAAACATTGCATTGGTCGTTCGTCTCGTTTAAGTAGAATTCTTCAAGAAAAGCCAAGGCATTCATTGGTTGGTCCTTAGACAATAATCCTATAACCCAGGTAGGTCTTTTTTTGGGATCCTCCCAGTTGATTACCTGCTCCCAGCTCTTGTGCATTGATACTGAGTGATAGCCTAGGTCAAGAAGTACCGAGCGCATAGGCAATGCCAGTGACATATTAGGATCTACTATGGCAACTCTAGAGGTGTGAGCGACGATTTCCTTCAGGATAGTCAATGATTTAAGGCTCCTCGACTTCTATCATGGGATCTGCTTCTAATATTTGAATTAAATTAATCTTTTTATTGCTACAGATCAGGCCACAACGTTTCATGTTTTCCATTCCAGGAATGTGCTGATAATCATGGCTGCCGAAACACCAAATGAGATTTAGTTCAATCTTTAACTTATTGATTTTCCAGCTTATTAAAGTTCCAGGCTCGGGGCATGGATCGATCAAGAGCCCGATACCAGAGTCGGACACATCGACCCCAACAACCGTTAGCTTATTGCCTCGCTGGTCAGTGAAAAGACCCCCGATTGTGCCCAAGATGGCCCTTCTAACAGATATTCTCTTTTCAACGGGAGCATTGCTAAGGGCCATAAAGGAATCCTCTGTAATTACCTCTTCATTAATGGCCTATCGGCAGGATATAATAAAAAATGTAATTTCGTATACATTTTCATCCTTTAATGTACCCGCTAGTTAATATTGTTTTGTTTTGGNTTTTTTAAGAAAATATAAAATNCTTTAATNTAGANAACTNGTNAAAATATTTAGTAATGATATCTGTTAAATAATATNGTTTTTTCCNTATNTTTTTTTATTGGTATCATTTGGGATAATAAAGGTTGGTTGTAACCCTCCTTGATAAATCTTAAAATTATGGTATTAGTAGCATCCTCCACGTAGAATGTGTCCAAAAGTTAGACTTGGGGTTGGTATTATCTGAATGAGTGTGTCGAGATGGTTTTTCCATAGGAAAGGAAACGGCTTCAGCCATGATAAAAATNAAGAAAGGGCTTGATCTGCCNATCACNGGTGCGCCAGATCAGGTTNTTCAGGGNGCTCCGCANATAAAAAGTGTAGCCGTTATNGGTGANGATTATGTGGGGATGAAGCCTACCATGAAAGTAAAGGTAGGNGACCATGTCAAAAAGGGNCANGTTCTNTTTATAAANAAAAAAGAAGATGGNGTTTGTTTCACTTCCCCTGTATCTGGNCAGGTCACCGANGTNAATAGAGGAGAACGTCGTGTTCTTCAGTCGGTGGTTATATCAGTNTCNGGNAATGATNCCGAACAGTTCGATAGTTANGAAGTAGGGCAATTGCCAGGGCTGTCTCGTCAACAAGTTCAGGACAATCTTGTGCANTCNGGATCTTGGGTNGCATTTAAGACCAGACCNTTTAGCAAGACCCCTGCTNTTGATAGTGAGCCGAACTCNATCTTTGTTACGGCTATAGATTCCAACCCNTTGGCTGCTGATCCNTCTTTGATTATTAATAAGTCTGAGCAAGACTTTTTAAATGGTCTCACNGTAATTTCTAANCTTACAAAAGGAAAAGTNTTTGTTTGNGCAAAAGATGGAGCAAGCATACCNNCCTCTTCCTTGGATAATGTGCAGTTAGAGTCATTTTCTGGNGTACACCCNTCAGGGTTGGCNGGTACNCATATTCATTACCTTGACCCAGTAAGTGAGCATAAGACTGTATGGTCTATTAATTATCAGGAAGTCATTGCTATNGGCCGNTTGTTTACAACNGGCCAATTAAGTCCCGAGCGNGTGATCTCTGTGGCCGGGCCTGCGGTGAAATCNCCNAAGATAGTAGAAACAATATTAGGTGCGAGTACNTCTGACTTGACTCAAGGTCTATTGNAAGAACAGGAAAATCGNGTTATTAGTGGTTCGGTTTTATCTGGNCGGAAGGCCGCTGGTCCTTTTGCTTACTTNGGNCGATTTGATNTNCAGGTTTCTGTGCTTGAAGANGGNCGNGANAGGGAATTTCTTGGATGGCATATGCCNGGCNTTAACAAGTTTTCGGTCAAGAATATGTTTGTNTCTAAGTTNNTTCCTGGTAAGAAGTTTGCTTTTAATACTACTACTCACGGGAGTCTCAGGGCTATGGTTCCTGTAGGCTGCTATGAAAAAGTAATGCCATTAGATTTTGAACCTACCTTTTTACTTAGATCTCTAGTTACAAAAGATACAGATGAGGCCATTAAACTGGGTGCTCTTGAACTGGAAGAAGAAGATTTAGCNCTATGTACCTTTGTTGATCCCGGAAAAGTTGAGTATGGCCCATTATTGAGACAGAGTTTGACTACNATAGAAAAGGACGGCTAATGAANGCACTTAGAGGTTTACTNGATAAAGCTCATCCGCTGTTTGTTAAGGGCGGTAAGCTTGAAAAGGGCTATCCTGTGTATGAGGCTCTTGATACCTTCCTTTACACACCAGGTGAGGTTAGTAAGGGAGCATCCCATGTTAGAGATGCTTTAGACAATAAGCGATTGATGATTACTGTGGCGGTGGCGNTAGTCCCATGTATCCTTATGGCAATGTTCAATACTGGGTATCAGGCAAACATGGCTATAGCATCAATGGGTGTTAGTCCTGAAGGCTGGCGGGCTGATATCATTATGGCTTTGGGNCTTGGTTTCGATTCGCAAAATGTGATNCACAATTTTGTTTATGGNTTTTTATACTTTTTTCCGGTTTTTCTTGTGACACAANTAGCCGGTGGTTTTTGGGAAATGCTTTTCGCATCTGTTCGGGGGCATGAAATAAATGAGGGCTTCTTGGTAACAGGCATGCTCTTTCCTCTGACTTTGCCTNCNACNATACCGNTGTGGCANGTTGCTGTTGGCATTAGCTTTGGTGTTGTGATTGGCAAGGAAGTCTTCGGAGGNGTTGGTAAAAACTTTCTTAATCCTGCGTTGACCGCNAGAGCCTTTTTGTTTTTTGCATACCCAGCCCAAATTTCGGGTGATTTTGTGTGGACTGCGGTTGATGGGTTTTCTGGTGCCACAGCGTTGTCTATTGCTGCGAATGGTGGTCAGGAAGCTTTNGCTGCAGCGATTAGTTGGCAAGATGCTTTTCTAGGGTTGGTGCAAGGTTCAATGGGCGAAACCTCTACTCTAGCCTGTCTATTGGGAGCAGTTATTTTGATTGCTACCGGAATTGGTTCTTGGCGGGTTATGCTTGGGATGGTGGTCGGTGCAGGTTCTCTTGCTTGGCTTCTCCACGGAGTAGGATCTAACCCGATGTTTTCGATTAGTCCTGCATGGCACTTAGTTATGGGAGGCTTTGCCTTTGGTTGTGTTTTTATGGCTACCGATCCTGTTTCTGCTGCCATGACAAATAGAGGTAGATATATCTATGGAGCGTTAATTGGGGTCATGTCTATTCTGGTGCGATCGATTAATCCCGCTTTTCCAGAGGGTGTGATGTTGGCAATCTTGTTCGGAAATGTGTTTGCTCCACTAATCGATTATTATGTGGTGAAGGCCAATATTAAACGTCGTATGCAACGATGTGCGGTAGGGAGATCGATATGAACAAAGATAGTATGGGCGGAATTTTTGTTATTGCATCTAGTCTTTGTATTGTTTGCTCTGTAGTTGTTTCTATGGCAGCAGTGAACCTACGACCTATCCAAGAAGAGAATATAAAGCTTGATGTAAAAAAGAATATTCTTTCTGTTGCAGGGCTTCTGGATGATCCGGAAAGAATTAATCAAATTTATGATGAAAAAATTTCCGTAAAGGTCGTTGATATCGCTACAGGCGATTATGTTGATTCAGCAGATCCAGCTACCTTTGATTATAAAAAGGCAGCTTCTGATGATCAGGCAGGTGTGGCAATTCCCATGAAGAAGGATGTTGCTAGGATTAAACGAAGGCCAAAGCAGTCTTTGGTTTATTTAGTTAATGATCAGGATGGATTGAACCAAGTGATCTTACCGGTCCGTGGTAAGGGGCTGTGGTCTACCATGATTGGTTTCGTTTCGGTCGATCCAACAGCTACTTTTGTTAAAGGTTTGAGTTTCTATGCTCATGCTGAAACTCCTGGGTTGGGTGGCGAGATTGATAATCCCGATTGGAAAGCTATTTGGCCTGGTAAGAAAATCTATGGTGAAGACGGGAACGTGAAGCTCTGGGTTTTAAAGGGAGCGGTTATAGAAGGTAATCCCAACCAGGACTATGAAGTTGATGGTTTGTCCGGTGCAACTTTGACTGCTCGGGGTGTTGGTTATCTTATTCAGTATTGGTTAGGTGATGAAGGTTTTAAACCTTATCTTACAAAATTAGCTGCAAACCAGGAAACTGGCGAAGGTCAGGAAACTGGCGAAGGTCAGGAAACTGGCGAAGG
>PBRN01000160.1 GCA_002725955.1 Pseudobdellovibrionaceae bacterium
CCGGAAGTCCTTGCTCACCTTGTTCACCCGGAATACCTTGCTCTCCCTGTTCACCTGGCAGTCCTTGCTCCCCTTGCTCCCCTTGCTCCCCTTGCTCCCCTTGCTCCCCTTGTTCACCTTGCTCTCCTTGCTGGCCAGGAGGCCCTTGTTCTCCCTGCGGACCAGCAGTGCCTTTAGAAATCCAAACCCCAACTACTTGCGAATAGTTAGCATATTCCAATTTAACTCCGAGAGAGTTCCAGGGGCGATCAAAAATACTTGAATCCAAACTCTTTTCTTTCCCCAAGACAACTGTAAAAGAGCAGGTATTTTCCATAATCGCTAAGTGATTTTCCGGCCCCCAGAGGTTCTGCCCTGAGTTCCGATCTACAATGCTGATGTCATAATATCGGCCTACGGTACACAGGTTAGACTGTCCCGCACATTGGCAAGACCCCTGAATAAAGAAGACTGTCCCCGGCGCCCAGCTATTGACATGACCTTCAGGTATCGCTGCCGGCATCAGCTTAATATCCTGATTATCCTCTTTTGAGTTTTGGTTAATATCAAACACTAATACCGGCTTACGTTTAGTACTAGCAGTATAGGCCGCAGTTCCAAACCAACGGGTAGCGCCATCTTGTTGTGATACTTCTATCATCGAGAAGTCCCATAGAGCCGGATCAACAGCTTTCCAATTGCTGCCACCAGCCAACCCTGCTACTTCCCCAGGAAGAAAATCCACCACAGATCGAAAAGTAATATCTATCTTATAATTTGCTCCAGCCAAGGCAAAATTAGGTAAAAGGATGAACCCCATAGACCATATCAATAAATGACATAGTTTAGTCAGTACGATGCGACCCTGAATCATTACATCTCCTTAGTAAATGAAACTATTTTTTTTCTATCGCCCTCATGATGGATCTCAATACGCATTTCCCCATTCAGCAATGTTTTATCTGCAACACGAGTCTGAAGTTTACCATTCATAACCCGCACCTGAAGAAATGGCCCCACGTTTACGTTCCACAATACCCCATTTTGATCCAAAACTGTGCCCGTTATTTTAGTGATAGATTGATTATCAATAGTCCCCCGAGAAACCCATTTATTAAGTTCATCACCCAAAACAATAGACAATCGCCTTTTTGTTGCAGATAGCCGAACCGAAGTTGCCGGCTGCAACCACACACCTGCGAGGAATATCAAACCATCTTTGACGCACAAAGGCTCTGGCTGCTCACCACATGGACCAGAACCATTCGTCAACAAATCAGAAGTTGGACCTGCCGGACCACGAGCACCATTCTCTCCGCGAGGACCACGAGGACCTTGATCGCCTTTTTCTCCCTGATCGCCCTTAGGACCCGCAGGGCCGCGAGCTCCATTCTCCCCGCGAGGACCAGCACTACCTTGAGGGCCTAATTCGCCTTTTGGCCCTGCAGGTCCAGGTGCACCATCTGCCCCTTTTTGTCCACTTTCACCACGAGGTCCTGCTGCACCTGCTGCACCTGCTGCACCTGCTGCACCTGCAGGACCTTCTTCACCTCTTTCACCAGCAATTCCAGGTAAACCTTGAGGACCCTGAGGACCTTCAGCACCTCGAGCCCCAGCAGGGCCTTGCTGGCCTTGAGGGCCGCTATCTCCCAATTCACCTTTATCGCCTTTCGGTCCAGCGGGTCCCGCTGGACCTCTAGCACCTTCAGGTCCCTGAGCACCAGCAGGGCCAACTGCCCCAGTTTCTCCAGGAACACCCTGCTCTCCGGTAAGCCCCTGCTCACCCTGAGCACCCTGAATACCTTGAGGACCGGACTCTCCTGCAGGTCCCTGCGACCCAACATCGCCTGCAGGCCCACGTTCTCCTGCAGGCCCAGCAGGACCTCCTGCACCTTGCACACCGGTATCACCTTTGGGTCCCGGCAAACCTTCAGCGCCTCTGGCACCATCTTCACCACGAGGTCCAACCGCACCAACAGAACCACGAGGGCCTTCCGGCCCAGCGGCTCCAGCATCACCAGTCAAGCCTTTCTCTCCCTGAGCACCCTGAGGACCTTCGCCACCTTGTGGCCCAGCCGGCCCAACAGCTCCCACAGGACCTACCGGGCCCTGTTCACCTTTTAGACCAGATTCACCCTGTTCACCTTTAGCTCCTGCCTCTCCCCGTGGTCCACTCGGGCCAGCTGGCCCAACATCACCCTGACTCCCGTTATTTCCTCTTGGTCCAACCTCCCCTTTGGGGCCTCTCACACCTTGAGGACCTAGACTTCCTGTTTCACCTTTTGGACCAAGTGGACCTTCAGGACCGATTAAACCTTGATCTCCTTTTGGACCTTGAGCACCATCAGCTCCAGTCAAACCCTGAGCTCCTGCATCCCCCTTAAGGCCTTGTACACCCCGAGCACCCTGTATTCCTGAATCACCTTTAGGACCAATAGGGCCTACAGCTCCAGGATCACCTTTAGGACCAATATCACCTTTCGGGCCCGGCGCACCAGCTGATCCCGTAGGGCCTCTAGCGCCAGTTTCCCCCTGCTCTCCTCTCAAACCTTTTTCGCCCTTAGGACCCGGTGGTCCTGCTGGACCGGCAGCTCCTGTAGAGCCAGGTAAACCCTCATCTCCTTTGGGTCCAGGATCACCTTTAGGACCTGCATCACCCATAGGACCCTGAGGGCCACCGTCCCCTTTGTCTCCTTTTGAACCTGCCGGACCAACAGGACCAGCTGCCCCTTGAGCGCCATCAGGGCCTGCTTCACCCGTAGGTCCCTGCGGACCATCCGCACCATCAAGACCTGGGGGTCCTTGATCTCCTTTCAGACCTGCTGGTCCTGCCGGACCTTTTTCTCCCTGCGTGCCCACTGGACCTATAGTACCCTGATCTCCTTTCGGACCTGCTGGTCCTGCAGGACCTTCAGGTCCTGCAACTCCAGGATCTCCCACTGGGCCGGCTTCACCTTTAGGACCTCTTGCTCCTCTTGGGCCCTGCCCTCCTTGAGGTCCCTCCACTCCGGGAGGGCCTTCCAGACCAGGAAAACCTCTTTCGCCTTTGTCACCTTTGGCACCAGTCTCTCCTCGAGCTCCCCGAGGACCNGGCAANCCTTGAGCTCCTTCTTCACCCTGCAGCCCNTGAGCNCCAGTCTCACCNGCATCTCCTCTTGGACCCTGTAAACCTTGCTCACCTCTNGGGCCAACATCACCTCTCGGCCCGANTTCACCCCGCAAACCCTGATCACCTTTTGGACCTTGCTCACCAGCATCNCCTTTGGGNCCAANCGGACCATCAGGCCCCGCAGGACCTATCAAACCGCGCTCTCCAGTNAAACCAACTGGCCCTTGCGGNCCTTNCTNTCCGNNAGGCCCGNCTGGACCTATATCACCTTGAGNNCCATCAACNCCAGCTACCCCAGCNTCACCTTTCGGCCCNGNTATACCTTGGTCCCCCTTCGGNCCTTGAGGACCTTCTGGNCCGGGNAAACCTTGNGCGCCAGCTTCACCCCGCAANCCTCGNGGNCCTTCAATACCCTGATCACCNTTTTCTCCTTTTTCACCAGAAGGACCAGAAGGCCCTTCTGGNCCNGCNNCACCCNCTGGGCCAGGATCACCTTTGGCNCCCGATTCCCCCTTTAAACCCTGAGGACCNCGAGNTCCTTTTNCTCCTTTTTCACCNGCATCGCCTTTNGGTCCNGCNGGACCTTCNGGACCATCAAAACCTCGATCTCCTTTTGGACCTGTTGCACCTTGAGCNCCGGAATCACCTTTAGGNCCANTCGCCCCTTCCGGACCTGCGGGCCCCCTTAAACCNGGTGGCCCAGGATCACCCTGCGCCCCTGCGGGACCAGAATCACCNTGNGGACCAGCCGGTCCTGCACCGCCTNCTGGACCTGGATCACCTTGATCTCCTTTNACACCTTGCGGACCAGCAGCACCNGTTGGNCCGATCGCACCTGGNTCNCCNTTTTCNCCTGGCTCACCTCGCCCTCCCTTGGGACCTGGATCACCTTTACTNCCAGCCTCNCCTCGAGGCCCAGTTGGACCNACTTCACCTGTCTCCCCCTGAATACCNCGAGGACCAGCAGGACCGGCAGTACCTTGAGGGCCAGCGGGGCCAGATTCNCCGGNATCTCCTTTAGNTCCCTGAGGACCGGCTGCTCCCTGCCTCCCNGGAATACCCTCAGGACCAGGGTCACCAGTCAAACCTCTATCACCTTTTACACCNGCATCACCCTTTAAGCCTTTAGGCCCTCTGGGACCNTTATTACCNCGNGGGCCNACTGGACCTTCTGGNCCGGCNATACCNGCCGGCCCNTGNGGACCGGCNGCTCCGTTATTACCACGAGGNCCNGGATCACCTTTTTCACCNCGNGTTCCNTGAGCACCAGTNGCACCTCGAGGCCCTTGAGGTCCGGGTTCTCCNGGAGCACCGACATCACCCTGCAAACCTTTCGGACCGCGAACCCCAACNGGCCCTCTCGGACCTTGNGGGCCAGTATCACCNTGNTCTCCTTTTGGACCNGGATTACCTGCGTCTCCCTTAACTCCNGGAAGCCCTTGGTTGCCCCGCGGACCGGGGTCACCTTTTTCTCCNCNCTCTCCTCTTGGCCCNGGGTAACCCCGCGGNCCCATTTTGCCTGAATTCAATATTGAATAAAAAGGAAGTAANTCCTGATTATCCGNTGACTCTAACTTNANGCGAAGTTCNGATGGATCCCACGTTTGAAGCTCTGGAGGNAAAGGTATTCTCTTGCCAATCTCGGCNCTAAAAAAACANGTATTATCTACGATAGTATTTATAAACTCCGANCCCCAAACTCTCGCACCAGTTTGCGCACTAACAATACTGACTGANTATGTTACTGCTGTNCTGCAAAGTTCGGGACGACCTCCNCATTCACATAACCTAGGCCANGCATGAATAACNGTCGTTTTTGGNGCTTCATCCAACATGGANNTTCCCGAATCCTTCAGTTTCTCATTAATCTTAGGCTCACCAAGATCAACTTGACCATTNCCATTCATATCAATAGCCATCANCAAAGGGCTGAGACCACGCCCCCCAATGTCTTCGACAGCTAACCGCACAATACCACTGACCCTAGTTTTCTGGCTGAACTCAGAGACAGTAATCTCACTGAGATCAGCTGAGGCAATCATAGTTTCGCCATCTCNNACAAATAACAATGCTTCAGAGAAATCAACCCAGGCCGCCTCATCAAATCCCATATCGAGCTCGAAAAGAGCNACATCTGCACCCTTACTCTGATGAGGGAGCAGCAGTAAAAATAGCAACAGCCATTTTTCCATAAAAAACCTTCTACCCATGATTCCCCCCTAGATAATACAAATGNACGACTGAAATAGCCTCATTTGATAGATTCCTGAGTGATCAGGTCAGAAAATAACTTAAATTGACCTTTATTTCTCAACATCTTACAGGCAGAAAAAAGGAGTAACAACCAAATCATGGTTCATTTTAGGTTCGATCNAGNTCATGAAANAAAAAAGAAAGGAAAAAATAGATAATTTTTATTTATCTCAATCACTAATTTCCAGTNCAGTNGAACTTTAATTTGAAATACAGTCATTTCAATTAGATATATAAGTGTTCTTCCAACGATGTTCGGNTTTTCAGAACCNAGAACTTTAGCCCTTAAAGAANCTGTAATAGTTAATAAAAGCANTCATTTTTATTTTCCTATAATATTAGCNGCCTCGNTCTANANANAGCCGATTCCCGCNATGTAAAAAAAATTGTATCGNCAATATCTCAATTTCCACCATAAACACTCCGACACCTCTGCATAAGGGGCAGGAGAAATACCCTTAGTTGCTCTTAGAGAATCGAGTAAAAAAAGGCTTTANTTATGAAACAGTTTTCTACTTGCAAAANTTTTAGCTGCATTAAGTTATTCNGCATCTTNGTNATAGTNAGCTGNGGTCAACCGAAAATAAAGTTTACCAAGCATAATCAGTTCTCTATTCAAGATCCCATTCAAAAAGAAGCAGACTTAACTGCGGCTAAGAGCTGGACATGGTGGGCTGGAAAGCCACAGTTAAAAGAAACATCTATTGACACGGGCTTCGGAGCTATCGANCAAAACATATCATTAGTGAAAGGTAGTCCTTCTTTTGAGGTTAAACAACAAATCAGTCGCCCCATTCTTACTGAGTCATTTACCCAAGGNTTTTATAGTAACGACGACATGACNCAAAATTTTTCTGTAAAGGAAGCAGGACTATTTGATCTACTTATTGTGATGGATAACTCTGGAACCATGAAAAGCTTTCAGTCACAGCTCGGCGCTAGGATGGTGAANCTACTCAATGATATTGAAAATACCAACTGGCAAATNACTGTAGTAACAACGGATAATCCATGCTTGCGCGAAACAAGTGGCACTAACAAAGTAAATAGAGTAGATNGAAGCCAATTTGAAANCAACCAAGCNCAAGCCATACTTGATTACCAAGACCTTATTCAAATAAAAGATACTGGCAATCCAGTCGAACGCGGCATAAAAATGTCAGTGGAAGCTCTNACCAATGGTTGTGAAGCCCCCGGAGCNACCTATCCATCGCCAACCTTAGATCAAGACTGGAAAAGAGCTGGAGCAAAAACGGCAGTACTGATTGTTACAGACGAAAAAAATTGCGGTAGTGGCGCTCTTGGGGAAGCACGAACAGAAGACAACCCCAATGGAGCCAACGGCTGTGATGGTTCTCCTTGGCAAAATTCAACNTATTTAACTGAAAATGCAGACATACCAGATGATACTGCTGTTTATGGTTTATTNCTTTTAGAAGANAACCCTGCNTGCGAAGACTCAGGNGGGTATACGGATCAATATCCTTCAGAGTATATAAANTTAGTTGAAGACACAGGAGGCCAATACACCGAAATATGCCAAAGCGACTACAGNGANCTCTTATCTATCATTTCTCAAGATGTAAAAGACACTATTACNCTCAGGTTTCCCCTGAACTTTGAACCTGATATCAACTCTATTTCAGTCACNGTTGATGGNGTAGAAGTCACTGAAGACTGGCAATATGATAGCGAAGATAACTTAATTACAATATCAGCTACACGTGTTCAAGATGCTACAAGTGTTACTATAGATTATAAGCACGAAATCATACCAATACGATCCACTTTTGCTCTACCTGAAGATACTTCCATTGATCCAGAAACCGTTGAAGTGAAAATAAATGGGACTTCCATTCCTAAAGCTCAATGGGAATGGCAAAACATTGACAAACAAATTAGCTTTACGGAGCAACCACCCCTCAGTTCAAATATCGATGTTACTTTCCGTAAAAATGATAATCTGCCACGCACATTCTATATACTCGGTGAATATAGATCTGGCGGTGATGTTGGCGCTGCAATTAACGGCAGTCAAGTGGAGATAGAAAGTGTCGACGGTGATCTAAAGCAAGTAACGCTAGTTACAGCCCCAAGAGACGAGGAACTCCTTACTATCACTTTTGAAAAGCTGGGAGATCGAGTGACTTCATATCCATTGGATAGTGTTGAGTATGATAGGGTNGAAAAAATAGACGCATATGATACTAAGACNGGAGACTTTATTCCTNTAGAACTTAGAGAAAACCTTGCTATTTTTAACCCTGAAGATGTGAGNAATGATAGAGATGTGACCGTCCGATACAAATACAGCTTTGATGAAAATCAACGTAGNTTTGAAGTTACATTGGCTCATAAGCCCGATACCGGNAGCCTAATGATTCTAGCCGACAAAGATGCAAAAACTTGTTTTGATAGTCATACAGTAAAGCCCGATGAAGANAANGGGATGTTTAAACTAAACTTTACTTGNGAAAGTGATGATATGAGTAAAATAAAAGTGTCTTATTCTTGGATCAAAGGCTATCAAAATATCTTTGAAGTGCCNGGCATACTNGAGCAAGATGCNGAATTCCAAGTTTATATAGATGATAATATTACGGAGGACTTTATCCTTGAAGGCAATACACTAGTCATACCGAAGACAAGCTTACCACCTGGAGCCAAAATCCAGTGNAACTATATACCAAAAAAAGAAATCTAAGANATCCGGAAGNATCANNAGTNATTTGCTTTTCATTGAGATANTNCGATCACTGATTATTACGAATGAAGTGATAAGTCCAAGTCAGAGTTCTNGACTCACATTCTGGACAAGGTCTATCCGGCCTNTCGGGAACAGGCCTAGGTGGCCTTGGCCTTGGANGACANCGCATCCAAAAGCTTTCAGTTGAATTATCCGGAAAGTCACTATCCTTNACTTCAACAATCAATGAAATATCAAGCTTTTGACCGTCCTGATAAGAATCNGCTTTGAGCTCAACATTNCTNAAATTAGAACCCGGCAGATTAAAATATCCGGTTGTTTTATAAGACTTCAGGTTTTCAAAATAAACCAACCTCTGGGGAAAAATCGGCGTTAAACGAGTGCCATCGCCNGCTTCTCCTAAATCAATNGTCAAGTTAGTCTGTACTCGCTGGTCAAGATCGATAAGGATTTTTACCAACCGATTGTCTTCCTGAACATAACTACCAGTCAGCCCTTCTACATCGGCTGCCAATGGGAATTTAAATGAATCAGCAGCTTGCCTGGTACCACAGCCTCCTATCAGCAGAAGACCCATCAGGAGCCATTGNCCTTGTAGTGTCATAAAGACCCCTCCTTAGAAACGACAATAGCCTTCTATAGCCTGCATTNTTATACTATGCAACAACAATATCAATCGCATTAATACTATAGAACTATTAAAAAAANTTCATATTAAACATTGTTAACCTGCGAACTTAATTAAATCGTTTGGATGAGATGAATATTTGAACTAANGGCAAACATCTGCTTAAATAACCGCGGAATTTCTAGGTAAGCAGACANAAAAGAACGGGTGAGNACAGTGATTAGGTGAGCCTATGCGNAATATTGGCTTATNATCCGTAGCTGAAAGGTTAAGAACAGAAACTTGCGTTATCCACCGCAAAGCAAGCTGGGCTGTAACAAAATGCTTAGCCTACTTGAAATACTGGAACTTTTGGCTAATCAGAGAGGNGAACACTCATTAGTAACCAAGCAGCCTCACATAGAGAAAAAGTAAAGAGTCAAGTTAAGCAGGANAAAAACAACGAGGAGAGATGAATATGGCAAACTATTTTGAAGATAACCAAGATTTGCAATTCTACATAAATAAGGAAATTGACTGGGAATCACTTGTTGCGTTCACAGAAGGAGAATTAAAAGATTCAGAGCATTTCAAGAGTACTGATGAAGCAGTAAGCTTTTATAAAGATATTTTCAACCTAGTCGGCGAATTCTCGGCTAATACTATTGCNCCCAAAGCAAAAGAAATCGATGCCACTGGGTTAAGCTTTAAAGACGGCGAAGTTATTTTCCCTGAGGTATTAGANAATATATTCAAGCAGATTAAAGAGCTGGAGTTGCATGGCATGTGCCTACCGAGAGAACTTATGGGCATGAATGCTCCGGTAATGGCATATATGATTAATTCTGAACTTATGGCGCGAGCAGACGTATCAATCATGGCTCATCATAGCTTTCATGGCGGTATCGCTATGGCACTCTTAGTCTATTCCATTATGGAAGGAACAACCACAGTAGCTGGCACGCCACCGAAGCTTGAAAAAACAAGGTTTAAAGATGTCGTNGAAGAAATTGGNCGAGGTGATGCCTGGGGTTCCATGGATATTACNGAACCTGATGCTGGNAGCGACATGGCAAAANTNAGGACTAAAGCAGAACAAGATCGCAATGGAAACTGGTTAATCACTGGCCAGAAAATTTTTATTACTTCAGGACATGGCAAGTATCATATTGTTATTGCTAAAACTGAAAANACCGACGAATCCGATGATTTTGCCGGCTTAAAAGGTCTTTCATTATTCCTAGTACCTGCCTGGGAAATCGATAAGTCTGGAAAAAAGAAATGGCTCGCTAAGTTCACAGGTATGGAACATAAACTTGGCCATTCGGGNTCTGCNACTATCACTATTAACTATGAAAAAACACCNGGCATGCTCATTGGNCANCAGGGTGAAGGNTTCAAGTATATGCTCCTGCTAATGAACAATGCCAGGATAGGGGTTGGTTTTGAATGCCTTGGACTNATTGANGCNGCAAAACGCATGGCTACAAGCTATGCTAAAGAGNGACCTTCAATGGGTAAAACCCTCGATCAGCATGAAATGATAGCAGACTATCTNGAAGAGATGGANACTGATGCTCANGCGATAAGAGCNATGGCAGTTTATTCATGCTTCCATGAGGAGATGATACACAAGATAAGTGTTANGTTGCTATCAGTAGANCCAGAGTCGGCTGAAGGCAAGCAATTGCTCAAACGACAAAAAAAGCATAAAGANAAATCCCGAAAAGCAACTCCGCTACTAAAATATTATGCTGCAGAAAAAGCTGTCGAACACGCTCGTAATAACATTCAAATTCACGGCGGGGTTGGCTACACCAAAGAATATGATGCCGAAAAACTATTAAGAGATGCACTGGTTTTCCCAATTTACGAGGGAACTAGTCAAATTCAAGCCTTAATGGCAATGAAAGACACTCTAATGGAAGTGATGAAAAAACCAACTGAGTTTGCCACACGTATGGCGAAAGCCAAAACTCAAAGTGTTACCGCCACCGACTCTCTCAAACGCCGAGTCGCAAGAATTCAATACCATTCTTGTTCTGCCGCACGCCACCTTATTACTAAAGTCGCTGTTGGCAAAGTGAAGAGCATTAAAGGCAAACCAATGCATGCCTGGAGTGAAAGCCTGTTAAAAAATTGGAATCCTAAAACCGATTTTGCCCCTGCAATGCTGCACGCAGAGCGTTTAACTCAAATCATGACTGATGAATTTGTCTGTGAAATCCTACTGGACCAAACAACCCGCCACCCCGAAAGAAGGGATGTTCTTGAGCGTTTTCTAGAACGAGCGGAGGCTAGGGTTCAAGGTAATTATTTCCGCATCACTAATTCTGGTAAACATTTGCTATCGCGATTAAATAAAGAAGTTTCAGATTTCACCTCATCTCAAGAAGCTAGTTTATAAGGAAGATTATATGTCGGTACCAATTTTGCACATTAGACATCAGTTCGGCTGCTTAGCTACAATCGGTAAAGCAGCTTTGTCAGCAATGAAAAAAACCGATATGGACTTTAGTCCTGCGATTCCAAGTGAAGCGGTGGAAGACACAATACCACCGCGCCATCGCTTTTTAATTAGGGACTTTGTAAGGCATATCGGGGGTGAACCAGAGGACTATACTAACGAAGTGCCACCTCATTTTTTTCCCCAGTGGTGCGTACCAACATTAAGTAAGACCCTTCAAGGTATACCTTGGGATTTAACTAAGATTCTCAATGGTGGCTGTGAAATGGTAATCAATCAGCCCATTCCACAAAATGAAGCACTAGTAGTAAATGCTTCTCTATCAGGTTTCAATCGTAAAGAGAATATGATCATTATTGAACAAAAGATCTTTACAGGAACAGCTTCCGCACCGAAATCAATAGAAATTACACAGTCATCATTAATCCCCTTAAAAGTTAAAAAGAAAAATAAGGGAGAAAAAAAGCCTAAAGAAAAGCCTAAGGTTCCGCTAGAAGCAAAAGAAATCGGCCAAATCCAATTAAAAGGTTCAGCCGGTTGGGAGTTTGCAGTATTGACAGGGGATTTTAATCCCCTTCATTGGGTACCTATGTGGGCGAAAGCAGCTGGGCATGCTTCACCAATCAATCATGGTTTTTCAACTATGGCACGCAGCTTTGAAGTCCTTAAAAATAATGTTTGGGAAGGTAGTACTGAAAATCTACATAAGTTTTCATGCAGATTCACACGACCACTAAAATTACCAGCTGAAGTTGGAGTCTTCGTAGAAGGCAATAATGTCTATGTGGGTAATGCCCCTGGGCACTTAGCTGCTTTGGTCGGTTCTTATGAATATAAATCTAATTAAGGAAATAGTTGATGAGCGACTTTTTAATTAAACTTGGAAAAAACACGGCAACTCGAAAAATTATTGGCAACTTAGGCGTTAGCCTACCTCAGGAACTACAAAGAGCTGAAGGTCCATGGACGACACTACCTCTCGGAGCAAAGAATATTCTAGTCGGAGGGGCTGGCCATTTGGACCAATGTTTAGCTGAGAGCCTCGCCCCCTCGGGAGCCAATGTATACCTTACGAACCCTTCACCAGAAACATTATCTCTTTTTCAAGGCCCACAAAAAAAGTGGGATGATTCACTTTTCGTGCTTGAAGAAGAGGATTCCTGCGATAAAGTCGATGGGTTAGTATTTGATGCTACTTCCATAGATCATCCGGATGCTCTTACAAGCATGTATAAATTCTTTCATCCTCGCATTAGATCATTAGGAAAATGCGGTCGAATAGTGGTTATTGGACGCCCTGTTAACGAACATAAGGCACCGGCAGCAGCTGCTGCAGCCCATGCTCTTGAAGGGTTTGTTAGAAGTGTAGCTAAGGAAATTGGTAAAAAAGGAGGTACAGCACAAGTAGTATATGTGGAAACTGGTGCTGAAGACCGCATTAACCCTATACTTCAATTTATTCTATCTAAACGTTCTGCATTTATTTCAGGACAAGTATTCAATGTGAATAAATCAGTAACCGCTCCAACAGAGATACCATTCGAAAAACCGTTAGCTGGCAAAGTAGCTCTAGTGACAGGCGCAGCGAGGGGGATTGGAGCTACCACAGCAGCTAAGCTTGCTGAGGAAGGCGCTAAGGTCATCTGTCTTGATCGCCCTGAAGACGAAGAAACTCTTAACGAATCGATAGGCGCTTTCAAGGGAATTCCTCTATTATACGATTTAAGCCATGCGGATGCAGCTGAGCACATAGCCAAGTTTATAAAAGAGACCACTGGTAGTGTTGACATTGTCATACACAATGCAGGTATTACCAGAGACAAAACCCTAGGAAAAATGAAGCAGGAAGTATGGGACCTGACTATAAACATAAATCTATCAGCGGTCATTCGCCTAACTAATGAACTAATAGAAAAAGCAATACTTAATGAAAATGGCCGAATGGTTTGTTTATCATCAATAGCAGGTATTGCGGGAAACTTTGGGCAAACCAATTATGCTGCTTCGAAGTCGGGTATTATTGGCTATGTGCAAGCTATAGCACCTACTCTGGCCAAAAAGGGCATTACAGTGAATGCTGTAGCTCCTGGGTTTATTGAAACAAGAATGACTGCAGCTATTCCATTCATCACACGAGAAGCAGGAAGAAGACTGTCCAATGTGTCACAGGGTGGCCTCCCTCAAGATATTTCAGAAACTATTACATTCCTAGCAAGCCCAGGTTGCAGTGGAGTCACTGGTAATATTATCAGGGTATGCGGTGGTAGTCTGATTGGAGCGTGATAAATACCAAGCCATATTCTTAAAGAAGGAAAAATTTTAAGAATATGGCACCATGTATCTAATACAAATATACGGAGTGCTAAAAATGTCAAAACTAATGAACGCTATTTTTTGCGGCCTAATATTTAGCAGCTGCACGCTATTTCAAGACAATAGTGAGAAAAGCGATGACGGAAAAGTCCCCACGGACTCACTAAATGGCGACCTTGCTCACATCGAAGCTAAAGTTATTGATGCGCAGGGCCTTGACGGCTGCAAATGGTTGATCGAAACAACCAAGCCTGATGGCTCAGTTGCAAGAGTGCAACCCCTCAATCTAGATGACTCCTTTCAAATCGACGGCTTAAAGGTTAAAATAAAATATAAACAAGCCGACGGTATGGCTGGCATTTGTATGGCTGGACCAATCGTTGAAATTGAGGAAATAAAAATAGCCGATTAGGGGGAGATCCATTGCGAACCTGGATTATTTTCACCTGGATTATATCTTGTTGTTTAGGTAGTCAAGCTCTCGGAAAAAAAGCTGCCCACACTGAAGAATCTTGGTTAGGAAAACTTACCCCCGAAGCCCAGAAATTAATTAAAAACAGCCGCTGGATAGGCCAAGGNAACCCTANGCCGACCAAACACCCTATGACAAGGCAANAGTGCCAAAATAAATTGAAAAAGCTTAATGTAAGCTANGATAATCCAAAGTTTGAAAAAATCTGTGGCGCCNCCTATATGGCNCCANTATATAACCCNAANAAAGAAANAATANCAGACGCTACAACATGTATTGATCAATTTGAATTTCCTAACCANCCTTGCGAATACCCNATAGTATGGGTAAGAGCNAAAGAAGCNNCTGAAATATGCAANGCCATGGGNAAAAGAATTTGCGATGCACACGAATGGGAAGGTGNATGTGAAGGNCGACTCTTGGCACCTGATTACGACTTCTCATTAGGCAAACCCACAGATGCAAATATTGTGAAAAGAAGGCGTCTAGCCCATAATAAAAAAAATGAAAAAACTTGGGCTATGGGAAAAAAATGGCAAAAGGGTCAATGCGCAACTGGGGGATCTAAATCTCGAGGCTGTAACGGGGGTAACTGGCAAAAATGTGGTTCTAACACCTTTCCAGCGGGTTCTTTTCCAAAATGTAAAAGTCAGTTAGAAGTCTATGATCAACACGGTAATGCTGCTGAACATATGAATTTACCTTTAACTCGGACCCAAATGGCGAGTAACAATAAACAAGTGCTAGGTGTTACCGAAATGAAAGGCAGTTGGTTTGTTTTCGACAAAATATACGCACACCAAGATTACTGCCGATGGAGAGCTCCCTACTGGCATGGAACCAAAGTGCTTCACAAAAAAAGCCATCACAATTATCATTTAGGGTTTCGTTGCTGTAAAAATATCGAACGCTAAAATTACTCGCGCTTCCACTAACCTGAGATCCTACAGAAAAATAAAGCGCCATTTTCCTAATAATTTTGGTGTCTTAAAATTTCTATTTAAGAATAAACATGACAATCCGATGTCCTTGTTGAATTTTCTAGGAGGACATAACTTGCAACTTAAGGTAACCCTTTTGTTCTTGTTGTTTAATGCTTGTGGCACACCAGCGACCAGCCCAAGACAGTATTATCAGGCAAACAACCTGGAGGATGGTGCAGCGGATACCGACGCTAGGGTAAGCTATCGCCTTCCTGACCGCACTGCATTGGCCTCAGAAGTATCTGACATCAAACAAATACTAAACATATGGCATATCACTGCTTGGACAAAAAATACCGACTGCCCAGAATCACAAAGAGTGGAAAAGGTTGGACTGTGGACAGAAACAGGCAGCATCTCACTAAATCTATCACCTCAATGCGATTATAGGATCTCATTAGAATTGGGTAATGGTCAGCAAACTGAAGTACAGGATCTTTCAATTACAACTATCGTGTATAAAAATAATGAAGACTTTATCATTAAAGGAGAGCAGCTTACTGCTAAAGGACAGATCTATCTCGATCTTGCTGCCAACCTTCAACCAGCGGGTATTGAACTTGGTTTCATTACTGAAATTCTATATGGCAGAAAAACAGATCAAACTGCTCAATCAGATGCATCTCAAATAAAGTTTGCTCTCGAGGTAAAACCATTCATAGATCAGAATTGTTTAGGATGTCATAGTAATAATGGTTCAGCACTGCCTGTTCTAGAAACATATGATCAAGTTAAAAAGGCTGCAACCAGAACCAACACGCGAATCAATGATACCAGCAGCCCGATGCCTCCAAACGGTTTACCGCAAAAGATTGATCGAGACGTATTTAAACAATGGATGAATGATGGCTATCCATTATAACTTGCACACCAAAAGAACTAATCAAATCAATATTATTTGACCTAAATGCATCTCTGTATATTTTGTATACGATTGTATCAACCATTACAGTAGACTCACTCTCAAAAACCAATAATGTCAATAATAGCCATAACTTAAACAAAGACAGGAATGGCCTACTCTTTGCTTAGATTAAATAATGCAGGATCGAGGTTTCAGCTCAGGAAGTTCCATGCTTATGATTAAGTCTTTCACATTTCTATCTATCAATTTGCTTCTGACCATGGCGGTGCAAGCCGATATTATGCAGGAGCAAGATACATCAGAGCAACTATGGGTCGAACCAAGTTATAGGCATACACAAATAGACTATGATCTCGGCGTAAAAAGAATTCCTGAAAAATCAATCGAGAGAACGCAAGCACAACCATGGATAAGATCAAGTCCAGAACCTGTTCAATTAGAGCAACAGTATGAAAATGAAATCAACAGCAGCACTGAAATCAACAGCAGCACTGAAATCAACAGCAGCACTGAAATCAACAGCAGCA